>NZ_JANRHM010000020.1:0-63876 GCF_024733785.1 Barnesiella sp. ET7
CCTCTTTCCGTCACGTGGTTGGCTGTGGCCTAAAAGTTAGGACAGATATGAAAAACAGGATTGTTTCCCTATGTGCCGTTTTGCTGTTGAGCATTCCTTCGGTCGGGGCGCAGAAGTATTACGATGCCGTTGTCGAGGATGCCTATGGCCATGTGAAAATGATAAAAAGTGGAGACGAGGTATATACTTATGATTTCGACGGCCGCTTGATCTCGGTCAACAATCAAGCCGTACAGGATACAGGCAAATACAGTCCCGACGGCTATCTTCTGGAGCGTTGTAATCAGTTGTGTACAGAGTATCAATATGATGAGTTAAACGGGCTGCTCGTTTTTGAAAACGATGTGGCTTTGCTGGGCGAAATGACCACCATGTATAAATACAACTCGGCCGCTGAGCGTATCGAGAAGTCGGTGTTCTATAATAATTTCACCCTGCTGAGCGTGGATAACTACCGGATACTCCGCTATGACGATAAGGGCAACTGGGTTGAGCGGGAGGTGCGGCATCGCAGCGTGAACAGTAAAACCGGCCTGCTGGAAGAGGACGGTGTGGAGAAGGAGACCCGGGTGATTCTGTATTACGGCGAGTCGGATGACCGTGAGGCTTTGGTGGACTATACGAAATACATCGACAAGACTTTCCCGCTCACCGTGGCGATGATGCTGGAGCGTCCTTTGGGGGTGGTGAATACTCGCCAGATTTCCTTCTCTGTATTGCAAGGCGTGGCTCTGACGACCCCGTCCTTATTTACCAACGTCCGTACCGATAAGGACTTTTCTGGCCAGCCGACCCTGTTTGCCAACGTGCAGTTCCCTTATGCGGATTATGTGGTAGACTATGTATCGGTTAGCAGCGTAGATGAGAAGAGCGACTCTGTCAAGTCGGTTCAGTTTCATGTGAAGACCGAGGCGAAAAACGTGAAAAACGTAGCCGAACAGATGTGCCGCGAATTGAATATGTTGGGTATAGAAATGAAGAAGCACAAATGGGGTATGTCTGCCGGATACCAGGGCTACTGGGAAGGCCATACAATCGGCATCATGTACTCCAAAAAAGAGGCCAGTGGCGTGACGCTGCTTGTTACGTTCGATGCACATTTGAAATAGCTTTGCCTTTGTATGAGGTGGAGTCGGGCGTTTTGTCGAGACCGCTGGCAGGTATGAGCAGAAAAGCGGTTGTGGCAGTGTTGTCAAGGGGATAAGACTTTCTCCAAAGGGTGCTGCGAGAAATGATTTGATAGAATATTCGATTCCCGATTTATGATATACAACAGGGACTATATCGCGACGAAGATATGACCCTTGTTTTTTTCTTCCCCCCGTTGTATCGTTTTCGGGGACTATCGATGCCGGCAGGAAGAGGTGTAAAGAATCGGGGCCGCTTCGCGATGCGAGGCGGCCCCGATTGGTTGGTTATTGACCGCAACGGATTACCGTCGGTCGGTCGAAATGCAAAGGCTTATCGTTTGATAAATTTTACCATCTTCTCGGCGTTGTTCATCGCTACCTTCACGATGTAGCAGCCGTTGTACAGGTCGCTTACATTGACGGGAGCTTCGTGAGCCACTTTCACCAGTTTGCCGGTGATGTCGTAGATTTCAATCGTAGCGTTCTCGCCCAGGCCGTTTACATAGAGCATGCCGGCGTTGCAGTAGATCGAGAGGGCGTCGATGGTTTCTTCGATGCCGCTGATAGCACTGAACTTCACGTTGTAGATGTGGTTGCCGGTGAGGCGGCCGATATTGTATACATTCGATTGAATCTGAGTCAGCAACGAAGTGGTTTCGCCTTCGGCATCGGTTTCGTAGAAGTCAACGATTTCGTATCCTTCGGCCGGCTCGAATTCCAGTCTCATGTCTACATTCGACGGAATCTGGCTGTAACCGCTGGGGTATTGCGTGCCCTCTTCGTCGTAGATGGTAACCGTACCGTTACCTTCAACCATGCAGGTGATTTGCCAGTAGAGAACCTTTTCGCTGAAGGCAGCTTCGACAGTCACGTCTCCGTCGAGCGAAGCGATGGTGTAGGTGTTGTCGGCTACTTCGTCAATCTTCTCTTCGCCGTTGATCAGGAGCGAGAGTATTTCATAACCCGAGTTGGGGGTAGCGGTGATGGTCAGGGTAGTACCCTCTTCGATTTGGGTATTCTCGCCGGGGTTGAGGGCTACGTCGCCCTTCATAACAGTAAGTGTACCGTTCTCTACGGTTTCGGGCAAGGTTACGGTATAGTAGGCAATGTCGGCCAGTGTAACGGTGAGGGTAGCGTCGGCAGTTACCGTGAAGGTGTAGGTGCCGTCTTCGTTAGCCTCGAGGGGTTCGTCGCCGAGGGTTACCGATGCGAGTTTCTTACCTTGGGGCAGAGTGTTGATGGTCAGCGTCAGTTTGCTGCCGGCAACTATCGAAGTGAGGTCTTCGACCGGTTCGCCGTCCATGGTGATTTGATAGTCTACGCTCTCGTCGATGGCAACCGATACGCTGTGCATTTCGATTTCGGCAAACGAAACGGCGATGGTGGCATTTTCGTTCACTACATAAGTGCCGCCGTTTTCAACGGGAGTACCGTTTACGGTAAGCGACTCTACGAAATAGTTTTCGCTCGGCGTAGCCGTGATGGTCAATTCGGTACCGGCCTCTACCTGGTTTTCACCGGCGTTGAGGGCCGTTTCGCCGCTCATGACCGAGAGGGTTCCGTTCTCTACGGTCTCGGGCACGGTTACGGTGTACATCGTGGTGGTCTCAATCGTGCGGCCTTCGGCCAAGGTAGGAGCAGTTTCGGTAAAGGCCTTAATAGAGGTATAGCCACCGTCGCTGCTCAGCGTGGCGTTGGTGAGGTTATAGAATACAGCCTTGGTGTCGGCATGAGCCGAGCCGGTAGCCTTGTTGGCAAACGTACCGGTTGTTCCGCTCTCGATTTCGTTGAAGTCGTACCAGGCAGTCAGACCCGAGACGCCCTGAGGATTGTTGTTGTAGGCTTGGGCTACTTCGTCGGCCGTAAGAGCTTTGTTATAGAACTGCATTTCGTCGCAGAGGCCCGAGAAACCGGCACCACCCACGAAGAAGATACAGGGGTCGTCGCCAAAGAGAGTCAATTGCGAGCCGTTGTTGCGAGAGTCGACCAGTGTACCGTCTTTGTAGACCTTTACCGAAAAGTCGCTGTTGTCGTAGACCAGCGTCAGGTAGGTCCAGGTATTCAAGTCGATGGTTGCATTGATATTGCCCGACACGGTGTTGCCACCTCCCGAAATGATTTTGAGGGTACCGTCGGTTGTTGTAGCCAATACCAGGCTGCCGTTGTAGTTGAAGTGAAAGCGGGCGCCGTGACCCATAATTACATTTCCCTTGTTGTTGTAGCTACCATTGGTAAACTGGTCCATGTTGATCCAGGCCGACAGGGTAAACGATTTTCCTGTGCGGTCGGTTTCACCACCGTTACGGTCGCCCAAGATTGTTTCGGGTACTTCCAGTCGGTAGGCCGAGGTGCTCCAGTTGATGTTGAGTTGTGGAATGTTGATTGCTTTATTCTCCTGTGCCTGTGTCGTGAAGAATGGCAAGAGAACAAACAATAGAGAGAATAGTAAAAAATGTTTTCTCATGATATAAAAGTTTAGTGAAAAAAATGTGTTCTTATTGGATGTTTCTCGATTATCTGTTTTTTTTCGATCATCTGTTTTTCATGGTTACCCCCCCCGTAAAATAGGCTTGCAAATCTGTTTTTTGCAAAAAAAAATTTTATCATATATAATAACTCTATATCGAGTAGGGTCCCTAGTAGGAAAAGGAATTTATTTTATCCTTTTTTATAAAAAAAGTCGCGAATGGGCTTTAATGGAATCAATCGATGTGTTAAATTCTCCTTGGCGGCAGGGGTGCGAGAGGGTAGGGTGCGGAGTAGAGAGGTGTTTATAAAAAGAGAACGGAGTATCCTGGTGTGGATACTCCGTCTCGATATGCTGTCTAAGTTTTGGATTATTCAGCATTTTCGGCAGCGGGAGCTGCTTCTTCGGCGGGAGCTTCTGCAGCAGCGGCAGCTTCGGCTTCTGCTTTGGCAGCGGCTTCAGCCTCGGCCTTGGCGGCAGCTTCGGCAGCTTTCTTAGCAGCAACAGCTTCGGCTTTCACTTTGTTCTTCTCTACTTCGTCTTCGAGACGTTTCTTGGCAGCAGCGTCTTTAGCGGCAGAGATTTTAGCCTTTTCAGCATCGGTAGCCGATTTCTTGTTTTTCAACCAGGCTTCGAAGCGTTGTTCTGCAACTTCTTCGGTAAAAGCACCTTTCTTTACACCGCCCAGCAAGTGTTTTTTCAGCAATACACCTTCACGAGAGAGGATGTTGCGCACGGTGTCGGTGGGTTGAGCACCCGTTGTCAGCCAATACAAAGCCCGTTCGAAATTCAAATTTATTGTAGCAGGATTAGTGTTCGGATTATAAGAACCTATCCTTTCAATAAACTTACCATCACGTGGTGCCCTGCTATCGGCGATTACAATTTGATAGAACGCATAGTCTTTGTGACCAAAGCGCTGTAATCTGATTTTTGTTGCCATTTGAAATTTTTTAATTGGTTAGTATTTGCATTAGCGGCGCAAAGGTAGTGTTTCTTTGCGAATCGTGCAAGTAAAACTCTTTAATTTTCTTTTTGTTTGCTTCGGTTTGTCCGCTTCGGGGGTGGCGGTGTACCGTTATTTCGACTGGGGGCATAGAGCCTCTTCCCATTGGGTGGGGGCGAAACCCACGAGCACCCGGTCGCCGGTGACCAGCAACGGGCGTTTGATGAGCATGCCGTCCGAGGCCAGCAGCTCGATCAGCTCCTGGGGCTGGGCGGTGAGGATGCGCTCCTTCACCCGCAGCTCGCGGTATCGCTGGCCGCTGGTGTTGAAAAACTTTTGCAGAGGCAACCCGCTGCGGGCAATCCATTGGACGAGCTCTTGAGCCGTGGGCGGAGTCTCTACGATGTGCCGGGTTGTTACCTCGATGTGATGGTCGCGCAGCCATTGGGCCGCTTTGCGGCAGGTGCTGCATGGAGGGTATTGGTAAAACAAAATTTCCATAGGTGTCGGTAATGATTGTTGTACTTCGGTTTATGCTTGGTTGCGATATTTTTGAGGCGATAAGCCTGTTTGCTTGCGGAAAAATGTGCCGAAACTCGATGGGGTAGGGAAATTGAGTTCGTCGGAAATTTCGGCTACGGTCTTGTGGGTGCTGTCGAGCAGCGACATGGCTTTGCGTGTTATGTTTTTGAATACCAGTTCTTGAACGGTATATCCGCAAACCGATTTTGATAGTTCTGACAGATATTTGGGCGAGAGGCATAGCTTGTCGGCATAGAATGCCACACCCCGCTCGTGCATGAAGTGGCGGTCGATGAGTCGTATCAGTTTCAGAAATATCTCGGTGCGCCGGGCATGGGTCGGGCTGTTCGACAGGAATTTCTGGCTGAACACGGAGCAAAGCCGGTAGGTGAGTGATAGCAGCAGCAACTTGTGCTCGTTGATCGAAAAGAAATCTTCGGACGAAATATCTTTGGCCTTTATCAGGGAGATGTACCGGGCGATGTCGTTTTCGCAGCCGGTACTCCACACACAGGGTATGTTGGACGACATGAGGGTATAGAGGTGTACCGATTGTACCATGGCCCCCATGATGTCGCGGATGGATTCGGTGTGGTAGATGATGAGGCTCAGGAGCACGTCGGCCGATTGCCGTGTAACGCGGAAGAGACCCCCCTCGGGCATAAAGACGGTTTCGTTGCGGCTGGCCTTGTAGGAGCGGCCCGACAAGGTGAACTCGAACTCGCCTTCGTGGCACACGATGAGGCCTATACCGAAACTGATAAACCCCTCTTTCATACATGCCGGGAAATCAGAAACGGTACCCCCCGACGAGCACACATCGGCCTGGCCCGACATCATTTCTTGCAGCGTGTCAAGCCGGGCCGTAGCCTTTTCATAAAGTGTTTTTTCCATAGGGGCAAATATTTATCGCCACTAAGGTAATAAAAATTATCTGACTTGGCGGGTTGTTATTCCCGCCAAGCAGATAATTCCCTCTTCTTGTATGGATAAATGAGTACGAAGAGCATTGAAATGATACAACCGTAGAAGGTCCACCCCGACATCTCCTTGACGGCCGAGAGGGTGGCCTGCACTTGTATTTTGCCTTTAGTAGACGTGGCAGCCATGTGTTCGGCCTCGGTCTCGCTGCGGCCTTGCCAGCGCATCCCGTTTACCGTCTGGTCGTAGTCGGCGGCCGACTGGGGGTTGATGCGGTCTACATCTTGAGCAAACATTGTGATGTAGTGCTGCTGGCGGTGCTGGAGCACGTTGGAATAGAGGGCCGAACCGATACCCGGGCCAATAACCATACGCACACTGAGCATGATACATATCCAGGTCGACAGATACTTGTAGGGCATGCGTTGGTTGGCATACACGGCCGTGAGGGAGTAGATGAGCATCATGCCGGTCGAGCGTATGATTACCGGGTACTTCATCCTCTCGTACAGACCGTCGGTCTGCACTTCGAAATACATGAACAGGGACGACAGGCCGATGAGCAAGAAACCTAAAGCGAAAAGATATTTCAGCTTTACGTTGCGGGAGCCCAGGAAGATGGCTATCACGGCCCCGATGAAATAGCCCAGCATGCTCCAGTTGCCCAAGGCGGCATTCTGCCAGTTGTCTATTTTCATGCTCATGCCGGTAAACACGTTGACAAACATCGAACTGGTATTGAATACCATGAGCAGGAGGAACAGGACGATACCCATGTTGATGGTGCGCAGGCGGAATACCCCCATGAGGAAGTAGGGCGATTGGTGAGACCACTCCATGTAGAAGAACACGAGGGCAAAGACTACCGTAAGTATCGTGGAGCGTACGATGGTGGGGTCGGAGAACCAGTCGAGCGTTTTGCCATACACGAGAACGTAGATGCCGCAGGTCATCATGGCGCTGAAAACGGCCACATTGCCAAACTTGCGGAACGTAATGGGGAAACGCCGGTTGTTGTAGGTGTGGTAAGGCATGGTGACGAGGACGATGAGTATAGCTACGAGCGTCATACACATCATGTAGTAGTACACGTCTTGCCACTGGTATTCATAAGCCAGCCATGCCGTGAGCGATGTACCCAACTGTCCCAGAATCATGAAGAACAGATATATTATCGGCATGCTCTTGCTCTTCTCCGAGTCGAGTCGGTCCCATCCCTCTTCATCGACAGGTTCGTTGCCCGGTGTGATGTTTTGCGTAGCTTCCATGCCGAAAGCGTAGCGTATGAGCGAGAACAGATTGACCATCATGAGTACCATGCGCAAGAACCCCATGATGAGGCTGCACAGGGCCAGTACAAATATGCTGTCGGTGATGGCGCAGACATGGCTGAGAAGATACATCAGGGAGAACCCTACGACACACATCATCTTTTCGCGGCGTATGCACACCAACTGGTAGAAGAAGGGCGAGAAGGCCGCCATGCCCACGGAGGTGACGAACCCCACGAACTGTATGTGTTCCGACTGTATGCCCAGTCCGCTTGTCATTTCGCCGCTGTTGGCTGTATAAACGCCACCTACGGTGAGGATGGGGATAAACAGCAGTATCAGCAGTATGATGCCCAGCGGCTTGGGTACCCAGTTGTAGAACGGGTAGTTCTTATATTTTGCCCCATAGGTGAGGCTTATCGTATTTTGTTTCATGACTCTAAGCTTTTTGTGAGAGATGCTTCACGAGCCAGCTTGCTTAATCGATTTTAGCTTTTACGATTACCATCATGCCGGCAGCCAGGCGTTCGTTGTCGGCTTCGGACAGATCGGTGAAGTCGATTCTGACCGGGATTCGCTGGCGTATTTTCACGAAGTTACCGGCCGAATTGTCGGTAGGAACGAGCGAGTATTTGGAACCGGTGGCTCCCGAGATGGCCGAGATGCGTCCCTTGAACTCATGTCCGTCAAGAGCATCTACCGTAATGGCTACCTCCTGACCTACATACAGGTTTTCGACCTGGGTCTCCTTGTAGTTGGCAATCACCCACTTCTGGGTGTCGGGTATGATGTAGGTGAGAGTCTGTCCGGCCGAAACATACTGCCCGTCCTCGACGGCACGGCGTCCGAGTTTGCCGTCGCAAGGAGCCACGACTACGGTGTAGGAGAGGTTGAGGCGGGCCATCTCGAGTGCGGCGCGGGCTCTTTCGACAGCAGCCTCGGTGCTTTGGCGGCGGGTAGATACCTCGTTCACACCCGATATGGCAGCCTTTTGCTGGCTTATCAGTCCGGCCAGTTTTTTCTGGGTAGCCTCGTATTCGGTCTCGATTTGCTCCAGTTGTATCGGTGTTGTGGCATTGCGTTCAAGCAGGTTCTGGTAGCGGGTGCGGTCTTTCTCGAGTTTGGCCAGGCGTATCTTAACCTCGGCAATCGATGACTCGTAGACCGAGGCCGAAGCCTGTGTCGTCTGCAGTGTCTGTCCTATGACCGATGCGCCGGCTAAAGCATCCTTCAGCGCAGCTTCGGCTTCCATCACGCGAATGCGGTATTCGCGGTCGTCGAGGATCAAGAGGGTGTCACCCTTTCTTACGTTCTGGTGTTCAGTGAAACATACTCGCTTGATGTAGCCCGAGGCACGAAGGTTGACCGGCGAGATATATTGTTCTATCTGGGCATCGTTGCTGGTTTCGGTATTTTTGTAGTCGAGAAAAATCATTGATATTTTCACAATGCCGCATACGAGGATTATAATGCCGAAGATGCTGGCTACGATTTGGCGGGAGCGCTGTTTCCGTAATCTTTTGGCTTGTTGTTCCAGGGTGTTGGTTTTCTGTATGTTGTTGTTCGGAGTTTTCATTGAAGTAAATTCTAAAATGGTTGATTATGAGTGTGTTTGTGCGCTGTTCGGTTGCTCTGTGAAAAGGTCTATTTCAGCAGAGAGTCGAGTTTGCCGGTCAGTTTCAAGAGCGACAAGGCCGTCACGCGATAGTTGTAGTGAGCGGTCACATAGCTGTTTTGAGCTTCGCTCATCTGCATCTCGTCTTGGAGCACTTCGGTCATCGAGGCTATGCCTTCGCGGTAGCGGTCGGCCGTAACGGCGTAGACCTCCTCGGCAAGCCGGTAGTTGTCGAGTTGCTTGGTGAAGTTGCGCCTGCTGTTCATGAGGTCGCAGGTTGCATTGAGGTATTGGGTGTGCAACCCTTTGAGGGCGTCGTTGTAGGCCAGGCGGGCGTTCTCGGCATCGAGTTTGGCCTTGCGTATCTTGGAGCGTTTCTCGAGTCCGTCGAATATTGGGATACGCAGCGTGATGCCCAGACCCGATGAGTTGTACCAGTGGTTGGAGGGGCCGGAGTGAAACCAGTTGCAGAACTTGTCGGTGAAAGCCGAGTAGGTGAAGTTGCCTGTGAGCGAGAGTGAAGGCAGGTAGCCTTGCCGAATCATCGTCTCTTGCTTGTTGGCCAGTTCGCTCTGTTGTTGCAACAGCTGTAGCTCGGGCAACGACTCGTAAAGTCCGGTGAGTTCAATATCCTCGACGCTTGCCGCATTGACTGCGGTAAGGGCTATGGGCTTTTCGGCCGGATAGTCGATTACATACTTCAGCATGTTGGTCTGTTGCGTGAGCATGGCCTCGGCGTTGTCGCATTGTACTTGCAGATTTTCCAGGTTGATGTTCACTCGCTTCACGTCGACATCCATGGCCATACCGTTGTCAAAAAAGGCTACGGTAATATCTCGCAGCTCTTCCAGTCGGGCGATGTTGTCCTTGATGATGGCAATCTGCTCTGCCGTGCTCTGGGCGAGATAGTACATGCGGGTTATCTGCTCTATGAGGTCGTTGCGGGCCTTGTCGTAAGAGAGGCGGTTGATGCGGTCCATCATCTTCGTGATGTCGAGCGCTGTGAGCAGTGTCTGGTTATAGAGAGGCATCTGCAACTGGAGCCCGGCCGAAGCGTTGTACTGCAAGGTCTTGGTCACGTTGTAGGGGTTGCCGTAGGCCGAGCCGTCGGTTACGGATACGGGCGGATTGAAGTTGTCGTTGAACGACCCTACGGCGTTGATTTGAGGCAGCAGTTTGGCACGGTTTTCGGTAACATTGTGTTTGCCTTTCGTGATGTCGTTGCGCCTCGTCTGTAGCTGGAGGTTGTTTTCGATGCCCATGAGCAGACACTGCTCGAGCGTGAGCGTCTCCTGCGCTTTAAGAGGAAAAAGCGTAGAGAGAACAGCAAATGTAAATAAAAGTCTCTTCATAACGTTTGTTTCATTTATCCACTGCAAAAATAGGTAGTTATATATGCTTTATCGCGATGAGATTTCCCTACTGTATGTTCATATTTTCCGTTTCTGTATGAGTGGGGTATAAAAAACGGGATATATCGCTGTAAAGCTGTGAAACGGATCCGGTCCGGACCGTTTTTGGGGAGGGGGATGGGTAGGGTAAGCAGGCGGCAGAAGTGAACGGGAAACCTGTGGCAGGCCGTGGTGCGTTTTGATCCGTGGACAGGGGCTGTTTTTCGTCCCTCTTTATTAAAAAGGTGTGATGCCCCCGAGTGTATGTCATGAATGGCGGCCGATGCTGATGGCCGGCATGTAGTTGGGGGGCAGGCGTGGGGCCGTTTCGGGTAGGGAGGAAGAGGTGGAATGAAAAATAGCGGGGGGAGGAGGGGATGGTTTTTGTGGAAATTTTTTTATCTTCACCGCCAAATCGTGAACTATGGCTTCCTATTCCCGAAAAGCTACCCGCAACAAGGCGTTGTGGGGATATTTGCTGCTCGTTGTCGTGCTGCTCTCCTCCTCGTGGTTTGTCTATCACGAGATAGGGCTGTTGGTATCGGTGCGTGAGGTTGAGGAGGATATGACGGCCAAGCGCCATCGAGTATCCGATGCGCTGTCGCTGCTCTATCGTACCGAGACGCTGGGGCAATCGCTGGTGTGGGGACGCTATTCCGATTATCCGGTGTACCGGCGTTTGATGAACGATGCCGTGTCGTGCGTCGATTCGTTGTGTAACATCACTGCCGACTCGGTGCAGTTGTCGCGTATCGACAGCATTGTCTATCTGTTGAATCGGAAAAATTCGGTCATCCGTCGGTTGATGAGTACGTCGATCGATGTGGCCGAGGAACAAAATCGCAAGTTCGACGACATCATGCGTCAGCAAGACTCCTTGCTCCTTATTCATGCCCATCAGCAAAAGTTGGCCCAGAAGAGCGATTCGCTCATGGAGAAGCGCAAGCGGCGCAATCTGTTCGGTCGCATAGCCGATGCCATATCGGGCAAGTCGCCGGGCGGACTTGACAGCATTCGGTCGGAGTCGCGGCGGATTGGGGCCTTGAGCGATTCGCTGGCTCTGGACCTGAAGGCCATGGAGAGCGGTTTTCACGAGAGTCGCGAGCTCTCGAAGCAGGCCCTCGAGCGGGAACGCTGGCGACTGCGGTTTGACAACCAGCGGTTGAGCGGGCAGATAGGCCGGCTGATGAGTAGCTTCGAGCAGGAGCAACTGTTGGTCTCGGAGCGGATTCTCGACCGCAACGAGGCTATCCGCCAGGAGTCGATGAATGCTCTGGTGGGGGTGGCCTCGGGGGCTATCGTGCTGGCGTTGATATTCGGCATCATGGTGTGGCGGGGCTGGATGCGCGACGACCGCTGGCGTCGCGAACTGGAGGAGGCCCGCCGTCGGGCCGAAGAGCTGCTGGAGGCTCGCGAGAAGCTGATGCTGACAATTACGCACGACTTCAAGGCTCCGCTCAGTTCGATTATCGGATATGTAGAACTGATGATGAGGCTCGACAACAGCGAGCGGCAGCGGTTCTATCTGCAAAATATGAAGGCCTCGTCCGACCATCTGTTGTCGCTGGTGAGCGACCTGCTCGACTTTTATCGGCTGGAGTCGCATAAACTCGATGTCAATCACCTTACCTTCAATCCGCGGGTGTTGTTCGAGAAGATTGTCTCGGCCATGCAGCCGGTGGCCGAGAAGAAGCAGTTGACGCTGGAGTTGAAGGCCGAACCGTCGGCCAATGCCACCTTTGCGGGCGATCCGTTGCGCATCCAGCAGATTGTCGACAACCTGCTCTCCAATGCGTTGAAGTTTACCGCCCGGGGACGGGTCACCGTGCATCTATTCGTGCGGGGACAATACCTGGTCTTCTCGGTGAGCGATACGGGGCGGGGCATTGCCCGTGACGATTTGGAACAGATATTCCAGGCCTTTACCCGCTTGTCGTCGGCTCAGGGCATCGAAGGCTTCGGGTTGGGCTTGACGATTACCCGGCAGTTGGTCGACCTGCTCGGCGGCCGGCTCGATGTGCGCAGCCAGGAGGGGGTGGGCAGTACCTTCACCGTAGAGATTCCGCTCGACAAGGTCGACGGCGAGGCCGAGCCCGAAGCTCCCGCCTTTGCCGGGCGCCGCTGCCTGTTGCTCGACGACGACAAGATACAATTGACCCTCTTTGAAAACCAGTTGAAACAACTCGGCGTGGAGGCGGTCTCCTGTGTGCGGCCCGAAGAGGTGGTCAGCTATCTGGAGCACGAACCCTTCGACGCCGTCTTTACCGATATGCAGATGCCCGAGATGGATGGTGTGCAGTTCTTGAAATCGTTGCGCGATTCGTCGGTGCCCCGGGCCCGGGATATTCCCGTAGTCGTGGTTACGGCCCGCAGCGATTCGGAGCGTCTGTTGTCCGAAGGCTTTTCGCGTGTGTTACGCAAACCCTTCTCGTTGGCACAGCTGTCCGACTGCCTGTCGGCCATTTGGCACGAGGTACCTCGGGCCGTAGCCGAGCCGCAGCCTGTGACCGCCGAAGGTGAAGAGTCGCAGGGGCGATATGACTTTTCGCCGCTCACCGTGTTTGCCGGTGACGACCGGGCCGCCCGTGTGAAGATACTGGAAACCCTCTTGCACGAACTTACGACCCAGATCGAAGAGCTGGAGCAGGCTCGCGAGACGCGCAACGGGGTAGTCGTTACCCGTATGGCTCACAAATGGCAGCCGCTTTTTGCCATGCTGAAGCTCTCGGACATGCTGCCGTTGCTTTCGCGACTGGAAGAGGAGGGGGCTGCCCCGTGGAGCGATAGCCTGTCGGAACACTTGACCCCTCTGCTCGCCTGTGCCGGGCAGATACGGGACGAGTTGCAAGCTATTTTAAGAAAGGAGGAACAACAACCATGAACCATATTCTTATCGTCGAGGACGATACTACATTTGCCCTCATGCTGCAGACGTGGCTTACCAAAAAGGGCTTTGCCATCACCTCGGTTTCGGGGGTGGGAGCGGCCCGGCGTGCACTGCAGGACGAAGCCGTCGACTTGGTGCTGTGCGACTTGCGGCTGCCCGATGGCGAAGGCATCGACCTGCTGGAGTGGCTCAATGCCCGGCGGCAACCGGTGCCGGTTATCGTGATGACCAGTTATGCAGCCATCCCCTCGGCCGTCCAGGCCATGAAACTGGGGGCCAAGGATTATATAGCCAAGCCGGTCAATCCCGAAGATCTGTTGCAAAAAATCAACGAGGTACTCGGGGCCGCCGCCCGTGCCGTCGAACCGAAGCAGCCCAAGCCAAAGGCTGCACCCGAAGAGCCCGGCTATCTCGAGGGGCAGAGCGAAGCTGCCCGGCAGCTCTATTCGTATGTACGGTTGGTAGCCCCTACCAGCATGTCGGTCTTAATCAACGGGGCGAGTGGTACAGGTAAAGAGTATGTGGCCAAGCGGATACACCAGTTGAGCAAGCGAGCCGACCGTCCGTTTGTGGCCATCGATTGCGGAGCCATCCCCAGGGAGTTGGCCGCCTCCGAGTTCTTCGGTCATAAGAAGGGGTCGTTTACGGGGGCTATCGAAGACAAGGTGGGAGCCTTTGTCGAGGCCGACGGAGGCACGATATTTCTCGACGAGATAGGCAATCTCAGTTACGACGTGCAGATACAACTGCTCCGGGTGTTGCAGGAGCGGAGGGTCAAGCCGATAGGTACCACGACCGATATTAAGGTCGATGTGCGGTTGATTGCCGCTACCAACGAAGATTTGAAGGCTGCCATAGCCGCGGGTACCTTCCGCGAAGATTTGTATCACCGCATCAATGAGTTTACCATCCATATGCCTCGCCTGTGTGAGCGGGGCGAAGATATTCCACTCTTTGCCAACTTCTTTCTGGACCAGGCCAATCGCGAGTTGGAGAAGCCCGTCCCGGGATTCCGGCCCGATGCCATGGAGCAGATTTGTCGCTATCGCTGGCCCGGTAACTTGCGCGAGATGCGCAATACCGTAATGCGGGCCGCCCTGCTGTCGCAAGGAGCTCCCGTCGGGGTGGAACATCTGGGACTGGAGGTTGCCGAGTCTGCGAAACGGACGGCCGCATTGCACGACCCCGAGAGCGAACGCACCAAGATTGTGGCCGCTCTGCAACACTGTGCAGGCAACAAGAGCCGGGCGGCCGAAATGCTGGGCATCGATCGCAAGACACTCTACAACAAACTCAAACTGTATCACATCGAGTGAAGCCGGGCGGGTGGGGGTGATTGTCGCCTTTCGATCTCGGTTCCCGTACATCTATATCGGGGCACTCCAATTGGGGTGTCCCGATGCTTTTTGGGTGTGTGGTGTGGAATTTTTCCACACCACTCCACATCTGTTCCACACTATTCCACACTATGCTACAAGTGGTATTATTTTTTAATATCTTAATAAATAGAGCTTTATGTGCATATTGGCGCCATTGGCACGGCGATTGTATTTTCATTAGGCGAAGAATGGAATAATAGAGTGTATAACTTAAAAATGTGGAATTATGAAAAAGTTAATGTTATCAGTCGCAGTATTTATGATGTCGGTTAGCGTTTCATCTTTTGTATCGTATGCACAGAGCCCGAGCGAAGAACCGGCACAAACCGATAGTGTCCCTGCACAGGACCCCCAAGGAGAGGCAAGTCTGTTCGGTCTGAATGAAGAGCCGGCTCCCGCTGACAGTGTCCCCTCTCAAGAACCCCAGAGCAAAATGTCTCTGTTCTGTTTGAATGAGGAGCCGGCTCCTACCGACAGCGTTCCCACTCAAGAGCCTCAGAAAGACGAGCCTCAAGCCAATCTCTATCTGCTTGGCCTGACCGAAGAGCCCACTGACAGTGTTCCCACGCAGGAGCCGCAAAAGGATGAGCCTCAAGCCAATCTCTATCTGCTTGGCTTGACCGAGGAGCCTACCGACAGTGTTCCCACTCAAGAGCCTCAGAAAGACGAGCCCCAGGCTAATCTCTATCTGCTTGGCTTGACCGAGGAGCCCACCGACAGTGTTCCCACACAAGAGCCTCAGAAAGACGAGCCCCAGGCCAATCTCTATCTGCTTGGCTTGAACGAGGAGCCCACCGACAGCGTTCCCACACAAGAGCCTCAGAAAGACGAGCCCCAGGCACAGAACTCTATCGCATAACTCTTGCATCGGATAAGTGAGTTAATCCTTAGATAAAGCGTTCTTATTTTTTATCTGTTTTAGTGAAGATGATGGAGCCGCCATTCTCCTCGGTATGAGGGGGATGGCGGTGTTTTTTGTAGCGCCCTTTTAAGAAGTCGTATAAGAGGGCTTTTGATTTTTTTTATCTATTGGGAATAATAGCGTAAATAATATTAAAATGTAACCATTTCTCGTTATATTTGCATAGTTAAATTGTATTTACAACTCTGTTTAAGAGGTTAAAATGCAAGAGATAGCAGGAGTGCCTGATGTAGTCGAGGACGACGTTTTGTCGCCTGGAAGCTTAGGCTTTGTCAAAACCGAACCGAATATGCAGGATGCTGAAGAAGAAGGGTGGTATGTGGCGAAAACCTATCGCCAGGAACGCAAGATAAAGGAGCTTCTTACCCGCATGGGGGTGAAGCACTTTATCCCTTTTTGCGAAACCGTCAAAGAGATTGGCGGAAAGCGTAAGAAGGTCGAAGTCCCTTTTATCAGCGGGTTGATATTCG
Source organism: Barnesiella sp. ET7 (assembly GCF_024733785.1). Classification (NCBI taxonomy): domain Bacteria; kingdom Pseudomonadati; phylum Bacteroidota; class Bacteroidia; order Bacteroidales; family Barnesiellaceae; genus Barnesiella; species Barnesiella sp. ET7. The sequence continues at coordinate 15,922 of NZ_JANRHM010000020.1, forward strand.
TTCATGGTTGTAAAAAAGAGTGCATTTCGCTTATCAACGACTATGGTTACCCCATGCGGTATGTTCGCGACTTTTCCAGCCGCTCGCTGTTGCGAGTGCCCGACAAGCAGATGGAGGACTTCATCTATCTGGTAGAACACCACAAGAACGAAATCGAGGTGCTGCCTCACGACCTGCGTCGGGGCGACCGCGTACGGGTCGTCGCCGGCAGCTTTGCCGGCATCGAAGGCGAACTGGTGCGCATAGCCGGCCATCGCCGCGTGGTGGTACGCATAGACAACCTCTTTACCGTAGCTACGGTCTATATACCGGGCAGCTATTTGGAGAAGATATAAATTTGAATGATGAAAATATTGGTTACCGGTGGTGCCGGATTTATAGGAAGTAATTTGTGCCAAGGCTTAATAGACCATGGTTATGATATCGTAGCACTTGATAATCTGAACGATTATTATGATATAGAGTTGAAATATTCCCGTTTAGCTTTGTTGGGAATTGAAAAAGAGGAGATAGCAGATGGGGTAATTGTGCAGAGCCATCGATACGACCGATTGAGATTTGTCAAGATAGATCTGGCGGATCGGGAGGCATTGCAATCTCTTTTCCGAGAAGAGAAGTTTGATAAGGTATGTAGCTTGGCAGCCCAGGCCGGAGTAAGATATTCCATAGATAACCCTTATGCGTATGTCGAAAGTAATTTGGTAGGGTTCGTCAATCTCTTGGAATGTGTAAGACACTATCCGGTCTCCCATTTTGTGTTTGCCTCGTCGAGCAGTGTGTACGGTATGGATACCCATGTGCCTTTTTCGGAAGAGGATAAGACCGATAAGCCCGTGAGCCTGTATGCTGCTACCAAAAAGGCCGATGAACTGATGGCTCATGTCTATGCCCATTTGTATGGCATACCTACTACGGGTTTGCGATATTTTACGGTTTACGGGCCTTGGGGCCGTCCCGACATGGCTCCTTCACTCTTTGTAAAAGCGATTGACGAAGGGCGTCCCATAAAGGTGTTCAATCAAGGCAATCTGTCGAGAGATTTTACCTATATCGATGATATTGTGGAGGCTACCATAAGAGCAATAGATTATACCCGAGACAAAGACCATGTATTCGATATTTATAATGTAGGATGCGGCCACCCGGTACCTTTGATGGACTTTATTCACATTATAGAAGAGAATATGGGTAAGAAAGCCCAGTTGGAGATGTATCCGATGCAGGCTGGCGATGTGTATCAAACTTATGCCGATTCGTCGAAATTTGAACAGACTTTCGGATTTAGACCTTCAGTGACATTAAGCGAGGGAATTGCTCACTTTGTGGACTGGTACAAGACGTATAATTGTCGGGAAGAATAATGCGGTTGAACAAGTCGAAAATAAAATCGCTTTTTCAGAATCAGGATATACGGGGATTGGTAGGAAATTTTTTCTATTTGTCCATCCTCAAAATCATATCGTTTGTTTTTCCCCTTATTACTTTGCCTTATCTTACGCGTGTGATAGGGGTAGAAAAATTTGGAGCGATAGCTTTTGCTACGGCAGTAATTGTGATTGTAGAGACTGTCGTGGATTGGGGGTTCAACTATACGGCGACTCGTGATGCCGCTCGGGCTCGTGAAGATATAGATGTGGTTTCGCAAATATTCAGTGAGGTGATTTTTTCGAAACTAACCTTGATGGCGATATGTTTCTTTTTGCTTTTTTCATTGTTGCCCTTGTTTTCGCTGTCAAAAGAAACAGAGTTGCTGTTGTTGTTGACTTTTGCCTATATACCAGGACATATACTGTTTCCTGAGTGGCTGTTTCAGGCATTTGAGCAGATGAAATATATTACTATCTTGAATGTGCTGTCGAAACTGATATTTACGGTATTGGTGTTTGTCGTTATTCGTGAGCAGAGCGATTATATGTTTCAGCCGCTTTTGGTGGCTTGCGGATACATCGTTAGCGGTATAATAGCCATGTTTGTTTTGGTAAAACGTTATGGTATTTATGTGCGATTCCCGAAGTTTGGTCCGATTTTCAGACGATTGAAAAATTCGACAAATATGTTTATAAGTTTGATTGTTCCCAACTTATATAATAATTTTTCGGTAATCTTGTTGCGGACCTATTGTGGAGACGGTGCAACAGGTATCTATTCGGGCGGAGAAAAATTTCACGGGATAGTCGATCAGTTGACACAGGTTCTTTCGAGAGCTTTTTTCCCGTTCCTGGCCCGGCACGAGGAGAAGCATAGCCTCTATGTAAAAATTACGGGAACTATAGCCATATTGATGAGTTTGCTTATGTTTTTGGGAGCCAATCTCTTTGTCGATATATTCTTGACGCCCAATTTTTCCGATTCGGCAACTGTTATTCGCATCTTGGCATTGTCGCCAATTTTTTTATTTCTGTCCAATTCTTATGGTACTAATTATTTGGTCCTCGTAGGAAAAGAAAATTTGATACGCGACATATATGTTGTGTGGTCTCTGGTTGGCTTCGCTTTGGCCTGGATTCTGGTCCCCCGATTTAGTTATGTGGGAGTTGCGTTCGTGCTGTTGGCAATAAGGGGAGCTATAGGCGTATCGATTTATCTCATGGCTAAGCGGTTGATGAAAGCAAAAACTCATAGTTAGATGCAGAGGATTATTGATTATATAAAATCGCCACGACGTTTGTTGTTGGCTATTGTCAAAAAAACGAATTTCTTGTATAGTGATTCGGTCTATTTAAGGTTAGTGTATTTCCTTGAAATGAGGAACCCGTTGCACCTCAAACATCCGGTCACATTCAATGAAAAGTTACAATGGCTGAAGTTGCACGATCACAATCCATTATATACTCAGATGGTAGATAAATATGAGGCTAAGAAGTATGTGGCTTCTATTATTGGTGAGAAGTATATTATTCCCACATGGGCCGTGTGGTCGGGGGTAGAGGATATTGATATGTCTCGTTTACCCGATCAATTCGTATTGAAGACTACTCACGATGGAGGAGGCGAGGGCGTCGTTGTTTGTCGTAATAAAAAAAATTTTGATGAACAGTCTGCTTTATCGAAATTGAAACGCTCTATGCAACGCGATATATATGCCGAGACGAAGGAGTGGCCATATAAACAGGTGAAGCCTCGGATTATTGCCGAGAAATATATAGCAGATGAACGTGGCGAACTGGCCGATTATAAGTTCTTTTGTTTTGACGGTAAGGCTTATTGTGTGATGGTTTGTATAGACCGTAGTATAGGAAGTCCGAAATTTTATTTTTTTAATAGAGATTGGACTCTTTTACGATTGAATAAAAGGGGGAAAGAGGCTCCTGTTGATTTTACGTTACCCGAGCCGTCCGGTATGAACGAAATGTTCCGTCTGGCCGAAAAGTTGTCGGGAGGAATCCCGTTTGTGAGGGTCGATTTATACAATCATGCAGGAGCCATTTATTTTGGTGAAATGACCTTTTATCCGGCGAGTGGTTTCGACGGGAATTTACTGGAAGAGACCGATTGGCTGTTTGGGTCGATGATTTGTTTGAAAAACTGAGCGTATCGATTTTTATTATGAGGACGATAGGATTTGTAATAAGTAAAAAGGAGAATGAACATCGTCGGGCTCTATTGCCTTGCGATGTGAAGTCTATAAAGAATAAAGAGCATGTCTATATCGAGAAAGGCTATGGTTCCATATTGGGATATGACGATAGCTGCTATCTGAACGAGGGTATTGGCGGCGTTTGTGACCGGGCTGAGATTTTGAAGAAAGATGTGATATGTGACCCTAAGGTGGGAGATGCCGAATACTTGAACGAACTGTCGGGACAAATCGTTTTTGGATGGTTGCATGCTGTTCAGAACAGAGATATTACCGACCGGGTGATTGCAAGCAAATTGTCGGCGTACGCCTGGGAAGACATGTACGAAATGGGGCGTCACTCTTTTTGGAGGAACAACGAGATTGCCGGAGAGGCTGCTATCATGCACGCCTATTTGAGGCATGGAATCTTTCCATATCATACTCGAGTGGCCGTAATCGGTCGAGGCAATGTTGCTCGGGGGGCCATGAACATGCTCAATTATATGGGTGCAATGGTTACTGTTTATGATCGTAAGACAGAGGCTTTATTCCGAAAAGAGCTACCACTCTATGATGTAGTCGTAAATGGGGTATTGTGGGACATTTCTCGCAAGGATCATATTATATCGCGGGAAGATTTGAAACGCATGAAACCGGGTGCGATGATTATAGACATCAGTTGTGACCGGGGTGGCGGTATAGAGACAAGTGTTCCCATGACGATTGATAATCCGGACTACGAGATTGATGGTATTCGTCATTATGTTGTAGACCATACTCCGGCTTTGTTTTATAAAACAGTCTCCAAAGAGTTAAGTAAAGAGGTCGTGAAATATATCGACTATTTTATAGAAGGGAGAGAGTTGGAGTGTGAAGTCTTGAAAAACAGCCTGATTATTGAACAAGGGGTTATTCGAGACGAAAGAATAAATAGTTTCCAAAATCGGCAGGTCCTGAAATAGATGGTATATTTTTAGAAACGGAATTTTATGGCATTACAGAAACCCGTGGGGCTTGTTTCCCCGATACTGTTCTTTTTCTTATATTATTTACAGGGTATCTTGTATCCCAGTGGTAGTATTTTATCGCAGGTTTCTATTTTCTTTTTTTTATTGATAGGTCTTTATTATTACGGGAAAACTGCATTGTATGTACATAAGCCTTTCTGGGTAACGATATGGTTGATTTTTTACTTGGTTCAGACGGCTTCGTTTTTGTTTTCTCCCCAGGTCGTTTTCGGTACGGTGTACGAGGCAATAGGAGAGGTACATACAATGGACCAATTTAAGAGCATATCTGCATTTATGCTTTCGTTCTGTATCGGCTATGTGGTTGCCCGAAAATCTGGTAAGATAAGTAATAATATTTTGGTTTCTATTGGACTGATATTCTTTTTACTGGCTTTAATTCGCTATTTTTATATGTTGCATGCGTTACTTTCATGGTTGAGAGTGGATGGTGTGACGAATAATAGTGGATATTTTGTAGTAGGAATTCTTCCGTTCTTACCTTTTTTTTTGAAGCGGAGTAAGATTTTGGCAGCTATAATATTGGTCTTGTCAATTGTGCTCATCATGTTTGCGGCCAAACGTGGAGCTATTGTATGTATGGTAGCGGCTTTGTTTTTCTCGGTATTGTTTTATCTCAAAGAGAATAAGGCATCGATGAAAGCCATACTTTTGGCTGTAGTCTTGTTCTTGGGTGCCGGCTACCTTATTTATTATGCTTATGAATCGAATGAGTGGCTTTTGAGCCGTATCGAGTTTATGCAGAACGAGGGTATAGGCGGCCGAGGCGTAGCTTATCCTGTGTTGCTGGGGCACTGGTACAATGATACAAATTTCTGGACACTCATGTTTGGTAATGGTATGGCCCAAACGGTAACAGTTTGGGGCAATTTTGCACATAACGACTGGTTGGAATTGCTGATTTGTAATGGTGTAGTGGGTGTCGTACTCTATTTGATGATATTCGTCGGCCTGTTTCGATTCATATATCGGTCATCGTTATCTTCGTGGGTGCGTTTGTCGGCCTATTTGTGTATGTTGATTTGGTTCCTTCAATCGCTCTTCTCCATGGGATTTACCTCTATGTCTAATGTAGAATATATTTTGCTGTTGGGACTGATTGTAGGTAGTGAGAAAGTTCAGTTCAAAAAGGTTCCCTGTAATGGATAAGAAGGTACTTTGTTTGATTGATTGTCTGAATTCTGGTGGGGCCCAACGTCAGATGGTGGGATTGGCCGGACTGTTGAAACAGAATGGCTACTCCGTGCGACTGGTCACTTATTACGATATTCCTTTTTATAAACCGCTTCTCAAGTCGCAAGGCGTAGAGTGTGAGTATCTGGAAAAAGCCAATAACAAGTGGTTTCGGATATATGCCATTTACCGGTATTTGACTGCTTATTCGCCCGATGCAGTCATTGCCTATTTAGATGGGCCGTCAATCATCGCCTGCATTTGTAAAATGCTAGGGGGCAAGTTCCGGTTGATTGTCTCGGAACGCAATACCACCCAGAGGCTCTCTTGGAAAGAGCGTATTAAATTTTGGAGCTATCGGTTTGCCGATAAGATTGTATGTAATTCATATACTCAAGCTCGGTTTGTCGAGAACCATTATCCTCTTTTATCACCCAGGTGTGAGGTGATAACCAATTATGTGGATTTGGAGCGTTTCCAACCGTTGCCGAGGGAGGCATTCGAGCATCCGTATCTGCATATTGTGGGCGTAGGACGGGTATCGGAGCAGAAAAATATTCTTCGCTTTATCGAGGCCGTCAATATTGTGCGTCAACATTATCCGGTGAAGGTTTCGTGGTACGGGATGAAGGACTCCTATTTTGCATGGTGTGAGAAGAAAATAGAGGAGTATCGTTTGAACGATATATTTACTTTTTATGCTCCGACCCAAGAGGTGGAGCGAGTGTATCACGAAGCCGATCTGTTTTGTTTGCCGTCGATTTACGAAGGGTTCCCTAATGTTTTGTGCGAGGCAATGAGCTGTGGAGTGCCGGTTGTATGTAGCCGGGTTTGCGATAACCCGTATATTGTGGAGGAGGGTAAGAGTGGATTCTTGTTCGATCCGAATGATGTGCAGGATATGGTTCGAACAATCGAGCGATTCATAGAGTTGCCGGACAATCAGCGGCGCGAACTGGCTGCTAATGCCAGATTGCGAGTCGAGCAACTTTGTTCAAAAGAGACGTTTGTCAACTCTTATCGGCGTATTATTGATGCTTGAAGCGAAGGATTAAGAGAATTTTAGAAGATTGCACAACTGTAGATACCAATGAAAAATGTCTTGTTTGTAGCTCCAGAGCACAATGTCGGTGGAATATTTTCATGGGCACAAGTTTTTCGAGAGAAATTTCCTCAATCGGAGTATCGTCTTTATTGTGTAGACAATGCACCTGTTCGAGAAAAGAAAGTCTCTTTTTTCGGAAGAGTTGTAACAGGATTGGCTGCATTATTTAGGATTAAGCGCGAGATTAAATCTATACTTGAAACCACTCATATCGACATTATGCACGCAACGACGAGTGGCTCTATGGGCGTTTTACGAGACTGGTGTATTGGACGAATCTGTAAAAAGAGAAAGATAAAGTCCATTTTACATTGTCATTATGGATGTATTCCCCAAACAATAAATAGCCATAGCCTTATTGGTTGGGGAACATTGATGTCGATGAAGCAGTACAATCAAATATGGGTATTGGATCGGAAATCATATCAAATGCTTCAAAAAATAGATACCTTGAAAAACCGAGTACGTTTGACTCCTAATGGTATAAATCTGGAGAATCAGGTTGTGAACATCATACCTAAACAGTATACTCAAGTTGCATTTATTGGTAATTTGTTACCTTCGAAAGGTGTTGGAGAATTAGTCGCGGCAATGATGTCGGTTAATGAAAATATTTCTTTACATCTTGTTGGAGGAGGTGATATGGACTTTATTTCCAAGATAAAGACAATGGCGGGTAGTGATTGGGGAAAACGGATAAAATATTACGGTGTATTACCTAATAAAGATGCCATTGAATTTATGAATCGAATGGATGTGTTGGTGCTCCCTACCTATTACAAGAGTGAGGCATTTCCCATATCCATTCTGGAAGCAATGAGTTTGGGTAAAATGGTTATTTCCACGAGGCGGGCTGCTATTCCCGATATGTTGACAGGAGCAGATGGCAGCTTGTGCGGCATCCTTGTGGAAGAGCGCAATTCAAAGCAGCTGGCCGAAGCTATTGATTGGTGCCATAATCATCCGGTTGAAGCAGATAAGATTTGTGAAAGAGCACTACAAAAGGTTCGGCAAGCATATGACTTGAATACCGTTTATGCAGAATACAGAAAAAATTATAGAGATTTATTGACAGTATGAAAAAGCGTTTGGTTATCTTTGATGCAGTAGCCTCGTTTCTGCATGGATAAGATCCCTTGAAGTATTGGGCGACATATTGTTGAAAATCAAATGAAAATATAAAAGAGGATATTAAAATTATGCATTATGTCTATTTTTAAAGATAAGGTATTGCTCATTACCGGTGGAACAGGTTCTTTTGGTAATGCCGTTTTGCGACGTTTCCTCGATAGCGACGTGCGCGAGATTCGCATATTCAGTCGCGATGAGAAGAAGCAGGACGATATGCGCCATCGGCTGCAAAATCCCAAGGTAAAATTCTATATTGGCGATGTGCGCGACAAGCGCAGTATCGACGGGGCCATGACCGGGGTCGATTATGTATTTTCGGCTGCGGCTTTGAAGCAGGTGCCTTCGTGCGAGTTTTTCCCCATGCAGGCGGTGCGTACCAATGTGTTGGGGACCGAGAATGTTCTCGACTCGGCTATCGAACACGGGGTGAAGAATGTGGTGGTGCTCTCGACCGACAAGGCGGCTTATCCCATCAATGCCATGGGCATCAGCAAGGCGATGATGGAGAAGGTGGCTATCGCCAAGGGGCGTCAGTTGGGCGACTCGGCGACGACTACGATTTGCTGCACGCGCTACGGTAACGTGATGGCGAGCCGCGGTTCGGTCATCCCCTTGTGGATCGACCAGATGAAGAATAATGCCGTGATTACGATGACCGACCCCAATATGACGCGCTTTATGATGACGCTCGACGATGCGGTAGACCTGGTGGTATATACTTTTGAGCATGGTCACAACGGCGACCTGTTCGTGCAGAAGGCGCCGGCAGCTACGCTGGAGACTCTGGCCACGGCCCTGAAGCAGCTCTATGGCAAGGATACGCCGGTGAAGGTTATCGGCACCCGTCATGGCGAGAAGTTGTACGAGACGCTGGTGACTCGCGAGGAGATGGCGCGTGCCGTGGATATGGGCAACTACTTCCGTATCCCGTGCGACAGCCGCGACTTGAACTACGACAAGTATTTTGTCGAGGGCAACAAGGTGGTTTCGCAAATCGAAGACTATCATTCTCACAACACGCATCGCCTCGACGTGGAGGAGATGAAGCAATTGCTGCTCAAGCTCGATCTGGTGCGTGACGATTTGAACCTGAAAGCATAGGAGGGGGTATGATACGAGTAGGAATTACCGGGCAGGCCGGTTTCGTGGGTACACATCTGTACCATACGCTGGGGCTCTGGTCCGAAGTGTTCGAGCGGATACCTTTCGAGGATTCCTTTTTTGCCGACCGGGAACGGCTGGAGGCGTTTGTGCGGCAGTGCGATGTCATTGTGCATCTGGCGGCAATGAACCGTCACCCCGATGCGCAGGTGCTGTATGAGACCAACGTGAAGCTGGTGCGCCAGCTCATCGAGGCGATGGAGTCGACCGGGGTGCGCCCCTATGTGCTCTTTTCGTCGAGTACGCAGGAGGAGCGCGGCAACGAGTACGGTCGCAGCAAGCGCGAGGGGCGTCGCCTGTTCGAGGAGTGGGCCCGCCGTCAGGGGGCCTCGTTCACCGGGCTGGTGGTACCCAATGTCTTCGGACCCTTCGGCCGCCCCAACTACAACTCGTTTATCGCTACGTTTGCCTATAAGTTGACCCACGGCGAGGAGCCGGTGGTGATGCAGGACAGCGAGGTGCATCTCATCTATGTGGGTTCGTTGTGCGAATACATCTGCAAGCGGATCCGCCGTCAGTCCGAGATTGCCGAGGTGGTGGTCGAACGCGACGAAGTGCCCTTCGACTTTGCCATGAAGGTGAGCGAGGTGCTCGACCGCTTCGGCCAGTTCAAGAGCCTCTACCTCGAGCAGGGCATTATCCCGCCGCTCTGTAACCGGCACGAGTGGAATCTGTTCAACACCTTCCGCAGCTACATCGACATGAAGCAGCACTTCCCGGTGCAGCTGGTGCAGCACACCGATGCACGCGGCAGTTTTGTCGAGACGGTGAAGATAGGGGTAGGGGGGCAGGTGAGCTTCTCGACCACGGTGCCCGGCGTCACTCGGGGCAACCACTACCACACGCGCAAGATGGAGCGCTTTGTCGTCATCAAGGGCAAGGCCCGCATACAGCTGCGCCGGGTGGGTACCGACGAGGTGCTCGATTATTACCTCGACGGCGAGCGTCCGGCCTATGTCGATATGCCCGTGTGGTATACGCATAATATATCGAATATCGGCGATGAAATACTGTATGCCCAGTTCTGGATCAACGAGTGGTACGATCCCGACGACGGCGATACCTATTTCGAACCCGTAGAACAAGAACCATGAAACAACTCAATATAAGATTATGAAACCTTTGAAAGTGCTTACTGTGGTGGGCACACGACCCGAAATCATCCGACTTTCGTGCGTGTTGCAGAAACTGGACGCCAGTCCAGCCATAGACCATGTGCTGGTACATACCGGCCAGAACTACGACTATGAGTTGAACGAGATATTTTTCCAGGACCTGGGATTGCGCAAGCCCGACTACTTCCTCAATGCGGCGGGCAACAACGCTACCTCTACGGCCGGGCAGATATTGATCAACATCGACCCCGTGCTCGAGCAGGTCAAGCCCGACGCCTTCCTGGTGCTGGGCGATACCAATTCGTGCCTCTGTGCCATTGCGGCCAAGAAGCGGCACATCCCCATCTTCCACATGGAGGCCGGTAATCGCTGCTTCGACCAACGGGTCCCCGAGGAGAGCAACCGCAAGATTGTAGACCATATCTCCGACATCAACATGACATACAGCAGCATCGCCCGTGAATACCTGCTGCACGAGGGCATCCCGGCCGACCGCGTAATCAAGACCGGCAGCCCCATGTACGAGGTGCTGAACCGCTACCTGCCCAAGATCGAGGCGTCGACCATACTCGAGACATTGGGGCTCGAGCGCGACCGTTACTTCGTGGTCTCGGCTCATCGCGAGGAGAATATCTCGAGCGACCGCAACTTCGGCAATCTGGTGACGATTCTGAACGGCATTGCCCGGGAGTACGGCTATCCGGTTATCGTGTCGACCCACCCCCGCACCCGCAAGCGAATCGAACAGACCGGGGTCGAATTCGACCCCTTGGTGCGGTTGATGAAACCGATGGGATTGAGCGATTACAACAAGCTGCAACTCAATGCCCGGGCGGTCATCTCCGATAGCGGCACCATCAGCGAAGAGTCGTCGATTCTCAACTTCCGGGCCCTGAATATCCGCGAGGCGCACGAGCGTCCCGAAGCGATGGAGGAGGCCTCGGTGATGATGGTGGGTCTCAATCCCGAGCGGGTGATGCAAGGGTTGGCCGAGTTGCAGGACCAGAATCTCGAGCACCGCAACTTCCGCCCGGTAGCCGATTACTCGATACCCAACGTGAGCGACAAGGTAGTACGAATCATCTTATCCTATACCGATTATGTCAAGCGAGTCGTCTGGAGTGAAAGGTAAGCGCTGTCTGCTTTTGACCAACTATTTTTACCCCGAGACCTTCAGGGGTAACGACGTAGCCTTCGAGATGGTGAAGCGGGGCTACGAGGTTACGGTCATCACCTGTATCCCCAACTACCCGCAGGGCCGTTTCTACGACGGGTATGGCATGTGGCGCCGCCGGCGCGAGGTAGTCAACGGGGTGAACGTGATACGCGTGCCGGTCATCCCGCGCGGCAACGGCCGGGCCATACGCATGGTGCTCAACTACGTGTCGAGCCTCTTCTTCACCTTTATCTATACGTTGAGCATCGTGCTCCGCAAGAAGTTCGATTTCATCTTCGTGCAGGAACTTTCGCCGGCCTTTATCGGCATTCCCGCCGTGCTGGCCAAGAAGATACAGCACATACCCATCTACTTCTGGCTGCTCGATGTGTGGCCCGAGAGTCTGGCAGCCGGTGGCATCACCAACAAATACATCATTGGCATCGTCGACAAAATCATGCGCCGCATATATCGCAACTGTCACAAGATCTTTATCGCGGCCCCCGGCGTGCGGTCGCTGTTGCAGCAGCGCGGCGTGCGCAACGACTGCATCGAGGACTTGCCCAACTGGGGTGAAGATGCCTTGCAGGGCGATGAGGTGAGCGAAGATCAGCTGCCCCCGTTGCCCGATGGGTTCCGCATCATGTTTGCCGGGAATCTGGGCGAGGCCCAGAACCTCGAGAACGTGATGCGTGTGGCCGAGCGGTTGAAGGACGACAAACGCATCCAGTGGATTTTCATCGGCGACGGCCGCAAGAAGAAGTGGGTGCAGCAGTTTGTGCAGAGCCGCGAAATGGAAGATACGGTCCATCTCTACAAACGCTATCCGATAGAGTACATGTCGGCCTTTTTCAAGAAAGCCGACATCATGTTGCTCTCGCTCTGCAACAACAACGCATTCAATGTGACCCTGCCGGCCAAGCTGCAGGCCTATATGCTCAATGCCAAGCCCGTGCTGGTGATGGCCAACGGCGAGGCCCAGTCGGTGGTCCGCGAGGCGCGGTGCGGCTATGGTGCCAATGCCGACTCTATCGACAAGATGGTGCGCCTCGTGCTCTCCATTTCGCGGGTCCCCAAGCAGGAGCTCGAGCAGAAGGGGCGCAACGGATACCACTACTACCAGCGCCATTTCAGAAGAGACAAGTGTATGAACGACCTCTTCGGAACCATCGAAAACTACAAAAAGAAAGGAGCTAAAAAATGATTATCGACGAGAAATTGCTCGACCAGGTGACGGCCGAAGCCCAGGCCAGCCCCCGGTTGCGCATAAACTACAACTTTCACGAGACGCTCGACGCCCCTGCGCAACGTCTGCTCAATGCGCTCGAGCCGGGCACGGTGTTGCCCATACACCGCCACATGCACACGGCCGAGACCTATGTCGTGTTGCGGGGCCGGCTCAATGTCGACTTCTACAACGAGGACCGTCAGGTGACGGCCCATTACGAACTCGATCCCACGAAGGGAGCCTATGGCGTGAACATTTCCCGCGGGCAGTGGCACACCATCGAGGTGTTGTGCAGCGGTACCGTCATCTTCGAGGTGAAAGACGGTCCCTACATGCCTCTGGCTCCGGCCGACATACTGGAGTAGGTACCTGGTTACCTATCCCGTTTTCTCCGAGGGCGACCCGTCGGTCTATCTGGCCGACAGGTTGCCCTCGGTGCGTACAGGGATGGCGGTGAAGCTGTTGCCGGGATATGAAAAAATTTCGCATCTCTCCAAACCTATGCTATATTTTGGCATATGTCCATATGTAACTTTGTGGCATAAATTTAGAAAAGTATGGAAAGAACGATGATTCAACTGCTTAAACTGACGGCTTCGAAATTGCACAATCGGAAACTCAAGGGACTTACCGGGGAAGAGCTTTCGGGGTTGTTGGGCGAGGTGCAGGCTCGCTTTCATTTGGATAATGTGGATGAGGCTGTTGTCTTTACGGCTCTTTTTGATTGTGGATGCGGAGGGCGGAAGAACGACTTGAACGACCTGGTCGCTTACTTCGGTTGTACGCTGTTGCAGATGATGGAGTATGTAGTGGCTATCCGGTCGTTGGTTCGAAAGCATCTGGTGGTACAGACCAACAGGAGTGAATTTCGAGTGGTAGAACAGATGTTCATAATACCCGATTATGTAATCGAGTCTATCCTGGAAAACAAGATGCCCCATCCGAAAGAGTATATGCCGGGAAATGCGTTTAATCAATATGACTTTTGCGAGGCGGTCGACACGGTGCTGCAAAATCGAAATTCTTCTGATGTTGATTCTCTGAAATGTATCGAGTTTCTGGAGCGGGATAATGCCGGGATGTCGCTGGTGAAAGAGTTGAAGGGTGTAGTGCCTCAACTGGATGAGCGAGCAATCTTTTATAAACTGTGTTTCGGTTTTACCGAGAATAACAGTTCGGATGTGGATGATATTCTGGAAGATATCTATAAGAACTATGGGGCACGCTTACAGGCAAAGCATGCTTTACTCTCCAGAGAACATCCGCTGGTTGTCGCCGGATTGATGGAGCTGGTAGACAAGGAGTATCTGGAACTTACAACCGCAGGGGAGCGCCTTTTCCTGGGTGAAGATTTTGAGCGGCTCAAGACGAATGTAGAGAGCGATTGTTATGGCTTTGCGAAAATGGTCGAGGAGTATGTCGACCGCTCCAGGCGTGGAACCAAAACCGCGAGGGATACCTATAGAATGGAAGCAAAACTGGTTGCGATGGAGAAGGATAACCATCACATCTCCTGCCTGGCCAAAGTGCAGAACCTGATTGAAGAGCCCGGTTACAGAATCTTGTTCTATCTGGCGTGCGAAGGTTGCATCGATGGATCGGGGGTTGAGCTGCCCATGGTGTTGAATCTTATCTATTCCCCGAAAGATTGCAGTGCCAATTTGAGCCTCTTCAAAAGTGGGTCTCACAAGTTGCAGCGGCTCGATCTGATCGAGATGGTAACCGAGAGCAGTTTCTTCGGGAAACAGACGAAACTGATACTCACCGACCGGGGGAAAGAGCTCTATTTCGGAGAGGATGCCCGGTTTTTTGTGGAGAAGATCGATGACAAGGAGTTGATTCGGGCATCCGGTATTCGGGAAAAACGGCTCTTCTTTTCGCCTGAAGAGCAGGAGCAGCTGTCGCTGGTAGGCAACGTGTTGAACGAAGAGAACTATCGGGCATTGGTCGACCGCCTCGAGGCCAAATTGCTCCCCCGGGGAATCGCCGTCTTGCTGTATGGAGAGCCGGGCACGGGTAAAACCGAGTCGGTCATGCAGTGGGCCCGTCAGTCGGGGCGCGATATTGTGCATGTCGATATAAGCGCCTCCAAGAGCATGTGGTATGGCGAGAGCGAGAAGATAGTCAAGCAGATATTTACCCGTTATCGCAGCATATGCAAGCACTCGGCACAAAAGCCTATCCTGTTGTTCAACGAGGCCGATGCCCTCTTTTCCACCCGCCAGAATCTGACGGGAAGGGGTAGCATCGATCAGACCGAGAATGCCATCCAAAACATTATTCTCGAAGAGATGGAGACGCTCGACGGGATTCTGATTGCGACGACCAATCTGGTCGATAATCTCGACAAGGCTTTTGAGCGGCGCTTCCTCTTCAAGATACGTTTCAACAAGCCTTCGGTCGAGGCCAAGCGAAACATCTGGCTCGACAAACTGCCCGTGCTCACCGACGAGCAGGCTACCCGGCTGGCCGCGACCTACAACTTCAGCGGTGGCGAGATAGACAACATCGTGCGCAAGGTGACCCTGACCGAGGTGGTCGACGGCACTGCCCCCTCGTGGGAGAATCTTATCCGAATCTGTAACGAGGAGAAGATAGGCCGGGGCGGGTCGAGCGGAAAGATTGGCTTCAATCGATAAAGGCTATGCTTGATTTTTTCATAACAAAACCGTAACTTCACCCAATATAATTCATTAACCTCTATGGCAGCTAACAAATTCGGCCGATATATATGGCTGGTCGATCTCATTAAAAATCACCCCCGCATTACCTTCCGGCAGATAAGCGAAGCCTGGGCCGACTCGGGCCTGGGCGACGGCAAGTGCCTCCCGTGGCGTACCTTTATGAACCACAAGGAGGCCATCGAGACCATCTTCGATGTGATTGTCGAGTGCGACCCCAAGGCCGGCTATGGCTACTACATAGCCGACGACGAGCTGCAGGGCAACAACCTGCGCTCGTGGCTCATCGACTCGTATGCCACCCTCAACCAGGTGCAGGCCGACAGCCATTTGCAGAGCCGCATCTCGTTCGAGCAGATACCCTCGGGCAGCCGTTACCTGCAAATCCTCCTGCAGGCGATGCGCAAGAATCGGGTGGTCGAGTTGGAATATCAGTCCTTCAACAAGCCGACTGCCTATACTTTCGAGGTTGAGCCCTATCACCTCAAGGTGGTTCGTCGTCGCTGGTATCTCATCGGGCGCAGTCCTAAATACAACACTATTTACACCTATGCACTCGACCGCATGCTGAGCGTCAAGATTACCGACAAGCTCTTCGATCTACCTGCCGATTTCGACATCGACCACTATTTCGAGGGGTGTGTAGGCATTATGGCCGATGACGATATAGGGATAGACCGGGTAGTCATCAAGACCTACGACTGGGCCCGCTGGTATATCAAGACTCTGCCGCTGCATGCGTCGCAGCGCGAAATAGCCCGCGACGACAAGTCGATTACCTTCGAGTTGCAGGTACGCCCTACCTTCGACTTCATGCAACTGCTGTTGCAGCAGGCGGGGCAGATAGAGGTGGTCGAGCCCGAGTGGGTCAAAAAGCGAATGTGCGAGTTGGCCCGGGAGGTATGGCAACGATACCACCCGACACTCCCGATAGAGGAGGGGATATCTTTGTTGAAACAAGGAAATAAGCCCTTGGAATAAATTTGGTAAAATGCTTTCACCTGTGCTTCGTTCCGGCATATCGGTGGGGTTACCTTTGTCATATCGTTAATCAAAAATGTTTCACTTAAAACGAAAAACCGATATGTCAAGGGTATTTAAAGTAACGCCGAAAAAAATCAAACGGGTAAACGGCACCGTATTGACTCCCGAAATGGAGGTAACCGTAACCACTCAGCTACACACCGCCGATCCGTTCTACAACGGGGCCAAAGAGATCAAAGAGGCGTACATGCGTCTCTATGGATTTGACTATCAAAAGGCCTGTTGCAATAAGTCCGATTTCAACTTTCGGGCTTTGGATTGAGACAGAGGGGATACTCTTTTCAAGCTGGGCGGGAGAACTTACTGCCCCGCCTCGGCGAGAATAATAGGGGACTTTTAAAAAGCGACACTCCGGTAATCGGTCGATTATCGGAGTGTCTGGCTTTTCGGTGATCCGCCTGGGGCTCGAACCCAGGACCCCAACATTAAAAGTGTTGTGCTCTACCAGCTGAGCTAGCGAATCTAACCTTGGTGCTTTTTGTAAAAGCGTTGCAAAGATAGCGCCTTTTATTGGAATATACAAGGGTTAGCCCCAAAATATTCTATTTATTTTTCGCTCTGGGGCCCATGACTCACGGTCGTGGGATTGATTGTCAGCGCATGAGGGTCTCGAACACCGGGATGAGGAGCGAGGTGATGACACCCATCAGACCGATGGCCAAGCCACTGATGGCACCTTCGACGGCTCCCAGCTCGATGGCGCGGGCGGTACCCAGTCCGTGGGCGGCCGAACCCAGAGCCAGACCGCGGGCTACGCGGCTGTTGACGTGGCAGCGGTCGAGTACGGCCGGGCCGATGATGCCGCCCAGCAATCCGCAACCAAATACGATGACGGCCGTGAGCGAGGGGATGCCGTGCGAATGCTCCGAGAGAGAGATGGCGATGGGTATCGTAACCGACTTGGGTTGCAGCGACGAGGTGATGGCTTCGTCGACTCCCATTATGCGGCAGATGGCGATGACACTCACGATGCCCACGATACCTCCGGCAAAGACGGCCGTGAGCACGGGAATCTCTTTGCCCCGTATCTGCTCGATCTGTTCGTAGAGTGCATATCCCAGGGCAACGACCGAGGGGCCCAGCAGAAAGCTGATGAAGCTGCTGCCGGCGCAGAAGGTGTCGTAGTCGATGTCGAGCAGCGAGAGTAGCGCGATGATGAGCACCATAGCTACCAGCAGGGGGTGAAAGAGGGCGATATGTTTTTTCTGATGCAGTTTGCAACCGGCCAGATAGCAGCCCAGAACCAGCAGCAGGATGAAGGGCGTGGAGGAGAATATGGCGTTCATTGCTCAACCCCTCCTTTCTTGCGCGACAGTTTGCGGTCGAGATGCTCTTCGGTGACTCCTACCACGATGATGACCAGCAGTGTAGTCACTACCGAGACGGTGAGCAGGACCACCCAGTTGCTCATGAGTATCTTGTACTCGTGCATGAGTCCGATGCTGGCGGGGACGAAGAAGAGGGCCATGTTGCGGGTGAGGGCCGAGGCGGCCTTGTCGACGTCGCGCGGACGTACCCACTTGAGGGTGAGTGCCAGGAACAGCAGTATCATGCCGCACACGCTGCCGGGAATGAGTTTCCCGATGAGCAGGCTTACCATCTCTCCCAGTACATAGAAGAGCATGATGTAGCAAAAACCTTTAATCATTTTCTTAAAACCTTACTTGTTAATACCTAAATACCTAAATCTTTTTTTATCTCTTTTTATTCCTTGTTTCTATAATGAATTTCGTCTTCGCAGACGACGAATCCTTCATCTCGCAGGAAGCGCAGGGCTTCGATCACTTCGTCCTCGGGATAGGGGAGCGAGTCGACTATCCGGTTGCGGCTCACGGTGTCGGTGCCGATTACCTGCTGCACGGCCCGGGCTATCTGTGCAGGGCGCTGTATCGAGGGGCGCTCGTGTTTGCGCCGTTCGATGCAGTTGTCGCAACAGCCACACTCGTAGTCGCTTTTCTCGCCGAAGTATTCGAGCAGCATCTGTTGCCGGCAGCGGGTCGAGGTGGCATAGGTAATCATGCTCTCGATGCGGTCGGCCATGCGTTTGCGTCGCTCTTCGTAGGCCTCGCGGGTGATGTGCACGTAGCGGGGTTCCATGCGTTCGCGGGTGTAGACGATGTAGGGGGTGCGCCGCCGGGGCACGTAGTGGAGCACATGCAGACGGTTCAGCTTGAGCAGTGCTTCGTAGACGGCATGCTGGTCGATGCCGAGCCGCTGGGCCAGCAGATCTTCGTGAATGTATATGTAGTCGGCAAAGAGCCCGGTGTAGGAGCGCAACAGACATTGCAGCACGCGGTCGGTCTGCGGGTCGCAGTCGCGCAGGTTGTAGAGCTCCTCCCGGTGCACCAGAATCATCACGCGTGAGAGGGTGTCGGTCTCTTCGATAAACTCGATGTAGCCCGATATGGTGAGTATCTTCAAGGCATTGAGCACCGGCGTGGCGGTGTAGTTGAAGGTGGTGCAGAAGCGCTTCAGGTTGAACTCGAATATCGAATCCATGCCGCAACCGAGGGCAATCTCGAGGAAGTTGCTCACCCGCTCGTAGACCTTCAGCACAAACTCCTTGTCGGGAAACTCCTCGGTGAGTCGCTTGTGCAGGTTGGCCTTGTCGCGCCGGGCATAGAGCAGCACGGCGTAGGCGCGGGCCCCGTCACGACCGGCCCGGCCTGCCTCCTGAAAATACTCTTCGGGAGCGTTGGGCATGTCGAGATGCACCACCACCCGCACATCGGGCTTGTCTATACCCATGCCGAAGGCGTTGGTCGATACCATCACCCGCGTCTCGTTCTCTTTCCACCGGCGCTGCTTCTCGTTCTTCTCCTCCTGTCCCAGACCGGCGTGGTAGTAGTCGGCCGAGATGCCGGCCCGCGTCAACGCCTCGGCCACCTCTTTGGTGCGCTTGCGGTTGCGCACATAGACGATGGCGCTGCCGGGCACCCGGGTGAGGATGCGCAGCAGTTGCTGCATCTTGTCCTCGCCCTGCCGCACGACATACGAGATGTTGGGGCGGGTGAAGGGGGTGCGGAATACGCGCCCGTCGTGAAAGTCGAGTTTCTGTTGTATATCCTCGGCCACGCGCGGAGTAGCCGTGGCGGTGAGTGCCAGCACGGGAACGTGAGGCAGGGTGTGGCGTATCTGGGCAATCTTCAGGTAGGCGGGGCGGAAGTCGTAGCCCCATTGCGAAATGCAGTGTGCCTCGTCAACGACGATAAACGAGACCGGCAACCCCTTGATGCGGGCCGTGAAGAGCTCGGTGTCGATGCGTTCGGGTGAGATGTAGAGAAACTTGAATCGTCCGTAGAGGCAGTTGTCGAAGGTGACCACCATCTCGCGGCGCGACATGCCCGCGTGGATACAGGCGGCTCGTATGCCCCGGGCGCGCAGGTTGTCGACCTGGTCTTTCATCAGGGCCACGAGGGGAGTGATGACAAGGCAGAGCCCTTCGCGACAGAGGGTGGGTACCTGGAAGGTGAGCGACTTGCCCCCGCCGGTAGGCATGAGTCCCAGCGTGTCGTGTCCGTCGAGCAGCGAGGTGATAATCTCCTCTTGCATAGGGCGGAAACGGTCGTATCCCCAATACTTCTTCAATATTTCGTAGATAAGCTCTTGCATGCCTTTCCTTGAAAATCGACTGCAAAAATACAATTTTATCTATTACGATATAGAAATCGGGTGACGAAAATTGGAGCAAAGCCGCAAATCGGTAGGGGTCCTGGCATGATAGCGGAAGCCGATAAAAACAGCAGAGGCACGGTATCCGGGTCGGTTGCCGTGCCTCTGCCGTGATGCGGTTTAGCCTCCGCTCGGTTATTCCGAGGGGCGTATATCTTTGATAAAGAGTTGTATCGATCCGCTGTTGTGGGTATTCTCTTCGATGGTGTAGCAGATGTCGAACGGTTTGCCTGCCTTGATGTGGTCGAAGTGACGGCTCATGTTGAAGGCGATGCCGTTCATGATATTCTTGGACTTGCTATCGACCAACTCCAGTTTCACGTGTTCGTTTTTCTTGCCCACGAGCCGGCTCGTGCCATAGTCGGTCACGTGCCGGGTGCTGAAAATGGGCTTCTGGTTACCGGGTCCGAAGGGGTTGAATTGCTTGAGCAGCGCGAAGAACTCGGAGGTGATTTCGTTGAAGTCGATTTCGGTGTCGATGTCGATTTGGGGTTCCATCTGTTCGGGCAGGATGTGTTTGGCCACATGCTCCTCGAAGCGGGCGGTAAACTCCTTGATGTGCTCCTCCTTCATCGAGAGCCCCACGGCGTAGGTGTGGCCGCCGAAGTTCTCGAGCAGGTCGCGGCACGACTCCACCGCCTTGTAGATGTCGAATCCCTGTACCGAGCGGGCCGAGCCGGTAGCCAGTCCGTCGGAGAGAGTGAGCACCACGGCCGGGCGGTAGTAGAGTTCGGTCAGGCGCGAGGCCACGATGCCGATGATGCCTTTGTGCCAATCCTTGTTGTAGATGACAATCGATTTGCGGTGGTTGATGTCGACATGCTCTTCGAGTATCTTGCTGGCCTCTTCGGTGATGCGCTTGTCGAGCTCCTTGCGGTTCTCGTTGTACTGGTCTATGTTCTGGCTCTTTTCGAGGGCGCCGGCCATATCTTTGGCCACCAGCAGGTCTACCGCCTCTTTGCCCGACTGCATGCGACCCGAGGCGTTGATGCGGGGCCCGATTTTGAAGACGATGTCGCTGATGGTGATGTTTTTGTTGTTCAGTCCGCACACCTTCAGGATGCCGCGCAGTCCCATGCTGGGGTTGGAGTTGAGCCGCTTGAGGCCGTGATAGGCCAGGATGCGGTTCTCGCCGGTGATGGGCACGATGTCTGAGGCGATGCTCACGGCCACCAGGTCGAGCAGCGGTTCCAGGTCGGCGGCTATGTCGATGCCGTTGTTCAGGGCAAAACCCTGCATGAACTTGTACCCCACGCCGCAGCCCGACAGATGTTTGTAGGGGTAAGTCTCTCCCTCGAGTTTGGGGTTGAGGATAGCCACGGCGTCGGGCAACTGGTCGTCGGGCATGTGGTGGTCGCAGATGATGAAGTCGATGCCTTTGCTCTTGGCGTATGCAATCTTCTCCACGGCCTTGATGCCGCAATCGAGGGCGATGATGAGCGTGATGCCGTTCTGGGCGGCATAGTCGATACTCTTGTCGGAGATGCCGTAACCCTCGTCGTAGCGGTCGGGGATGTAGTAGTCGAGCCCCGAGTAGAAATTCTGCAAGAACTTGTATACCAGCGATACGGCCGTCGTTCCGTCCACGTCGTAATCGCCATAAATCATAATTTTTTCTTTACTCCCTAATGCGCGGTTGAGCCGAACTACCGCTTTCTCCATATCTCGCATGAGGAACGGGTCATGCAGATCGGACAGTTGGGGTTTGAAAAACTTCTCCGCTTCGGCGACAGAAGTTACCCCTCGTTGAGTCAGTAGTTTACAGAGCGCAGGGACCCGTGGGTATCGGGCCTCTAATCTCTGGGCTATCTGTTGTTGGTTGGATGTTAGGGGTAAGTAATTCCATTTACTTATCATTTATATTTTTTTTATTTTTTATCGCTCTCGGTTCCCGCAGCGACCGGCTGTTAAAAGTCCGACAGCCCGATGGTGTCCAGCGGGAAAAATGGACCTCGGCCAAGCTATCTGCCTTGTCCACATTTATATAGCAATGAGCAGGAGATGTAATTGCTTACAGACAGTCCTTTTTCACCTCATTATTGGCGTAAAGTTATAAAAAGACATTCAATGTTGAACCGCTTTTGCGTATTAAAATTGTAAATCTTCAAAATTTTAACGTCCTTTATTCGGTTCGGTCGGGGGCGGCTTGTGGAGCCAGCAGCAACTCGTAATCGACCACGTCGAGCCATTGGTCGAATTTGTAGCCTACCTCTTTGAAGAGCGATACCTGTTCGAACCCGAGCCGCAGGTGGAAGGCGCGGCTGGCCTCGTTGTTGCCGGTGATGCAGGCAATCAAGGCCCGGAAGCCCCGGCGGCGGCACTCCTCGATGAGGCGGAGCATGAGTTGCCGGCCCAGTCCCTTGTTTTGGCCGAGCGGCGACAGGTATACGGTAGTTTCGAGCGTGTGGCCGTAGGCGGCCCGCTCTTTCCAGGGGTGGGCATAGCAGTATCCGACTACGGTGCCCGCCTCTTCGGCTACGAAGTAGGGGTAGTGGTCGGCGATGTGGACGATGCGGTCGCGCATGGCTTCGGGGGTGAGCGGTTCGGTCTCGAACGAGATGGTGCTGTGCAGTATATATTCGTTGTAGATGGCCGTAATGGCGTCGGCATCGTGTGGGGTAACCTCGCGTATCATCGTATCGTCTCTTTTTTAGGGCACGAATATACGAATAAACGGCCGACCGTTGTATACGGGTGGGGGCTATTTCCTTGAAAAAAACGGGAGGCAACCATCTTGCAGGTTGCCTCCCGGGGATAATGTGTTTGTGTCGTACCGGTTATTGGTCGATCATGTGCACATCGACTTGCGGGTAGGGGAAGTGCAGGTTGTACTTCTCGAACTGTTTGTATACCTGCTCGTTGAAATCGTAATAGACACCCCAGTAATCGCTGGCGGCAGCCCAGGCGCGAACGGTCACCTCGACGGCGCTGTCGGCCAGGCTGCTCAGAGCCACGAACGGGGCCGGTTCGGTCAGTACCCGTTTGTCGGCCGCGAGCAGTTGCAGGATGACCGTGCGGGCCGTGTCGAAGTCGTCGCCATAGGCGATGCCTATCTTCCAGTCTACGCGGCGGCGCCCCTCTTTCGAGTAGTTGTTGAGGCTGCCGGTCGAGAGCCCGCCGTTGGGTATGATGATGGTTTTGTTGTCGGGTGTGTTGAGTATGGTGTTGAATATCTGTATCTCCTTGACGGTACCCGAGTAGCCTTGCGCCTCGATGAAGTCGCCCACCTTGTAGGGCTTGAAGAGGAGAATCATCACCCCGCCGGCAAAGTTTTGCAGCGTGCCGCTCAGTGCCATACCTACGGCAAGACCGGCCGAGGCAAAGATGGCCAGGAACGAGCTGGTGTTGATGCCCAGGATACCGATGACGATGACGATGAGGATAAGCATGAGTATGATGCGGATGAGGCTCAGCAGGAAGGTGCGCAGCGAGAGCTCCACGTTGCGGCGGACGAAGGCTTTGGCCACGAAGCTGTGGATGCGGTTGATAATCCACTTGCCGATAAAGAAGACGGCCAGAGCGATGGCTACCTTCACCAGACCGTGCAAAATGGCCGAGATGGCTTGCTCCATGAATTGTTCGAACGAAAGCGACGAAAGCGACGAGAGCTTTTGTTGCCAGGTTTGGGCTACCTCTTCGGGAGCCGGCAGGTCGGGCGTTTGTGCCCACAAGGTCAATAGCGAATTGAGAATAGACATACGTAAAATATAGGGTTAATGGTTTTTATTGGTTTCTTAATTGGCAATCGGGTAGACCTGTTGGTACCAGTCGAGGGTGGTGTAGTAGCTGTCGAGGGTTGCGTCGCCGCTTCCCAAGGCATAGGTGCTCAAGCCACAGTGCGTGTTGACGGGCACTGTTTCCAGAATCGAGGGGGTAGCCGCCCGGTAGATTACGGTAGCGGCCAGGGCCTGGTCGAGCAGGCTCATCTCGTCGGCCGTAGCAATTTTCGACAGGTAGTCACGCAGGTCGAAACAGATGTAGGGCCGTTGGCGGTCGAAGTGCTGTATCTGGGTGAGGTCGGGGGCGGCCTCCTCGCTGTGGGCTGCGAAGATGGTGCGTGTGGCGTCGGCCAGCACCTCGAGTTTGCTGCAGTCAATCAGGCTGGTGGTAGCTGTCCGATAGGCCCCCGAGAGTCCGTCGTAGTAGGTATAGATGGCGTGGCACACGCTGCTCAGGTCGAGCCGGTAGTCAAAGAGCAGGGGGATGGTGAGCGTATAGGGCATGCCGGTCCCCATCACCTCGGCAGCCGAGCCTATGTAGTAGTCGGTCTTGTTGCGCAACTGGTAGGCGCACTCGACGCTGCCCATAAAGCAGACGTCGGTGAGGATGAACCGGAACCGATGGTCGGGCAGGGCCCTGGCCAGTTCGTCGAGCTCCATGTAGTTTGAGCCGTCTTGCCCGAACGAGCGGGTAAGGGGGCCTGTCCACCGTTTGCGCGAGAGGGCCAACGATGAGTTGCCCGGCACCCATCCGGTGCTATGCGACCAGAGTATCAGGCCATACTCCGAGGCGGGGAACAGCTCGATGGTCTCGTCGACGATTGCGCTCAACACTTCGCCGGTGGCCGAGTTGCGGTTGGGGTACTCCCTCACAATCACCTTTTGGGCCTGCCCCGAGGCATCGCGCTTTATCTGAATCAGTTGCGGATTGGTGTCGCCACCGTCGCGATAGATAATCAGATTGCCGCCGTTCAGTTCGCCGGCCTGGGCCACCTGCAGCATTTCTTTGATGTTTTGCGTGTCATACCCGTAGTAGCCCAGGCTGTTGTCGGAGAGCATGTAGACCAGCACCGTGCGGTCTACGGGGACAGGCTCGGGCTCGTCGTCTTTGCAGCATGCGGTCAGAAGCGAGGCGACGGCTACCAGCAAAAACAGATCCCAAAGGCTCGGGCGGAAAAGGAATATTGTATCGAATCTCTTCATAATTCGCAAAAATAACAGAAATTTTTTCAAGGACTGTTTTTTTTGAGTACTTTTTAGAATCCCGGAGTGGGAGAATAAGGTCTAAACCTGTACCTTTGTTAGGTAAAATATCGGGTATGAAAAAACTTGGATTTCTGTTTTTGATTCTACTCTTGCCTTTGGGGCTGTGGGCGCAAAGCTATTACCAGTGGGTCGAGAAGGCCGACAGTTGCATCAAGGCCAAGGATTGGGCCGGGGCCGAGCATGCCCTGCTGAGTGCGTTGCGTACCGAACCGGCCAACGGCCAGAACTCGCTGCTGATGTCGAATCTGGGCACCGTGCAGCGCTATGCCGGCAAGTACGACGAGGCGCTCAGAAGCTACTCCAATGGTCTGCTGATGACCCCCAACTCGGTCACGCTGCTGCGCAACCGGGCGGCCCTCTATTCCGAAATCGACAGCATCGACTTGGCCTATAACGACTACAGCCAGATATTGATGATCGACGACTCCGACGAGGATGCCCTCTACCAGCGGGGACTTATCGAGCTGGGGCGGGGCGATACGATTTCGAGCCGGGCCGACTTCGAGCGGCTGCTCAAAATCAATCCCGCCAGTGCCAACGGTCGCATCGGCTTTGCTTCGCTGCTGAAGGTGATGGGCTACTACCCCGAGGCCATCGAGGTCTATTCGCAGGTCATCAAGTTCAACCCCGAGAAGGAGATTCTCTATGTGGGGCGGGCCGAAGCCTACCTTTTTGCCGGGCAGTATGCCAAGGCCGACAAGGATATAGAGAAGGCCATGGAGCTCGACCCCGACGACCCGGTGGTCTATGTGTTGCGGGCGTTGGGTAAGTTGGCCCGGTATGAACGGGAGTCGGCCAAGGCCGATTTGAAGCGGGCTGTCGAGCTGGGGTACGACCGGGAGTCGGCCGAGCAGTTGCTCCGGCAAGAGGAGTAGCGGGTAGGTTCGTCTGTTTCGTGCAGGAGGCAGACCCTGATTGCCGCCGAAAGAATGTAAAGATTTTTTCCCCACCTATTGCGCCGACGAAAGAAAATGCGTACCTTTGTTGTATGATTGAACTGGCGCGTCATATTGAATATTTGTTGCTGCACAACGACCGGGTTTCGGTGCCCGGGTTGGGTGTGTTTACGGTTACTTACCGCGAAGCTCGACTGCTGCCCGACGGGAGTTCGTTTTTGCCCCCGGTGCGGAGTATCGGGTTTCTCCCCGGCGAGACAGGCGACGACGAGCGGTTGCTCCGCTCGGTGATGCGTGCCGGTTTTCTGTCGAACGACGAGGCTCGCGAAGCCCTCGACGGCGAGGTCGGCTCCATTCGCCGGGCCATCGAGGCCGATGGCGAATATCGGTTGGGTCGGCTGGGCCGTTTCGTACAGCGCGACGGCGGGTTGAGTTTCTGTGCCGATGAGGCCAATTTTGTCGAATATCCCCGGTTTGGGTTTGCCCCGGTCGAGGTGAATCTGCTGGAAGAGCCCGAGGTCGAAAACGAAGTGGCCGTGGTCGAAGAGGCGAAGACTCCCGACCGCATCTACATTTCGTTCCCGCGTCGCACGTTGCGGGCCGTGGCTGTAGCTGCGGCGGTCATCGTTTTTCTGCTGATGTTGTCGAAGCCCGTCCATACACCCGATACCACCGTCAACTACGCCGGTTTGCTCTCGGCCGAACTCTTCGGTACGGCCGGCGATACGGCCCAACTTCTCGACGAAGGCGACGTGCCCGACACTCGGGCCGAGTCGCAGCAAACTGCTCCTGCCGCCAAGGAGACGACGGTCATCACAGCCGATGCACCCGCTACTGCCGATACCTATTACATCATAGTTTCGTCGCTTCCCTCCAAACGATTGGCCGAGAAACAGATTGAGTGTTTCCGCCAGCAGGGCGTTGCGTGCGACCTGCACATCTATGAGACGGCGCGGAAGTCGCGGCTCTATGTGGCCTCGTTCAACGATTTCGAAGAGGCTCGTCAATACCTCTCGCAACTGGTCAAGGAGCAGCCCCTTTTTGAAAATGCCTGGATTATGAACGCCCGGGATTGAGGGGCGTGACGCGTGGCTGGGCTCGGTCGGGGGGCTCTATTGTTATCGAATTATCGGATAAGCGATGCTTAGTAAAAATCAAATCAAACGCATACAATCGCTCGCCCGTAAGAAAGGACGGCGCGACGAAGGCTGTTTCATAGCCGAGGGTCACAAACTGGTCGAGGATACCTGGGCGGCCTTCGAGTGTGACACGCTGCTGGCTACCCGCCGGTGGATCGATGCGCATGCCCGCGCGTTCGACCGGCCGGCGCAGGAGGTGACCGAGCAGGAGATGGCGAAGGTGTCGCAACTCACGACCCCCACCGACGTGATGGCCATCTACCGCATACCCCGCTATCGGCTCGATGTGGAGGCCCTGCGCCAGGAGCTGGTGCTGGCTCTCGACACCGTGCAGGACCCTGGCAATCTGGGTACAATCGTGCGCCTGGCCGACTGGTTCGGCATCCGGCACATCGTCTGCTCGCCCGAGACGGCCGACCTCTACAACCCCAAGGTGGTACAGGCCACGATGGGGGCCTTGGCCCGGGTGCGCCTTTACTATACCCCGTTGGCCGATTTTCTCGGTTCGATGGACCGCACTACGGTCTATGGCACCTTTCTCGACGGGGTCGACCTCTATCGTTCAACCCTGACTCCCCGGGGTGTCATCGTCATGGGCAACGAGGGCAACGGCATATCGCCCGAGCTCGAGCCCTACATCGGGAGCCGTCTCTATATCCCCAGCTATCCGGCTGGACAACCTACCTCCGAATCGCTCAACGTCGCCATGGCGGCAGCCATTACCTGTGCCGAGTTTCGCCGGAGGCAAATCGTTTCGTAAAATATGGCAAAGACAAAATCGGTTTACTATTGCAATAATTGCGGGGCCGAGTCGGCCAAATGGATAGGCCGTTGTCCCGTGTGTGGCGAATGGAATACCTACGTCGAGGAGGTGGTGAGCACGAAGCCTGCCGCCTCGTCGGGTAGCGGATACAGCCTCTCGGGTGAGAATCGGGTGCGTCCGCAACGCATCGACGACATACAGGTGACCGAGGAGTCGCGCATCGACCTGGGAAACGGCGAACTCAACCGGGTGCTGGGCGGCGGTCTCGTGCGCGGGTCGCTGGTGCTTATCGGTGGCGAGCCGGGCATAGGCAAGTCGACCCTTATCCTGCAAACCGTCCTGGGGCTGAAAGGCTATAAAATATTATATGTGTCGGGCGAGGAGAGTGCCCGCCAGTTGAAGCTGCGCGCCGAGCGCATTGGCGGCAGTGCTCCCGACTGCTATATCGTGTGCGAGACTTCGCTCGAAGATATTTTCGTACACATCCGCAACGTCGACCCCGACATCGTGGTCATCGACTCGATACAGACCATCGCCACCACGGCCATGGAGTCGTCGCCCGGCAGTGTAGGGCAGGTGCGCGAGTGTGCCGCCTCGCTGCTGAAGTTTGCCAAGCAGACCAACACGCCGGTGCTGCTCGTGGGGCATATCAACAAAGAGGGGAGCATTGCCGGCCCCAAGGTGCTCGAGCACATAGTCGACACGGTGCTGCAGTTCGAGGGCGACCGGCATTACATGTACCGCATATTGCGCTCGATCAAAAACCGTTTCGGCAGCACGTCGGAACTGGGCATCTACGAGATGCGGCAGAACGGTTTGCGCGAAGTCTCGAACCCCTCGGAGATGCTGCTCACGCAAGACCACGAGGGGTTGAGCGGTGTAGCCATCGCCGTCACCATCGAGGGGGTGCGCCCCTTCCTGATCGAGACGCAGGCTCTGGTGAGCACCGCCGCATACGGCACGCCCCAGCGGTCGGCCACGGGTTTCGACCTGCGGCGCATGAACATGCTGTTGGCCGTGCTCGAGAAGCGGGTGGGGTTCAAACTGGCTCAGAAAGATGTATTCCTCAATATCGCGGGCGGCATCAAGGTGAACGACCCGGCCATGGACCTGGGGGTCATCAGTGCCATCCTCTCGTCGAACATGGATATGGCCATCGAGACCGGCACCTGCATGACCGGCGAGGTGGGCCTCTCGGGCGAGATACGTCCCGTCAACCGCATCGAGCAGCGCATCCTCGAGGCCGAGAAGCTGGGATTCAAACGCATGCTTATCCCGCAGAACAACATCAAGGGTTTCGACACCTCGAAGCTCTCCATCGAGTTGATTCCGGTGCGCAAGGTCGAGGAGGCCTTCCGTCAACTCTTCGGATAAAACAGAAAGAAGATTATGATTCAGGAATTGCAATTACGAATTTTGCCCGAGCAGGCTGCCAACGAACAGAATATAGCGGCCTATGTGGCTCGTGAGCAAGGAATAGATATACGCACGGTGAAGAGCGTGCGGGTGCTGAAGCGCTCGATCGACGCTCGCCAGCGCACCGTTATGGTCAATTTGAAGGTGCGCCTGTACATCAACGAGTTCCCGCAGGACGACGAGTTTCCCCGCATCGACTATGGCGATGTATCGGGTAAGCCGCAGGCAGTGGTGGTAGGAGCCGGCCCGGCCGGATTGTTTGCCGCCCTGCGTCTGATTGAACTGGGGGTGCGCCCTATCGTGGTCGAGCGGGGAAAGAACGTGCACGACCGTCGCAAGGATATTGCCCGCATCAGTCGCGAGCAGCGCATCGACCCCGAGTCGAACTACAGTTTCGGCGAGGGTGGGGCAGGTGCCTTCTCCGACGGCAAGCTCTACACCCGCAGCAAGAAGCGGGGCAACGTAGACCGCATTCTGCAAATCTTTTGCCAGCATGGCGCTTCGGTATCGATTCTCTCCGATGCTCATCCGCATATCGGCACCGACAAACTGCCCGCCGTCATCGAGCGCATGCGCAACCGCATCGTCGAGTCGGGGGGCGAAGTCCACTTCGAGACCCGCATGGATAACCTCATAATCGAGGGCGACGAGGTGCGGGGCATCGTCACGGCCGACGGGCGGGAGTATACCGGCCCCGTCATTCTGGCCACCGGCCACTCGGCCCGCGATGTCTACTACATGCTGCACGACAAGGGGGTAGAGCTCGAGGCCAAGGGTATCGCCGTGGGTGTGCGTCTGGAACATCCCCAGCAACTCATAGACTCCATACAGTATCACAATCCACACGGCCGGGGCAAGTACCTGCCGGCTGCCGAATACAGTTTTGTCACCCAGGTGAACGGGCGGGGGGTCTACTCCTTCTGCATGTGTCCCGGCGGCTTTGTGGTGCCGGCCGCCAGCGGGCCCGAACAGATTGTGGTCAATGGCATGTCGCCTTCGACCCGCGGTTCGGTCTGGGCCAACTCGGGCATGGTGGTCGAGCTGCAGCCCGAAGATTTTGCCGACCGCTTCTCGGCCTATGGCGTGTTGGCCGGCATCAAGTTTCAGGAAGACCTCGAGCGTCAGTGCTACCTCAACGGCAACTGCAAACAGACGGCTCCCGCCCAGCGTATGACCGATTTCGTGAACCGCCGCAACTCCTACGACCTGCCGCGCTCTTCCTATTCGCCGGGGCTTATCGCCTCGCCGTTGCACTTCTGGATGCCCCCCTTCATCGTCACCCGTTTGCAGGAGGGATTCAAGCACTTCGGCAAGGTATCACACGGGTTCCTCACCCGCGAGGCGGTGATGATTGGGGTAGAGACCCGCACCTCGTCGCCGGTACGAATACCTCGCGACCGCGAGTCGATGACCCATATTCGCCTGCAAGGGCTCTATCCCTGTGGCGAAGGTGCCGGATATGCCGGCGGCATCGTGTCGGCCGCCATCGACGGCGAGCGTTGTGCCGAGGCGTTGGCCCTTCGACTTACCGGTAAACCTGCATAACCCGCCGCGTGTTGTATATACGTTTTTCATGAAAAGTGTAAGAAGATGAAACTGACCTATCTTTTTCACAGTGGCTTTTTGCTCGAGGCCGATGGCTTTGCCGTCGTTTTCGACTACTATCGCGGGGGCGAGGCCATCCTCGACGAGGTGCTTCGCCGTGGCGAGCCGCTCTATGTGCTGGTGTCGCACGAGCATCGCGACCACTACAACCCCGAGATATTGAACTGGAGCCGGCTGAACAGCCGCATCTGCTACCTGTTTCCCCGCGAGATGGACAGCCGCAGCGAGTTGGTCCATCTGCCCAACGCGGCATTTTTGAGCCGGGGCGAGTCGTTTGCCGACGAGCGGGTGCGGGTGACCGCCTTCGGGTCGACCGACCTGGGCGCCTCTTTCGAGGTCGAGACCGGCGGCCGTGTGATATTTCATGCCGGTGACCTGAACAACTGGCACTGGACGGACGAGTCGACCGAGGAGGAGGTGCGCGAAGCCGAGGCCGCCTATCGGGCCGAGCTCGACTACCTGGGGCAGACGGTGGCCCGGTTCGACGTGGCCATGTTTCCCGTCGATGCCCGGCTGGGTAGCGACTACATGCGGGGCGCCCGGCAGTTTGTCGAGCGGTTCGAGGTAGGGCTCTTCGTGCCCATGCACTTCTATCCCGCAGTCGCCAAGGCCGAAGCCTTTGCACCCATAGCCCGGCAGCACGGGGTCGACTTCGTGCTGTTGAGCCATACGGGCGACAGTGTGACTATTCAATAACTATTCTATAATCATTCTATAATTTATACTACGACTATGGAGATAAAATCGAAATTCGACCATTTCAATGTAAATGTGACCGACCTCGACCGCAGCATCGCCTTCTATCACAAGGCGTTGGGCTTTCATGAGGTAAGCCGTAAAGAGGCTGCCGACGGCTCGTTCGTGCTGGTCTATCTCTCCGACGGCGTGTCGCCCTTCCTGCTCGAACTCACCTGGTTGCGCGACCACGACCAGCCCTATGAACTGGGCGAGAACGAGAGCCACCTGTGTGTGCGGGTCGAGGGCGACTACGACCAGGTGCGGGCCTTCCACAAGGAGATGGGCTGCGTCTGCTTCGAAAACGAAGCAATGGGGCTCTACTTCATTCACGACCCCGACGACTATTGGATCGAGGTGCTCCCGGTGAAGGAGTGAATAGCGTCATAAAAACTTAGGAAGCTGTCATTCTCGCAGGAATGGCGGCTTTTTTCTTTTGAATAGGTTGTCGGAATGATAAAAAGGTTTTACCTTTGTACGATTCCATGAAAAAGAGGCGATAAAGATTTCGTTCGATTTGTATCAATGGCATTTTGAAAGAGTGCGAGATTCTTCTTTCGTGAAAGAGTATTTGACAAGCAGAAGTATATTTGTAGTATGATAACCTTTTGTATTGCCCTGTTGCTGCTGGTTGCAGGCTATTTTGTGTATGGTGCCTGGGTCGAGAAGGTGTTTGGCGTAGAGCCGAGCCGGACGACCCCCGCCTATGCTTCGACCGACGGGATTGACTATATCCCCATGCCCACGTGGAAAGTTTTCCTCATACAGTTCCTCAACATCGCCGGGCTGGGCCCTATCTTCGGGGCTATCATGGGAATCCTCTACGGTCCTTCGGCCTACCTGTGGATTGTCTTCGGTACCATCTTCGGTGGAGCCGTGCACGACTATCTGTCGGGTATGCTCTCGGTGCGGCGCAACGGCGCCAGCCTTCCCGAACTCGTAGGAGACGAACTGGGAGTGGGCATCAAGCAGGTGATGCGGGTATTCTCGCTGCTCCTGATGGTGCTTGTGGGGGCTGTCTTTGTCATCAATCCTGCCAATCTGCTCGACCTGCTCACGGGCGAAGGTACCACCACGACCCTGTGGGTTGCCATCATCTTTGGCTACTATATACTGGCTACGCTGCTGCCTATCGACAAGCTCATCGGGCGGCTCTACCCGATTTTCGGGTTTGCCCTGCTCTTTATGGCCATCGGCATCATGGTGTCGCTTTTCCTGCGCCCTGACAGTCTACCCGAGTTTACCGAAGCCATGGCCTACACCCGGCCCGATGCCGACGTGAATCCCATATTCCCCATGATGTTCATCTCGATAGCGTGTGGAGCCATATCGGGCTTTCACGCTACCCAGTCGCCCATGATGGCCCGCTGCCTGAAAAACGAGAAGATGGGCCGCCGGGTATTCTATGGCGCCATGGTGGTCGAGGGTATCGTGGCCCTCATCTGGGCGGCTGCCGCCATCGCCTTCTTCGACGGGTCGTTTGCCGCGCTCTCCGACTATCTGACGGGTAAGACCCCGGCTATTCTGGTCAACGACATATCGGTAGGGTGGTTGGGTACCTTCGGCGGTATTCTGGCCATGCTCGGTGTGATTGCCGCTCCCATTACTTCGGGCGATACGGCTCTGCGGTCGGCCCGGTTGATTGCGGCCGATTTCCTGCACATCTCCCAGAAGAAGATACGCAACCGGGTGCTGGTGTCGCTCCCCATCTTTGCCCTGGCCTGGCTGGTGATGATGATCGACTTCGAGGTGCTGTGGCGTTACTTCGCCTGGTGCAACCAGACGTTGGCCGTCTTCACCCTGTGGGCCCTCACCGTGTGGTTGGCCCGCGAACGCAAATGCTATTGGATTACCTTTGTCCCGGCCCTGTTTATGACCCTGGTGACGGTTACCTATATACTCTTTGCCCGCGAAGGGTTCAGGCTTCCCTATGGCATCTCGCTGGGCGCCGCCTTTGTCGTCACGCTGGCGATAACCGTTTTGTTCGTTCGGTTCAAACGCTCGCTGCCGGGCCGTGAATCTTTAAGAAGATAATATGAATCTGTTGACCAATTATCATTCGCATTGTGAGTTTTGTGACGGGCACGCCCCCATGGCCGACTTTGTCGAGGAGGCCGTTGCCGAGGGCTTTGCCTCGTACGGCATATCGTCGCACGCCCCCTTCCCGGTGGCCAACAACTGCAACATGCACCGGGAGCGGCTGGTCGACTATCTCGATGAGTTCCATCGGCTTAAATCGCTCTATGCGTCGAAGATAGAGCTTTATGTGGGGCTCGAAATCGACTTTCTCGACGACACCTTCAACCCCTCGATTCCCTACTTTCAGGAGCTGCCGCTCGACTATCGCATCGGGTCGGTGCACTACATTGTCACCCCCGACGGAACTCCTATCGACACCGACGGATCTTCCGACCGCTTCAGAGGCTACGTCGATACCTATTTCGGGGGCGATGTCGACGAGGCGGTGCGTCGCTTCTACCGCAGTTCGTTCCGCCTGATCGAGTTGGGCGGGTTCGACTTTCTGGGGCACCTCGACAAGATTGGGCTCAATGCCTCGCTCTATCGGCCCGGCCTTGACCGTGAGGCGTGGTACCGGCGGCTGGTGAACGACTACCTCGAGGCAATCGCTTCGCGCCACCTGCTGGTCGAGGTCAACACCAAGGCCTTTGCCACGCGCGGCCGCTTCTTCCCCAACGAAGACTATTTCGAGCAGATGCACCGGATGGGCATCCGGGTGGTCGTCAACTCCGATGCACACTATCCGGCCAAAATCAATGCCGGCCGCCCCGAAGCCCTGCACGCCTTGGCCCGTGCCGGCTACACCGCCGTGTGGCAGTTGAGCCGGGGCGAGTGGGTAGAGGCTCCGCTCGACTTGTAACGGGGTCGTATGATTTTCTTTCGGAAAAGAATATAAAGCTGTTTCTTTCATGGTTACAGCTTTTTTTTGTATCTTCGTGCCGATTTTTTTAAGTAAATATTATTTCAGAAATATATGGGCAAGAAATTCACCGAATATTCTCACTTCGACCTCTCTGAAATCAACAAGGAGGTTCTGAATCAGTGGGATAAGCAAGATCTTTTTCATCAGAGTTTGGAAACCCGCGAAGGTTGTCCTTCGTTTGTATTCTACGAGGGTCCCCCCTCGGCCAACGGTATGCCGGGTATTCACCACGTAATGGCTCGCTCCATCAAGGATATTTTCTGCCGTTACAAGACCATGAAGGGATTTCAGGTGATGCGTAAGGCCGGTTGGGATACCCATGGTCTGCCCGTAGAGTTGGGTGTGGAAAAGGCGCTGGGCATTACCAAGGAAGACATCGGTAAGACCATTTCGGTGGCCGACTACAACGCTACCTGCCGCAAAGATGTGATGAAGTTTACCCGCGAGTGGGAAGACCTCACGCACCGTATGGGTTACTGGGTAGATATGAAGAACCCCTACATCACCTACGACAACCGTTATATCGAGACGCTGTGGTGGCTGCTCAAGCAACTCTACAACAAACACTACCTCTACAAGGGATACACCATTCAGCCCTATTCGCCTGCTGCCGGTACCGGCCTCAGCTCGCACGAGCTCAACCAGCCCGGTTGCTACCGCGATGTGAAGGATACAACCTGTATCGCACAATTCAAGATTCGCAATCCGCGTCCCGAGATGGCGGCTTTCGGTGAGCCCTATTTCCTGGCATGGACCACGACGCCTTGGACTTTGCCCTCCAACACGGCGCTGTGCGTAGGTCCCAATATCGACTATAATCTGGTACAGACATACAATCCCTATACCGGTGCGCCCATCAGCGTGATTGTGGCAAAGGTACTCGTGCCCACGCTCTTCAACGCCAAGGCTGCCGCCCTGGAGCTCGACGCCTACAAGCCGGGCGACAAACTCATCCCCTGGAAAGTCGTAGCCGAATACAAGGGCAGCGACCTGGCCGGCATGGAGTATGAGCAACTGTTGCCGTGGGTAAATCCCGGCAAGGGCGCTTTCCGTGTAATCACGGGCGACTTTGTGACTACTGAAGACGGTACCGGTATCGTGCACATTGCACCTACGTTCGGTGCCGACGACGACCGGGTGGCTAAAGCCAGCGGCGTGCCCCCGTTGATGATGCTCGACAAGGACGGCAACCGCCGGCCTATGGTCGACATGACCGGTAAGTTCTACCTGCTCGAAGACCTCGATCCCGAGTTTGTGAAGGAGAATGTCAACGTAGAGGCTTACCGCGAGTATGCCGGCCGTTTCGTGAAGAACGCCTACGACCCGGCACTGACCGAGGACGACGCTACGCTCGACATCGACATCTGTGTGATGTTGAAGCAGACCAACAAGGTGTTCAAAATCGAGAAGCACGTACACAGCTATCCCCACTGCTGGCGTACCGACAAACCGGTGCTCTACTATCCCCTTGACAGCTGGTTCATCCGCACCACGGCTTGCCGCGACCGCATGATTGAGCTCAACAACACCATCAACTGGAAACCGCAGTCGACCGGTTCGGGCCGGTTCGGCAAATGGCTCGAGAATCTGCAGGACTGGAACCTCTCGCGCAGCCGCTACTGGGGTACCCCGTTGCCCATCTGGCGCACCGAGGACGGCAGCGAAGAGATTTGCATCGGTTCGGTCGAGGAGCTCTACAACGAAATCGAAAAGGCTATCGCCGCCGGTGTGATGACCGAGAATCCCTACAAGAAACAGGGTTTCGTACCGGGCGAATATACGGCCGAAAACTACAACAAGATAGATTTGCACCGTCCCTACGTCGACGACATCGTGCTCGTTTCGCCTTCGGGCAAACCCATGAAGCGCGAGAGCGACCTCATCGACGTGTGGTTCGACTCGGGTGCCATGCCCTATGCCCAGATACACTATCCGTTTGAGAACAAGGAGGCCTTTGACAAACGCGAGGTTTATCCCGCCGACTTCATTGCCGAGGGTGTGGACCAGACGCGTGGCTGGTTCTTCACGCTGCACGCCATCGCCGCGATGGTATTCGACAGCGTGGCCTACAAGGCCGTAGTCTCCAACGGTCTCGTGCTCGACAAGAACGGCAACAAGATGTCGAAGCGATTGGGCAATGCCGTCGACCCCTTCAGCACCATCGAAAAATATGGTTCCGACCCGCTGCGCTGGTACATGATTACCAACTCGTCGCCGTGGGATAACCTCAAGTTCGACTTCGACGGCATCGAAGAGGTGCGCCGCAAATTCTTCGGCACCCTGTACAACACCTATTCGTTCTTTGCCCTCTATGCCAATGTCGACGGCTTCACCTTTGCCGAGCCCGAGATTCCCGTAGAGAAGCGTCCCGAGATTGACCGCTGGATTATCTCGCTGCTCAACTCGCTCATCAAGGAGGTAGACGAGCAGCTCTCGGCCTACGAGCCCACCCGTGCCGGACGTGCCATCTCCGACTTTGTAAACGACAACCTCAGCAACTGGTATGTGCGCCTGAACCGGAAACGCTTCTGGGGCGGTGCCATGACCGACGACAAGCTCTCGGCCTACCAGACCCTCTATACCTGCCTCGAGACGGTTGCCAAACTGATGGCGCCTATTGCCCCCTTCTATGCCGACCGCCTCTACACCGACCTCACTACGGCCACCGGCCGCGACAACCGTTCGGTACATCTGGCCAACTTCCCCGTAAGTTGCGACTGCTATATCGACTCGGCACTCGAGGAGCGCATGCAGATTGCCCAGAGCATGACCTCGATGGTACTGGCTTTGCGTCGTAAAGTCAACATCAAGGTGCGCCAGCCGCTCACGACCCTCATGGTGCCGGTTCTCAACCAGGACCAGCAGGCTCATATCGAGGCCGTAAAAGACCTGATATTGAGCGAGGTGAACGTGAAGGAAATGAAGTTTGTCGACAACGCCGCCGGCATACTGGTGAAACGCGTGAAACCCGACTTCAAGAAACTGGGCCCGCGCTACGGCAAAATCATGAAGCTGCTGGCTGCTGCCATTGCCGCCATGTCGCAACCCGATATTGCCGAGTTCGAGAAGAACGGTTCGTTTACCTTCGACATCGACGGCCAGCAGGCTACCATCGAGAAGGGCGACGTAGAGGTGATTTCGGAAGATATTCCCGGCTGGCTGGTAGCCAACGAGGGTAACCTCACCGTGGCACTCGACATTACCGTGACCGACGAGTTGCGTCGCGAGGGTGTGGCCCGCGAACTGGTGAACCGCATTCAGAACATCCGCAAGACCTCGGGCTTCGATATTACCGACAAGATCGACGTCTACATCGCTTCGAACGAAGAGACCGACCAGGCCGTGAAGGAGTATCGCGACTACATGTCGCGCCAGGTGCTGGCCAATACCTTCGAGATTGTCGACACGCTCTCGGGCGAGGGTGTCAGCGAGTTGGATTTCGACACCTTCAAGGTAAATATCAAAATTGTTAAATCCGTGAAATAATAGAGAGCCATAGTAATATTTCTGTTATATTTGACCTGACGTAAGGCACCCCCGGAGGGGGATGAACCGATGGAATGTGTAACTTTAACCAATAATAATTATGAGTGAAAAAACACGCTATTCCGACGCCGAGTTGGAAGAGTTTAGACAGATTATCAACGAGAAGCTCGAGAAGGCTTATCGGGATTATGATTTGCTGAAAGCCTCGATTATGAATACCGACGGTAACGATGTAACCGACACGTCGCCCACATTCAAGGTGCTGGAGGAGGGTGCAAGTACGCTTTCCAAGGAAGAGGCCGGACAGTTGGCTCAACGTCAGATGAAATTTATACAACATTTGCAGGCTGCACTCGTGCGCATCGAGAACAAGACCTATGGTATCTGCCGCGAAACCGGCAAGCTGATTCCCAAAGAGAGACTCCGGGCTGTTCCTCATGCCACGCTGGGCATAGATGCGAAGGTAGATGGACGCAAAAAATAAGTGGGCCGCGCTTTTGCCTGTCGGCTCCCTGCGGGAAGCCGCGGGACGGTATGCCCGTTTTACGAAACTTATCGAAGCGATATGCTGATACAATTCGACCTTCGGTCGCTCTTCTCGCCGTAGAAAAGCACGAAGGTCGAATCTGTTTTTTTGAAAAAGAGAGAAAAGATGAAGAAATTGACCAAAGGCCAGATTGCCCTCGTGGTGATTGTGCTTGTACTCATTATCGACCAGGTCGTGAAGATATGGGTGAAAACCCACATGTATATAGGCCAGGCCATTCATGTGACCGACTGGTTCTACATTGCCTTTATCGAGAACAACGGTATGGCGTTCGGTATGGAGGTGGGTAGCAAACTGTTCCTTACGCTGTTCCGCATCGTAGCTGTCGTGTTGCTGGTGTGGGTCTTGTGGCGGGTGAAGAACAAGCCGCAGATGCCCACGGGCTTTATTGTCTGTCTGGCCCTGATTATCGCCGGAGCGGCCGGCAACATATTCGACTGTCTGTTCTACGGGCTGTTGTTCGACAATCCCATGCCGCCGATGGTGGCCTCGTTTGTCCCGGGCGAGGGGTATGCCGGGCTCTTCTATGGGCGTGTGGTCGATATGCTCTATTTCCCGCTCTTCAGTTTCTACTGGCCCGACTGGATGCCGTGGATCGGCGGGGAGCGTTTCGAGTTCTTCCGCCCGGTCTTCAACATAGCCGACTCGGCCATCTCGGTCGGTGTCGTATGTCTCATTCTGTTTTATCACCGCTATCTCTCTACCGACCACAAGAAGGAGGCCAAACCGCAGTAACGATATGAGAAAGCTGGTATATCTCGTCATGGCGCTTTTCGTGCTGGCTGCCTGCAGTCACGACCCCGACTATGTAATCGGAAAAAAGAAGATGGTCGATGTGCTGGTCGACGTGCACAAGGCCGAGGCCGTAATCGAATCGAACTACAACCTGTACAGCAGCAATGCCGACAAGAAGAAGTTGCGCGAGGCGGTTTTCTTGAAGCACGGCATCACGCAGGAGCAGTTCGATACCAACCTGGTGTGGTACGGGCATCATATCGAAGATTACATGGCGATATACGAGCAGGTGATAGAACGGCTCCAGACCGAGAACGACGAGGCCAAGAAACTGCTGGCCGAGGAGAACTCGCAGACCATGTCGCAACCCGGCGACAGTGTGGATGTGTGGAAACAGAAGCGGGCTCATG
The DNA here is from genome assembly GCF_024733785.1 of Barnesiella sp. ET7. Lineage (NCBI taxonomy): Bacteria > Pseudomonadati > Bacteroidota > Bacteroidia > Bacteroidales > Barnesiellaceae > Barnesiella > Barnesiella sp. ET7. The sequence continues at coordinate 55,633 of NZ_JANRHM010000020.1, forward strand.
TATTCGATACGCGACAGGCCTCCAATCTGCTCGCTTTCGAAATCGTGCCCGACGAGAACTTCCGCATTCGCGACTACTTCGAGTTGCGGTTCAAGGTGCTTTTCATGCCCCGTTTGGCGGTGAAGCCGCAGGTCTACATGGCCATACGGCACAGCAACAACGATATTGTCTACAATCAGGTCGATGTCGATCGGGAGGGGTGGTGCACGCTGCCGTTGCAGTCCGACTCCGTGGCCTCGTTGCAGCGCCTCTTCGGATATGTCGTGTTACCCGTTCAGCCGGTACCGTCGGCTATGTATGTCGACAGTCTGTCGCTCATCCGGCGCCACTACAACAACCGCATTCCGGCGGTAAGCGGGCAGAAGTCGCTGCCCGAACGACCCGTCGAAAACAAGTCGGGGAATCGTGCACCGATAAGAAAATTAGGAAACTTGAAAAAATAGCTCCAGATTAGCAATTATGAAAAAAGGATTCTTCTCACATCAGTTATGTTACAGACGCTCTCTGTTGAACAAGCATATTCTCTACCTGACCATAGACAATAGGGTAGACAACATATTGCCTTTTCAGCGCGAGGTGTCGTTGACCACTTTTTGTGAAGGAGTGCTTTTTGTCGTTTCGCTCGATTTTGAATCTGAGAAGGATGAGTTTTGCCGCACCATACGCGAGCAGTTGGAGGCTAACCGGTTGCTTACCGTGGGCGAAGCCATCATTCAGAATCCCGTCTATTTGCGCCACATGGCCGACGATGTGCATCCGTGCAGTCTCTATACCATTACCTCGATCAACTGGGCTACGGCTCGGTTGCGCGACGATCGTCTCGATTTGGTGAAGGTGCTCTGAGCGAATTGCGGCTTCGGTGCGTCGGCTTTCACTGGTCGATGGAGCAGGAGGGGTACCCCCGTTTCACGGGCGTGGTCTCCAAGGCTTCTGTTCGGTGCGGATTATCTGCAGGTGGCGATACCATTGTGCGCAATACAAGTACAGAAACAAAAATAGGAAGATAAAAAGAGAGCGGCCCCCCGTGTGGGGTCGCTCTCTCTGTATAGATGGTTTGTCGGTTTCCTTGATTAGATGACACCTTGAGCCATCATGGCTTTGGCCACCTTCATAAAGCCGGCGATGTTGGCGCCCTTCATGTAGTTGATGTAGCCGTCGGGTTCGGTACCGTATTTCACGCACTGGGCGTGGATGTCGCTCATGATCGTGTGCAGGCGTTGGTCAACCTCTTCGGCCGTCCACGAAATGTGCATGGCGTTTTGAGTCATCTCCAGACCCGAGGTAGCTACGCCGCCGGCGTTGACAGCCTTGCCCGGACCGTACATGATACGGTGTTTGATGAAGAGGTCGATAGCCTCGGGACGGCAACCCATGTTCGAAATTTCGCCCACGCAGATGACGCCGTTCTCGATCAGCTTCTTGGCATCCTCTTCGTCAAGCTCGTTCTGGGTAGCGCAAGGCAGAGCGATGTCGACCTTCTGTTCCCAGGGACGTTTGCCGGGGAAGAATTGCACGCCGTATTTCTCGGCATAGGGAGCTACGATGTCTTCGCCCGAAGCACGCAACTCGAGCATGTAGTCGATCTTCTCGCCCGAGATTCCGTCGGGGTCATATACATAACCGTCGGGGCCCGATATGGTAACCACCTTGGCGCCCAGTTGGGTAGCTTTCGAAGCAGCACCCCAGGCCACGTTGCCGAAGCCGCTGATGGCGATGCGTTTGCCGGCGATGTCGATACCCTTGGTAGCCAACATCTGTTTTACGAAGTAGAGACCTCCGTAACCGGTAGCCTCGGGACGGATGAGCGAACCGCCGAATTCGAGGCCCTTGCCCGTGAATGTACCGGTGTGCTCGTGGGTGAGTTTCTTGTACATGCCGAACATGTAGCCCACCTCGCGGCCGCCTACGCCTATATCGCCGGCCGGTACGTCGGTGTCGGGGCCCAGATGGCGCCACAACTCCAGCATGAAGGCCTGGCAGAAGCGCATGACCTCAGCGTCGGATTTGCCGCGCGGACTGAAGTCCGAACCACCTTTGGCACCGCCCATGGGCAGCGTGGTAAGTGCATTTTTGAAAGTTTGCTCGAATCCGAGGAATTTCAATATAGAGAGGTTTACCGATGCGTGGAATCGAATGCCGCCTTTGTACGGGCCGATGGCATTGTTGAATTGTACGCGGTAGCCCAGGTTTACCTGTATGTCGCCGTTATCGTCTACCCAGGGTACTTTGAAGGTAACGATTCGGTCGGGTTCGACAAGCCGCTCGATCAGTTTGGCTTTTTCGAACTCGGGGTGTTGGTTGTATACCTCTTCGATAGAGAGTAACACCTCGTGTACCGCTTGTAAATACTCCGACTCACCGGGGTGCTTTGCCTCCAATGATGTCATGATGTGCTCGATGTTCATAGTCGCGATATTGTTAAGTTAAATTCTTGGTTGGGTACCTCCTTGGGAGAGATACTCGTTTCTCTTATTGCAAATGTACATAATTCTATGGATAAAAAAATTTTTTTTACTACTTTTGAACAATTAAATCGTAATAAAGTGGAATGGCATTTTGTAAGCCAAAATCGACAATAGAACAATGAATCGGCCAAATATAAATCAATTATACTTGAAAGATACCTCTTTTGCTAACTTAATGCAAAAAAGGGTCTTCAATGTCTTACTTGTTGCGAGCCGTTACGACGCCTTTATCATGGAGGAAGACGGGCGGGTCGAAGAGCAGATTTACTTCGAATATGTGTCGCTGAACCTGAGTTCTCCCCCGCGGGTGAAGCAGGTGACGACCAACGAAGAGGCCTTCGAAGAGCTGGCCATGAAGCGCTACGACCTCATCATTACCATGCCGGGGGTCGACTGTTCCGAGACCTTCACCCAGGCCAAGGCCATGAAGCGCCTCTATCCTTATATACCTATTGTGGTGCTCACCCCCTTCTCTCACGAGGTGTCGAGGCGCATTGCCAAGGAAGACCTGAGCGGTGTCGACTACGTGTTCAGCTGGTTGGGCAACGTAGACCTGCTGGTGGCTATCATCAAGCTCATCGAAGACAAGATGAATGCCGAGGTCGACATCACCTCGGTGGGGGTGCAGCTCATCCTGCTGGTCGAGGACTCCATCCGGTTCTACTCCTCCATATTGCCCCACCTCTATAACTTTGTGCTGAAGCAGTCGCAGATATTCTCGACCGAGGCGCTGAACGAGCACGAACGCATGTTGCGCATGCGGGGGCGCCCCAAGGTGATGCTGGCCCGTACCTACGAGGAGGCCATGCAGATTTACGAGAAATACTCGGGCAATATGCTGGGCATCATCTCCGATGTGTCGTTTATCCGGGCCGGGGTGAAAGACAAGAAGGCCGGCATCAAGTTCTGCTCCTATGTGCGCTCGTGCGACCCCTATCTGCCGCTCATCATCGAGTCGTCGGAGTGGGAGAACCACAAGGATGCCATTCGGCTGAACGCCTCGTTCCTCGACAAGAACTCCAAGAAACTGCCGGTCGATTTGCGGAAGACGATTCTGAAAAATTTCGGTTTTGGCGACTTCACCTTTATCAACCCCCACACGGGCGAACCGATTGTCACCATCAAGAATCTCAAGGACCTGCAGGACAATATCGACATCATCCCCGACGAGTCGCTCTACTATCACGCGTCGCGCAACCACATATCGCGCTGGCTCTATTCGCGGGCCATATTCCCTATGGCCGAGGCGTTGCAGCCGCGCCGCATTACCGACCTGAGCGAGATTTCCGAAATTAGGCAGCTCATCTTCGACGCCATCGTGCAGTACCGCAAGATGAAGAACCGGGGGGTCGTGGCCATCTTCAAGCGCGACCGTTTCGACAAGTACTCCAACTTTGCCCGCATCGGCGAAGGATCGTTGGGTGGTAAGGGGCGTGGTCTGGCCTTTATCGACGCCATGATCAAGCGAAACCCCATCTTCGACGACATCGAGGGGGTGAATGTGACGGTGCCCAAGACCGTGGTGCTCTGTACCGATATATTCGACACTTTTATGGAGAGCAACAACCTCTATCAGGTGGCGCTCTCCGATATACCCGACGAAGAGATTCTGGAGCAGTTTCTCAAGGCCAAACTCTCCGATGAGTTGAAGCCCGACCTGCTGGCCTTCTTCGACGTGGTGGGCAAACCTATTGCCGTGCGTTCGTCGAGCCTGCTCGAAGATTCGCACTATCAACCCTTCGCCGGCATCTATTCGACCTACATGATTCCGGCTCTCGACGACAAGGAGGAGATGCTGCGGCTGGTGCTCGACGCCGTGAAAGCCGTCTACGCCTCGGTATTCTATGCCGACAGCAAGGCCTATATGACGGCCACCTCCAACGTCATCGACCAGGAGAAGATGGCCATCATCCTGCAAGAGGTGGTGGGCAACCAGTATGGCGACCGCTATTACCCGTCGTTTGCCGGGGTAGGGCGCTCGATCAACTACTATCCCATCAACGACGAGAAGGCCGAGGATGGCGTGGTCGATTTGGCTGTCGGTCTGGGCAAATACATTGTCGACGGCGGCCGCAGTCTGCGCTTCTCGCCCCGGCACCCTAACAAGATATTGCAAACCAGCACCCTCGACCTGGCGCTGCGCGATACACAGACTCGCTTTTATGCGCTGGACATGAAGCGGAGCGAAAAGAATTTCTCGATTGACGACGGCTTCAATCTGCTCAAACTCTCGGTGCGCGATGCTGAGAAGGATAACTCGCTGCGGCTGATGGTTTCGACTTACGACCCGATGGACCAGATTATTCGAGACGGCTATTACGAGGGTGGCCGCAAGGTGGTTACCTTCGCCAATATACTCAAGCACAATGCTTTTCCGTTGGCACCCATTCTCGATACGATGCTCACGGTGGGCAGTCGCGAGATGGGACGCCCGGTCGAAATCGAGTTTGCCGGACTGCTCGGTACGAGCGGGAATCCGGGTACGGTCTATTGGTTGCAGATACGGCCTATTGTCGACATGAAGGAGATGCTCAACGATAACGTGATGGATGTACCCGACGAAAAGACCATTTTGAAGAGCAATACCGCTCTGGGGCACGGCATCATGGACAACGTGCGTCATATCGTGTATGTGAAGTCGCAAAACTTCAAGGCTTCAAATAATGTCAATATAGCAAGAGAAATCGAGAAAATAAATCGTACCTTTACCGAGCGGGAAGAGTATTACATCTTGATAGGTCCTGGCCGGTGGGGCTCGAGCGACTCGTCGCTGGGTATTCCGGTCAAGTGGCCCCACATCTCGTCGGCACGGCTCATTGTCGAGTCGGCGCTAGATAACTATCGGATAGAACCGAGTCAAGGCACTCACTTCTTCCAGAATCTCACCTCGTTTGGGGTGGGCTATTTCACAGTCAACTCGTTTGCCGGCGATGGCTATTACGACGAGGCCTATCTCGACAGTCTGCCGGCGGTGTACGAATCGGCATCTTTGAGAATAGTGGAGTTTGAGAAACCTGTATTGATAGAGATTAACGGACGAAAGGGCAAGGGGCTGGTCACGAAACCGGGTCTGGACCTGAATGAAAATAAAAAAGAAGAATAAGTTATGTCGATATTTAAGAAAATGGGGAGAGCCTTGGGCTTCTCTGGCGAAGACGATGAAATGGAGTCGCAGCCCTATACGGCCGAAAACATTACGAATGCTTGTGTTCGTGAGCGGGAGTCGCAAGGTGAGCACGCCGAGTCGGCCGCTCCGGCAGAGCCGTCGCACAATACCGAGGTGCCCCGGTCCGAAGAGTCGGGCGAAATACAGTTGCCCGATGCCATGCTCGAGGTGATGGTCGAGATGCTCAACCGCTCGTTGCCCGAGTATGTCGTGGCCGCTCTCGATAAGGATGCCGAGAAAAAATACCTCTTCGAGCAGCTCGACGAGCCGTTCAAAAAGTTCGTGGCCGATGTCAATGCCCGTTCTCGCGAGTGGGTTGTCCGCAAGTGGGAGAACAAGCACAAGGCGTTGACGAAGGAGGTCGAGGAGGCTCGGGTCAAGGTGAAGGAGCTCGAGGAGCAGCGCAATGCCATGCAGAGCGCTCAGTTGAGTGCCGAGCGGCAGAAACGCGCCGTGACCGACAAGGTGCACGAGCTGGAGGCCCGTATCGCCACACTCGAAGCCGAGCGCGAGCAGTTCGATCTCGAGAACAAGAGTCTGGTCAATAAGCTGAAGGTCTCGACCGTCCATCAGGAAGAGGTCGACGCTGCCTATGCCGAGGTGGCCCAGTTGAGAGAAGAGCTGAAGAAACAGACCGGCAATTCGGCCGAAGCCGAGCAGCTCCGCAACGATTTGCAGCAGGCTCAGGTCGATTTGGCCGAAGCCCGAGAAAAGGAGCAGGAGGCGACGGTTCAGCTCGAGAAGGCTCGCGAAGAATTGGCCCGTCAGGAAGAGAAGATGGTTCAGTTGGTCAAACAGATAGAGACGCTCGAAGCCGACCTGGCCGAAGCCCGAGAAAAGGAACAGGAGGCGAAGGCTCAACTCGAGACGGTTCGCAAAGAGTTGGCCCGGCAAGACGAGATGATAGCTCAACAGACCAAACAGATAGAGGTCCTCGAAGCCGATTTAACCGAAGCGCGCAATGGCCTGAAGGTGGTCGACGAAGTCGAGGCCAAGCTCAAGCAGTTTGAGCAGGTCAAAGCCTCGAAAGACGACCGTATAGCGCAACTCTCCAAAACCGTACAGGAGTTGGGCGAGGCAAATGCCCGGTTGCAAACCCGGCTGGGCGAGATGGCGCAGCGCAACGAGCGGCTGGAGAGTCGGGCCCAGGAGGCTGCAACTCGACAGAGCGAACTCGATACCTTGAAAGCCGATTTGGAGAGTGCCAATGCTCTGGTAGCAGCCTTGCGCAACCAGCGTCAGGAGCTGTTGTCGCAGATGGAGGCCCTTCAGGCGGCAAAGCTCCTCGAGGAAAAGCCAGTGCCGACAGTCGATGTACCGCCTGTTGTGGAGAAACCAGAGCCTACGGTAATCAGTTTCGATACTCCGCAAAGCGATGAGCCCGAGGTTGAACCTGTCCCCGCAGTAGAACCGGTTTCCGAGCAGCCGGCCGAGTCTGTACCCGAATCGTTGCTGGAGACGGCTCCGCAATCCGATACACCTGTGCAACCGGAACAGCCCGAAGCTCCCCGGCAAGAGTCGGAACCCGAGCCCGAGGAGGAGCCTGCACAGCCGGTCGAGAAGCCGAAACCTGCCAGGAAATCCCGGCGCAAGCCCAAAGCGCCCGAGAAGGTCGAGGTCGACTCTGTCGACGACGATTTTCCGGGGCTCGACAGCTTCGGCGATAATTGGCTGATACCTACTCGGCCCGATACCCCCGAGATGATTGCCAAGCGCAAGGAAGAAGAGAAGAAGAGACGCGAAGCCGAAGAGCAGGCTGCGATGGAGCAAAAGAAGTCGCATCAGGTCGACCCTTCGCAAATGACCCTTTGGTAATAATACGGCAAACAGATGATTTACGACAACACCATGGTCCGTCGGCAAGATCGCTTGCTCGACGAACCTCGTGCCTGGGAGCTCTTGCAGAAAGGCGAGTATGGGCTCCTTTCTCTGGTCGATCTCCAGGGTAACCCCTATGGCATCCCCATCAATTATGTGTGGGATGGGCACGACCACATCTATTTGCACTGTGCTCCCGAAGGGAAAAAACTCAACTGCATCAAGCTGCATCGCGAGGCCTCGTTTTGTGTCGTAGGCCGCACGCATGTCGTGTCCGACAAGTTTACGACCGGCTACGAGAGTATAGTTGTCAAGTGTCGGGCACAAATCGGACTCTCGGCCGATGAGCGTCGACATGCCCTCCGGCTTTTCTTGGATAAGTATTCGCCCGACGATAAGGAAGTCGGGTTGAAGTATGCCGAGAAATCGTTTCATCGGACCGAAATCATCCGCCTCGACATCCAGGAGTTTAGCGGTAAACAGAAAAAAGTCGACTGACTCTTGCACTCTATACTCTATAAGTAGAGGAAAAAGGGTAGGGATATGTCCGGCTGTTTGCCGGGAGCTGGCAAAAACCTTCAAAAAAAAATTTTTTTGTAAGGTGCAGATCAATAGGCGATTGATGGCATCCTCGAAAATTTTTTGAAAAAAGTTGCTGAAAAATTTGGAAGGGAAAAGAAAAAGGGTGTATCTTTGCATCACTTTCGCCGCGAGAAAGGGCCGAAAAGACCTGACTCGGAAAGACGAAATAAAGTTCATTGACAAGACTGAAAAGAAGCAAGTGTAGTACAAGAG
>NZ_JANRHM010000021.1:0-63333 GCF_024733785.1 Barnesiella sp. ET7
TCAAGTATACATGTTGACGCCCCAGAATCGGGAGAAAGGCTCTTTTTTGTTGTGGCATGAGCGATATTCCGGCACGAGGTGCGGCACAAAAAAAATCCCCAGGCCCTGTGGTGATGCAAGGGCCGGGGAGTGCGTGTAAATGAAGAGGGTAATCAGAATTTGTCGGCTAGGGCAGCAGCTTGCTGGCAGCCGTCGGTGTGGTCGATGTCGCCCACGTTGAGCACGCCGGGGATGAGGACTTCGCCTACCATCTCCCACTGCAGCAGGGCTGCGGTGCGCTCCATGGGGATGCGTACGCCGTCGAGTACGGTGGTGTCGTCCTCTTCGCAGCAGGCAATCAAGCCCCATTTCTTGCCGGCTACCTCTTTGCCGCCCACCACGAGCGAGAAGAGGCGGTCGATGGCTCCTTTGATCTGGGCCGGAATCGAATACCAATAGACCGGCATGGTGAATACCACGGCATCGGCCTCGAGTATGGCGGGGGCGATGTCGTTGAAATCGTCGTCGAACGAGCAGGCTTTGCCCGTTTTGTAACAGGTCATGCAGGCGTGGCAACCGCCTATCTTCAGGAAGGCGGCATCGAACCGGCGTACCGAGTGGCCCCGTTGCTCGGCTTCGTGGATAAAGGCTTCGGTCATGGCAAAGCTGTTGCCGTTTTTGCGGGGGCTGCCGGTGATGACTACTATTTTCATGGTCGTTTTTCTCCTTTCTTATTGTTGAATCGTATCGGAATTTTGGTTATAGGCTTTGGCTACACATTTCCACTCGCCATTGATTTTCAACAGCAGCAGGTAGTCGGTAAAGTCGATGCGTCCGCCCCACTTCTCTTCGAGCACGCGCACGACGGCTACCGTCTCTTCGAGGGCGACGATGTCGATGCGGGCATCGAAGTTCTCGCCGGCGCCCACGGTATCGACGTTGTGGTAGAACTGCTCGATGGAGCCATGTTCCAGTTTACCGTCCAGAAAGCCGAAGAGCACGGCCTCGTCGACAAACAACTCTTTGGCATAGCGGCTGTTGCCCTCTGCCACACTCTTGACAAACTTCATGGCAGCCGCTTCGACTGCCTTGTACTCTGCTATACTTGCTCTCATATTCAGTTGGGTTTTATGTTTGTTGCAAAGCTATGGGGTAATCCTTGTTTCTACAAGTACCGTAAAATTATTCGGGTACTGAAAATTTTTTCGGTATATCGCCATTTTGGGCAGTATGTTGTACATTTGTCTTTGTAATCAGAAAGGAGTGCGATTATGTATGAGCGTAAGATACCTGTCGATTTGGATTGTCCCTTGCGGCTGACCATGAGTCTGATCGACTCGAAGTGGAAATCGTGTATTCTGGACGAACTCCGGTACCGGTCGATGCGCCCCAGTGAACTGCACAAGGCTTTGCCCGAGGCAACTCCGCGGGTGCTCGACCTGCAGTTGAAGGAGCTGGTCGAGGATGGCCTGGTCGAAAAGACCATTTATGCCGAGTTGCCGCCGCGTTCGCAATACTCCATCACGCCGCTGGGCATGACCCTGATTCCCATCATCGACGCCATGCTCGAGTGGGGTACGAAAAACAAAGAGCTTTTTGAGCGGAAGTACGGCAAGTGAGGCCGGTGAATTTTCTGTTTGAGACGGTATGAGGCCGCGCCTTTATCCTCTTTTTACAGAAGATAGGATGCGGTTCGGCCAAGCAAATAATGCAAGCATCTTTGCTTGTCGCTCACCTTTCACTATCTTTGCACCGGCTATGGGATTAGCTTTTAACCGCCTTTATGTGCTGATGATCCCTACTTGTGATACAATAATAAAATGACATTTTATGCTGAAGACATTGCTGATTGTAGGGGCCGGCAGTTTTACCGGGGGTGCGCTGCGCTATCTTCTTTCCAAAGCGATACAAAGCTGGGGCTTTCACTCGTTCCCGGTCGGCACCTTTTGTGTAAATATTCTGGGCTGTCTGGCCATAGGTCTTTTTTACGGACTGTTTGAACGGAACAACCTGATGAGTGCGAATCTACGCCTGTTTCTTACCGTAGGACTGTGCGGCGGCTTTACCACCTTTTCGACATTTATCAATGAGAGTTTCCAGATGATCAGGGATGCCAACTTCTTTTACCTGTTTCTCTATGTGGGGTTGAGTTTGTTGGGCGGCCTTTTCATGTTGTATGTGGGGTATTCCCTTGTAAAATGGTTGTGATATGGAATTGGGAAAAAAGTATAAGGCATTGCGGGTCTATTTGAGCAATACCGATAAGGTAGATCACACATCGGCTTATGAGACGATTGCCTACAAGGCCCGGCAATCTGGCTTGGCAGGAGCTACCGTATATAAAGGTCTCATGGGTTACGGAACCAGTAGCGAACTGACTCCGGTCAAGTTTTGGGAGTTTACCGAGAAGGTGCCGGTAGTGGTCGAGATGATCGATGAAGAGAGCAAGATCGATGCCTTTGTCGAGCAAATGGCTCCGTGGTTCGAATCGTTGCCTAAAGGCTGTTTGGTTACCTGCCAGGATGTCGAGGTTCTCTTCCTGAAAAAGGGGGACAGACCGGCCGTTCGGTAGATACACGATGCAGTGCCCGTAGCGGTCGGTGGCGCTATCTTCGCCATGCCGGTAAAAAGGAGAAACGGGGAGGGGAGTCGAGATGAAGGAATCCCGGCTCACTCTCCCCGATTGCTGTCGGTTACAGAATGGCGTTAAACAGGTATCCCGACAAGATAATAAAAAGGGTGATGATGCCGAAGAAGATACCAATAAGTCGCCAGGTCATCACCTTTTTCAGCAGGGTGGCTTCGGGGAGCGAGAGCCCCACGACGGCCATCATGAAAGCCAGAGCGGTACCGATGGGTATGCCCTTGGCTACAAATACCTCGATGATGGGCACGATGCCGGCGGCGTTGGCATACATGGGTACGGCCAGCACAACCGAGAGGGGTACGGCCCACACGTTGTCGCGCGACATGTAGTGCTCGAAAAATCCTTCGGGCACATACCCGTGCATGGCGGCCCCGATGCCTATGCCTATGACGATGTAGAGGAGTACCCCTTTCACGATGCCCCACGCTTCGCGCAGGATGGAGGGCAACCGTTTCACGAAGGGGGTCTGTTCGCGCTCCCAGGTGTTGAAGTCGGCCGAGGCGTTTTGTTGTATCTGCTTTACCCAGTCGCTCAGGTAGGGCTCCAGCTTCAACTGGCCCAGCACGAAGCCGCCAATCATGCCCAGCAGGATGCCGCTCACCACATAGACGAGGGTGATGCGCAACCCGAAGGTGCCGAGAAACATGGCCACGGCCACCTCGTTGACCAGCGGCGAGGTGATGAGGAAGGCAAAGGTGACCCCCAGAGGAATGCCTCCCTTGACAAACCCGATGAAGAGCGGTATCGACGAGCAGGAGCAGAAGGGGGTGATGGCTCCGAAAAGCGAGGCGAACAGATATTGCAGTCCGTAGAGGCGCCGCGAGGTGAGGTAGTCGCGCAGCCGTTCGATGGGGAAGTAGGCATTGACGATACCCATAATCGCACTGATGAAGAAAAGCAGGATAATGATCTTTATCGAATCGTAGAAAAAGAAGTTGAGGGAGCTGCCGAGCGGGGTGGCGGCACTCAACCCGAACAGGTCGTATACCAGCCAGTCGGCAAATTGTTGTATCATAACAGGCTAAGTTTTTTTGTTTGTAATATTACGAACATTGCGTTTAAAAATTTATCGTTCACAGGCACATCGGGGCAGTTCTTTCCCCAGAATCTCGGTCAGATAGAATCGGGAGAACCTCTCTTTTATCAGGTCGCGAGCCTGGATAAAGGCTTGCCTTATCGTCTCGGGCGACCCGGTGACTTCCGAGGGGTCCTCGATGCCGATGTGCAGCCGGTGGCGCACCTCTCCCGAGAAGGCGGGGCAACTCTCGCGGGCGTGGTCGCACACGGTGATGACATAGTCCCACGTTTCGTTCAGGCAGGTTGCGACATCGGTCGGGCGGTGATGGCTTATGTCGATGCCGGCTTCGGCCATCACCTCGACGGCATGCGGGTTGACCTGCTCGGCCGGATGGGTTCCTGCCGAGAAAACTTGCAGATTGGCATCGAACGATTGTAAAAAGCCGTGAGCCATCTGGCTGCGGCAACTGTTGCCGGTGCAGAGAATCAAGATTTTCATATCCAATTGAGTTGAGTGAGTGCATAATAGATGCCGATGGCGATGAAAATGATTGCCACCAGGCGGTTGAACCATCTTTGAAAGAGTTGCATGCGGTTGTAGAATTTGCCTATACCCGCCACGCTGTATGCCAGTATCCAGGCCGCCACGACAACCGGCAGTCCGGTAGCCAGGGCAAAGACCACGGGGAGCAGATAGCCTTCGGGCTCGATGACCGACATGGGGATGAGCATACCGAAATACAGCACCCCGCTGGTGGGACAGAAGGCCAAGGCAAAGAGCAGACCGAGCAGCAGGCTGCCCCATGCGCCTCTCAACCGTTCGCTCTTGGCCGATGGCGAGAAGCCCCACCGGGCGAGCGGGAGTTTGTCGCCTATCAGCATGAACAGACCGATGAAGATAAGCAGTGGTGCAATCAGTTGTTCGCCCCACCGACTTATCTCCTTTTCGATGAGGAAGGTATCGGCTCCGCTTCGCAGGATGGCAATGAGTATGGCCCCCAGCACCGAGTAGGCGACTATGCGCCCGACGGTGTACAGAATGCCGCTGGCAAACATGCGGTTGCGGTTGGCCATGTCTTTGCCTATGAAGCCGATAGCCGTGATGTTGGTAGCCAGCGGACAGGGGCTTACCGCCGTGAGCAGTCCCAGCAGAAAGGCGGTGATGACGGGCATCTCGCTCTGTTCGAGCAGGGTTTGCAGATATTCCATGGGGATGGGGTTATTTCAGGAGTTGGACAATCGTCTCTTTTACCTCCTGCTTGAATAGCTCCGTGTGACTGCGTGCATTCCGGAATGCAAAGAGGGTGAGGTCGTTGCGGCTTTCCTTGCCGTTGTTCCACCCGTTGATGAAGAGCGACGAGCGGCTTACCCGATAGCGGTCGGCCAGTTTTTCACCGTCGGGGGTCGAAATGTCGATGGCCCGGAATCGTACTTTTCCCTCTTTGACTTGAGCGTTAAACTGTTCGTCTATAACTTCGCGGGTGCAGGCCTCGATGGCTTTGCAGGTGACACAGCGCTGTTTGCCGTGAAAGTAGAGCACCTCGACATAGGTATCGGATGTGGTTTGTGCCAGGCTCGCCGTCAGGTAGAGCAGGAACGAAAGGGTGAGGAGTATCGGTTTCATGGCTGCTGCGTTTATCGGGTGAGAATGCTTTTTATCTCGTCGGTCGATATTTTGCCTTTGGCTACCACCTTTCCGTCGACGACAAGAGCCGGAAGGGTCATCACGTTGTAGGCCATGATTTTTATCAAGTCCTCCTCTTTGGTGAGGGTGGCCGTCATACCCAGCTCGGCGAGGGCTTGTTCTACTCGTTCATACAATGCTTTGCACCCGGCACAGCCGGTTCCTAAAACTTTAATTTCCATAGTTATTGTAATTATATTAGTTAAACGTAATTCGTAGAATAACGAACAATAGGTTCGAAAAAAAAACGGGGGGGGCTGTTACGGGCAGCACTTCCCCGACGGGCAGACGCACTGCTCGAAAAACTCGCCGAACAGTCGGCGGGCCTTCTCCCAGTTTTGCCGGTTGATGCAATACCGCACCTTGGGTGTCTCGACCTCGCCCTGGATGAGGCCGGCCTCCTTCAGCTCCTTCAGGTGTTGCGATACGGTGGCTTTGGCGATGGGCAGCTCTTCGTGGATGTCGCCGAAGTAGCAGGTCTCCTGCTGGGCCAGAAAGTGCAGGATGGCCACCCGGGCCGGATGCCCCAGGGCTTTGGCATACCGGGCCAACTGTTCCTGAGTGAGGGTATAGTCTCGTTTTTCGTCCATAGTCAGAATTGTTGTTCGCAAATATACGAACAATATGTTTGCCGGACAACAGGTCGCGCTCATTTTTTTTCCGATTGTATTACAAGACAAGGGCCGAGGCGTGCAGCCTGAACACGAGCCTGCGGTCGGTTGTTGTATTGTAGAGTGAATGTCCGGAGATGGTATAAAACTGTATTGCATTGAGAACAAAAAGATTATGAAATGTTTTGACGAAGGAAACACACCCCCTCGGCAAACTTGAAAAGAAACAATAAAAAGTTCTAAAAATAGATAGACCGGCAACTGCCGTTTTGGAGAGAGTGGTGAAATGGCCTATTTTTGCCACCCAATTCGGGGATTATTTAGAACCAATATAAATTTGGCCGGTAGATTGCTGTGGCGTATTGACCCTTAAAACGATTGATTATGAAACTGATTATGAGTGACCGACCTATTCGATTGAACATTCGAGACCATTCGGAAATAAAGTATATCGACCTCTCGTCGCTGAAGATAGCCAACTGTACAGGCTGCTTCGGATGCTGGACCCGTACGCCGGGCAAGTGTGTGATGCGCGACGATGCGACCCGGGTCTATCCCTATATTGCCGCCAGCGACCGGGTGCTCTATGTGAGCCGGGTGATTTACGGCGGATACGATACGGAGATGAAGCGCATGCTCGAGCGGGCTATCCCGGTGCAGCAGGCCTTTATCCGCATCGTCAAGGGCGAGACGCACCATGTGCAGCGGGCCGTGGTGCCCAAGCGGGCTACGATTGTGGCCTATGGCGACATCGATGCCGAGGAGCAGGCTCTCTTCCGTCGGCTGGTAGCCCGCAATGCGAGTAATATGAGCTTCGAGAGTCACGAGGTGATATTCACCTCCGAAGCCGAGTTGGAAAACTGTGTAAAAAACATTGTGGAACTATGGGACGAGTAATGATTATCAACGGCAGCCCCCGGGCTCCGAAGTCGAATTCGAAGCGATATGCCGAACTTTTTATGAAATACTGCTCGGCCGAGACGGTCTATTTCAACCTGACCAGACGCAATCATCGCGAGTTGTGCGAGCAGATGGCGGGGTATACCGATGTGCTCTTTGTCTTCCCCCTCTATGCCGATGCCCTGCCGGTGGGGTTCCTCGAGTTTCTGAAGGTGCTGGAGAGCTGTCCACCCGCACGTAAGCCGGTGGTCTCCATCCTGATTAACTGTGGTTTTCTGGAGTATACCCAGAACGAGATTGCCATAGAGATGATGCGCCTCTACTGCCGGAAGAACGGCTATCGGCTGGGGTCTATTCTGGAGTTGGGCAGCGGCGAGGCCATTCTGGGTACACCCTTCAAGTATGTAGCCGTGCGGGCCATCAAGCGGCTGGCACGGTCGGTAGCCCGGGGGGAATACCGCACGATACAGGCCACCATGCCGCTGAGCAAGCGGTTGTTTATATGGGCCTCGACGTACTATTGGACCGCGTTCGGCCGCAAGTTCGGCGTGTCGAAGAGCCAGATGCAGACGATGCAAATCGAGGACGGGCGGTTGCCCCACACGCCTCCGACGGGAGAGTGAGGCGCTGGCCCGGCTGCCGGCCCGGCCGATATGCAAGGGGCGGGGTGGTGATTTTTATTCCCGCTCTCTTGTATCACCTGTGGGGGAAATTGCTATCTTTGCACCCCGAAACAGAAAGGAATAGATTATGAATACCTTACCCGAAGATCCGATGATCTTGTTTTCGTTTATCAACACCAAGTTGCGCGACAACTATGCCTCGCTCGATGCGCTGTGCGACGACATGCACATCAGCAAGGCCGACCTGGTGGCCAAGTTGGGCAGTGCGGGTTTTGAATACAACCCCAGCCAGAACAAGTTTTGGTAACCGGTCGCACCGGCTCTTGCCCTCCCCGCAGGGAGAGTTTTGTGCCGTGACCGGTTTGTGACTCTCTTTTGATTTCAGCCCGAGACCCGGAGCTGAATTTTTTTTTGCCTGTTCAGAACTTGAAGCTGATGCTCCCGTAAGGCATGCAGTTGTAGGGCCAGTGCACGGAGTAGAAGTCGAGCAACTCCTCTTCGGGCGGGTTGCCCACGATGTTGTAGAGTCCTACGCGAAGCAGCAGCAATTTGTCGTCCCCGAAATTTTTCTTGAACGAATAGCCGGCGTCTACCCGGTAGTTGAGCGGAGCCCGCCGGGTGTGGAACTGCTCGATGGGGAAGGGGTCGAAAGTTGTCTCGTCGATTTCGAGTATCTTGCCCGACCTCAACAGTCCGCCCAACGAGAAGGAGGAGCTGCTGTTGAGGTTGTAGGTGACGGCTCCGCTCAATTGGTGGGGGATGTCGTAGAGCGAGGGTATTTTCCCGTTGGCCTTCAGTTCGTCGAACCACTCGCGGCTGCGGGCATAGGTGTAGGAGAGTTGCAGCAACCAGTGCCGCCAGTAGTTGTAGAAATAACATTTGATGCCGTAGCTGTCGCCGTTGCCGGTCATGATGTAGTTGCCCCACTCGGTATCTTCGACAAAGGTCTCGGGGCGCAGGGCCACGATGTTGCGGCGGGTCTTGTAGTAGGCCGACAGCTCAAGGGCGCCGTTGCGCAGGTTGTGTTTCCACCCCGCCTCGTAGTGTTCCGACGAGCGCGGTTTGTACGACTCGATGCTGGGCATCCTGAAGTCGGTGGGCATGTAGAAGGTGTTGAACCGCAGGTAGTGGTAAAACTGCTCCATGCGCGAGAAGTTGAGATAGAACAGGTCGTTGGTCCACGGCGAGTATTTGAGCGAGAAGCGGGGCTGGATGCTGTAATAGTCGCGGTGCTTCTCGGGCAGATAGCCGATGAAATGGACTCCCACCTGGGTGAATAGTTGCGAAGTGATGCGGATGAGGTTGTCGTAGAAAATCGAGAATTGGTCGATGGGCTCGTGGCGCACACGTACCGTGTCGCCCAGGATGGCCAGGTCGTAGAACTCGTGGGCATATTTGGCTCCCCAGCGGGTGGTGTAGATGTTGTCGTAGCTGTATGTGAACTCGGTCGATACGTTCATCGACTTGATGCCGCTGTGAATGTAGCTGCGTGTCGCAGTTTCGAAACCCAGTATTCCGGCATGCGCCACATTTTCGTGTGAGGTGTAGAAGAGCGAGGTGGTGTTGCTCAATTTCCCTTTCGAAAAGTTGTAGGCGAGCTGGTAGATTTGGTTGTTCCAGCGCATGGCCGTAATCTTCTCTTTGGGGCCGACGGGCATGCGGTAGATGTCTTGCGCATGGTAAGCCAGAGCCTTGAGCGAGCTCGACGGCGAGATGTCGTACGACAACTTGGCGTTGAAGTCGAGCGTCGAGTGGTTGAGGCGGTCCTCTTCGGAGAAAAACTCGTCGAGCAGGTCGAGCCAACTGCGCCGGGCACTCACCAGGTAGGAGAGTTTGTTTTTGAGTATGGGGCCTTCGAGCATGATCGAGGCGGCCGGCATGTCGAGCGAGAGGGTGCGCATGTGCTCCTGTTTGTTGCCGTCCTTGAGGTTTATTTCGGTAATCGACGAGAGCTTCCCCTCGAGTTTGGTGGGGAAGAACCCTTTGTGAAAGACGATATTCTTCACGGCGTCGCCGTTGAATACGGGCAGCATCAGGTTGAGGTGCCCCGGGTGGTATACGGGCACGCCGTCGAGCAGGAGCTGGTTCTCGTCGTATCCGCCTCCGTCGACCAGAAAGTTGTTGCCGGTGGGTATGCCGGTCACGCCCGGCAGAATCCAGATTTGCGAAAAGAGGTCGTTGCTGTTGAACGAGAGCATGCTCGAAGGAGCCAGTTCGTCGAGCGAGTTGCTCAGTTTGCGCGAATTCACGGTGACCTCTTCGATTTCGAAGAGCTGGGCATTGAGTTGGGGTTGCAAGGTCAGGTCGCGGTCGACGACAATCGTCTGTTCATAAGGCTCGTATCCCATGCAGGTGATGCAGAGTCGGTAACTCCCTTCGGGCAACGGCAGCCTGAATCGGCCGTTTTCGTCGGAGAGGGTGTACTGTTTCCGTTCGTTTTCGTCGTAAAGCGAGACGATGGCTCCGTAGAGCTTTTCGCTGCTTCCCTCTTCGCTGATGGTACCCGAGAGGGTGAAGAACTTCTCTTCGCCTATTTGTATGACCAGTTTGCGGGGTGAAATCTCGATGGTCTTGAAGCGGTAGTCCCGCAGGAGCTCTTTCAGCAGTTTCCCCACGGTGGTGACACCTGCCGTTTTGAAGGTGCACACCCGGTCGAGGTCGATCGACGAAGGGTTGTACGAGAGGGTGATGTCGCATTGCCGCTCGATTTGCTCGAACCATTGTAACACAGAAGCAGAAGAGGCGGAGACTGATATCCGCTCTTCTGCTATCGCAACGGGTCTTTTTGTAATTTCACCTAACGATGAATGAACCCAAAGTAGTGCTATTATAGAGAATAAGAATTGTAACTTACTCATAATAAAGTTTGTAGTGCCGCCCCTTTTCCAGAGTGTCGCATTGGCAGCCGCACACGAAAGCCAGTTCGGCCGCTATGCTCTCACGCTCGCTCACATTGATTTTGGTGGTGACCGTGTTTCGGTCGAGTCCTTTACCCAGCTCGATTTTTACACCGGTCTGCTTTTCCACCTCCTGGACCACCGTGGCGATGGGACTGTTTTTGAAAACCAGTACCGAGTCGCCCCTCCCGAAGAAGGAGGCGGGGTCTTCGATCAGGCCCAGTGTCATCTGGTCGTCGGCGATTTCGACCTTTTCGTTGGCTTCCAGAATGACGTTGTTGTATGAGGTAGAGACCTTCACCCGTCCGCTCTCGACAAACACGCCCGACTTGTTGTCGTGAGCGGCATCGACGAGAAACGAAGTCCCCAGGACTTCGACCGTCATCTGTCCGGCAGAGATTTTGAAGGGGGCGTTGTCACGATTTTTTACGTGAAAGAACGCTTTCCCGGTGAGCTCTACCTGACGGGCGGTCCCGTCGTCGGCATATCGGAATGCCAGGGTTGCATGGGGATAGAGGGTAACCTCCGACCCATCGGGCAAAAGAACGTTTTCGGTTTGGGTTATATCGGCGTAGCGTACGGTTTGGGTGTCGGTCTCGTGAGAGAGTATCATCCAGGTAGTTATCAGTATGAGGGCAATGGCTGCGGCAGCGGAGTAGAACCAGGCTTTGTGCGAGAAGCGACCGATTTTCAGGGAGTGCTCCTTGAGTTGCGGTTCGACTTTGGCCCAGGCTTTTTCGGTATCGACCTTGAACGAGGTGTCGCTGAAGATAGGCATCTCGATAAGCCGTTGCAATCGTTGGCTCTCTTCGGGATATGCAGCTTTCCATTGATCCAGTTTGGCCTGCTGGGCGGCGGTGAGCCGTTCGTGAGCGAAGTGTTTGGCCAACAGTTCGTCTATGTCGTCGTGATTTCCCATTTTACATGCAGTTTAAGAAGATTGATAAAACGATTGTGATAAGGATCATGCGCAGGGCATTGTTTTCGGCCACATAGGTGCGCAGGAGTCGGATAGCCCGGGTCATTTGATTCTCGATAGTCTTCTCCGAAAGGTTCAGCTTCTCGGCAATCTCGCGGTATTTCATACCTTTGAGTTTGGCCAGCAAAAAGACCTCTTTGCATTTAGGAGGTAACGATGCGAGTGCTACTTGCAGGAGATTGTCGGGCGATTTCGCTTCGTCGGCTTCATCATAGATTTCATCAGGCGTGTCGATGGCGGCAGTGGGATAGTCGTCGATCGAAACGAAGGCGCCCTGTTTCTTGCGCAGGAAAGAGATGCAGCTGTTTCGAATAGCAGTGGTCATGTAGGCGGCAAACTCTTTCTCGGGCAAGGTATCTTTCCCTTTGTCCCAGACATTGATGAAGAGTTCTTGCACAATGTCTTCCGAGTCGTCTCGGTCCAGCACATATCCGTAGGCTATATGGCATAGCCGGGGATAGTGTTTCTGGAACAGGGACTTGAAGGTTTCTTTTCTGGTCTCTCGCATAAGTAGCACTCGCAGGTTATGGGGTGATTAGAATCTCAAGCTTACGCCGGCGGTCACAAAGCCTTTGTATCCGAGGCCGGCTTCGAGGAATCCACCGATGCGTTGGTTGCCAACTCGCAGGGCGATGGGGTTTACCTGGTAGGCAAAGGTGGTAGAGAGGTCGCTCTTCTTGGCGTTGCTGGTAGCCGTCTGGTTCAGGCTCTTTTCGGTGTGGTTCACCAGATTTACACCGGCGGCAGCACCACCGTAGAGTTCAACGACACCGCGTTTGAAGTATACAAATTCGACCGTGGGCAACAACATGAAGTTCAGGTCTTTCTCTTTCAGCGAGGGGGCTGTTTCACCAGCCAGGGTCAGCTTGCCGGTCGATTGAACGAATCCCAGGTCGGCACCTACTCTGAATTGGGCAATCGAGTATCTGTAACCCAGACTGTATACCAGGCTCGATTTTTCGTCGCTGCGCTTGCTGCCTGTTACTGCGTCGCTCAAGCCCATGCCAAAGACGTTTGCAAGTCCGAGTGTGAGTCCGTCGCTGGCCGAGAGGCGTATTTCGTGGCGGGGCATAGACTGGGTGTTATTAGCGGTGGTTTCTTGTCCTTTTACAACATGGCTGCTTACGGCTGCGCACAAAAGTAATGCAATAAATTTGATTTTCATAATTTGTTAATTTTTTTCGTTGTGTAAATGGTGAGCCGTTTTTTCTCTCCGCGTTGTGCGTGGTGGGAAGCCGGCTGCTTTTGCTTTCCCGTGTGGGTCGCTTAGCTATGTGATTTTGACCTTATAACGCCGGAGTTTGAAAATCCCCCTACCTGTGCTGAAAAAAATTTTCATAATTTTTCGTATCTATCTTATTATCAGCAAAATAAAATTTTCGGAATTATCGTTCCGGTTTTATCGCCTTTCGTAATATTCGAGGCGATTGTCCGGGGCATTGGGTTGCTTTGTCTGTTGACAGGGAGATTACAGAGATATTAAATTTTCGTTTCCTTTCGATTTCTGATTTTTTAATTTGCTTTTTGTTTCGAAATTTTTCCCTTTGAAAACCGTGGAGAAGAATAAAATTTGTATATTTGTCGATGTTGTAAACCATACCGATGATAATTATATGAAGAGGATAGATTTTCCCCGATTGAGTCGGCTGCGTGAAACCTGGGTAATACTCGCCGTGAGTGTAGTCTCAGTGTTGTCGGCTCAAACCTATCGGCCCATTTCGACCTGGCCCGCCGAGACGAATGAACGCATAGAGGAGTTTCTGCAAACGACTCTCTCGATTACCGACCGCAAGGTTGCCGTCTTCGATTGCGATGGTACCGTATTCGGGCAAGCCCCCTACTATCTGGCCGACGAGGCTCTCTATGCCTATGCCCAGACGCATTACCGGGAGCGCACCGACCGGTTGGCCCGGCAGAAGATGGCGATTATCGACCGCATGGTGAAGGATGGCAACAACGTGGGCAAACCCTATGTCGAGGATCGGGTCCATTTCTTCGCCGGCATGACTCCCGAGGAGATTGCGACAATCGGTTACGACTGCTACATGCGCTCTTATAAGGGGAAAATGTATCCCGAGATGAAGGCCTTGATTGCCAATCTGAAGGAGTTTGGCTTTGAAGTATGGATTCTTACCGCCTCGCCCGAGTTCCTCTATCAGCGCTTTGTGGCCGACGAGTTGGGTATCCCCGTGACGCATGTACTGGGCGTGAAGGGGGTGGTGAAGAACGGTGTGATGAGCGACGAGATTATCATGCCCATACCTCAGGACGACGGTAAGGCACAGGTGATACCTACCTACATCAAGGCGGTGCCCCTCATTGTGGGGGGGAACAGTCGGGGCGATATGGACATGCTCAACGAATCGCGGGGATTGAAGATTGTCGTCAACCCCGACGATGTAACCGTGCGGGGCGAAGCCGACGGTCCCATGAACGGCCACACCGTGAAGTCGTATTGGGAGAAGGAGGGGGCCCTTATCGTCCGTTGCAACGATGTGCGCGATACGCAGGTCGATTTCAAGACGGCTCTCTTCGAGATAAGGACCAATGCCGAGAATATGAAACCTTGAACAAGTTATAAACCCAATAAAAACGTGAGATAACTATGAAATCGAAACTCTTTATGGCGGCTGCTCTATTGCTGGCCCTGTCGCAGAGTGCTTATGCTCAGTACACCACTCATGCTGTGGCACATCGCGGTTATTGGAAGTGTGAAGGTTCGGCCGAAAATTCGCTCACCTCGTTGCAAAAAGCTCATGAGGCCGGTTGCTGGGGGTCGGAGCTGGATATTTGGCTCACGGCCGACGGCAGGCTGGTGGTCAATCACGATGCCCATACACTCGACGGGCTGGAGATCGAGAAGAGCAATTTCGACCGGCTCACCCGGTCGAAACTGAAAAACGGCGAGAATCTGCCTTCGCTCGAGGCTTACCTCGATGCCGGCAAGAAACTGGCTCCCATGATTCTGGTGCTGGAGTTGAAAACCCAGTCGACTCCCGAGCGCAATATCGAACTGGCCCGGAAGGTGGTCGATATGGTGAAGGCCAAGAAGATGGAGGCGCAGGTGGAGTATATTGCCTTCAGCAACCTGGTGGGGACCGAACTGATAAAGCTGGCACCCGAGGCCAAGGTGGCCTATCTCAACGGCGACAAGACCCCGGCCGAACTCAAGGAGTTGGGCTATACCGGCCTCGACTATGCTTATAAGGTATTGAAAGCCAATCCGCAATGGATCGACGAGGCACACCTCCTGGGCCTCACCGTGAATGTGTGGACGGTCAACAAGGCCGAAGACCTGCAATACTTCATCGACCACAAGGCCGACTATATCACCACCAACGAGCCGGTGCTGCTGTTGGAGATGCTGAAGAAATAAGATACGACTGAACTTTAAATAGGCGATTAGACTATTTCTCACAAGGGGCTGTATCCGTGACATCCGGGTACAGCCCCCTTTTTATTCGGGGGCCGGTAGCTGTTTGTAGCGGAAGGCGCACTCTACCCGGGGCGACAGCTTGCGCAACTTGAGAAAGGTGTCGGTCGATACACCGTATCCCCGGCATATCGAGCGAATCGACTCGCCTCGGGCCAGCCGCTCGACAATATCGGGTTCGTGGTCGATGAGGAGACGCAATTTGGTGATGCTCCCCTTGCGGCGTCCCAAGGTCACCCCTTCGGCCTTGCGCAGGGCCAGCGCCTCTTTGGTTCGCATCGAGATGAGGTTGCGTTCGATTTCGGCCACAAGGCCAAAGGCAAAGCAGAGCACCTTGCTGTTGATGGTGTTGTCGAAGGCATAGCCGTCTTTGGTCGAGTAGATGGTGATTTGCTTCTCGAGGCATCGGCCCATGATGGCCATGATTTCGGTGAGGGTACGGCTCAATCGCGAGATTTCGGTTACGATAAGGGTGTCGCCCGGTTTCAATTGTCTGATTACCCTTCCGAGTTTTCGCTCTCGTTGGTCTTTCTTTCCACTTACAATCTCGGTTACCCACCGGTCGATGTTCATGTCGCGAGAGCGGGCAAAACGTCTGATTTCGTCGGCCTGATTGTCGAGGTGCTGTCTGCTGGTGCTGATTCTTAAATATGCAATTACCATACTGTATTGTTTTTTGTCGGAGGATAAAGGTATGGTATTTCCGCGAGGGTGAGAAAATGAGACTGCCCCGGAGATGGCGGGCTCGATGAGGTCGGCGGGTGGGTATAAAAAAAGGAGACGGGCGCGAGCCCGTCTCCTGTGTATGATGATCGATTGCTGTATTCGATTAGAATACCACTACTTTCTGGTGACCGATTACGTAGATGCCGGCAGGCAGTTCTACGACGTTGGTACCTTCGACGAGTTCGATTTGACGAACTTGTGCGCCGGTGAGGGCATAGACGGCAATCCGGGCAGCCTCGGCCGTTTCGATGGTTACCTGACCCTTACCGTTGATAATCTTCATGCCGTTGGCTTCTACCGTTTCGATACCCGAAGCTACACCCTCTTTGATGCTGAGGTCGGTGATGGTCCAGCGGGCAGCACCTTCGGCCTCGGAGCAGGTGTATTTGAAAGCGAAGCGGATAGGAGCGGTGAGGTTCTTCAGCTCGATGTCGCCCGAGGGGGTAGTCTCTTGCGACGAAGCCCAAGTGGCCATGTCGGTAATTTCGGTCCAGGTAGCCTCAGCGGGTTGCGTCATGGTGCTGGGGTCGAAATTGCTTGAGTAGAAGAGTTGGGCGGCAGGACCCGTGAAAGCCACTTCGCTACCGAAGGAGAGCACGATGCTGGAAGCACTTACGGCCGGAGAAACGAGGTAAGTCTCGCCGTCGCCCTTGTTAAAGCCGTTGGCTTGTGCACCGTAAGAGGTCGAACCCCATTCGGTCGTACCGTAGGTAACATAGGTGAGCCATTCGCCCAGACCCGATTTGAAGTCTGTCGAGTAGGGCAGCGAAACCGATGCAGCCCGTACCGTCAAGGTGTATTGAGCGGCACCCTCTTCGTAGGTGTCATTGCCCTCGGTGGTAGCTTTGATAATCGTGGTACCCGGGCCAACTACCGTTACGATACCTTCGGTGCTGATGGTGGCCACCTCCTGGTTGCTGCTGCTGTAGGTGATGGGGCGCTCGGGAGTAGCCGTGGCGGCACTGTTGTAGGTAAAGCTCTCGGTGAAGAATACCTCTTTGTCGCCGCTAACTTCGTTGAAAGCTACAGTTACAGACTGTTTGCCTTCATCGAGTTTGTAGAGGGTGAGGTTTTTCTGGCTGCCGGTGTAGCAGGCAAAACGGGGAGAATTGGTATTGTATTGGAGCAGACGGTTCGTTACGGAACCGTTTGCGCAAGTGAAGAGGCCATCGGCAAACGTGAATGTCCAATCGCAGTTCTCTTCGGTGTATGCTTCGTAGATGTATGCGTTGTTGCCGCTACCTCTGTAACCTACGAAAATATTGTCGCCATTGCTGATCGACATGCTACCGTTGGCTTGTGTGGTGATGTCCCAGATAATCGATTGGTCGTCGGTTACGATTTTACCGTCGGTAAGGTCAACGTCGGTATACATGAAGTAGCTCTTCTCGTTGGTGGTGTTCATGGCTTTTACCGAGGTAGCATCGTCACTGTCTTGGTATACGATGATGTATTTGCCATCGGTTACGGCACCGCTGGTCACTTTGGCAAAGGTCTTGATCATAGCCGGGTCAACAACGGTCAAGGTATATTCTACGAAAGAGGCTTCGTAGGTAGCTGTTTCGGCTACTTCGGCCTTGATGGTAGTCGTACCGCCGGCAACCAGCGTAACGAGACCGTCCTGGGCAATCGTGGCCACTTCCTGGTTGCTGCTGCTATACGTGATGGTAGCGTCGGAAGCCGTAGTGGCCACACTGCTGTAGCTGCCTTCGGAGAGTTGTTTGGTTACATCGCCCGTGATGCCGGTAAAGGCCAGGTTGGGATTCGATTTGCCCGATTCTTCCAGCTTGTAGAGAGTCAGGTCTTGTTGTCCCGATTTGTAAGTCGTAAAGCGAGGACTTGAAGGGTTGTACTTCAAATACAATGCAGTTGATGACCCTACGCTTTTTGCTATAAATTCGCCATCCGATTCTGTGAAGGTCCAGTAAAACTTATTGTCTCCGTCGGCCCAAGCTTTGGCAGGAACATTTTTTTCGCCCGAGCAGTAAACAAAAATATCACCGTTACTTATGGTGCTGCCGGTCTCGGTCGTTTTTATTTCCCAAACAATCGAGGCGTCGGGGTTGAGAATAGAACCGTCAACAGGCGTTATATCGGTCGGATTGAAATATTTACCTGCATTCGTGTTGTTCATTGCACAAGTCGTTCCATAGGCAATCACATATTTGCCGTCGGTCAGTTCGTCGAGGGTGGAGATTTTGGTATAGGTGTCGGCCCAACCTGCATTCATTCCACATAACAGCGTTACTAATAAGATAGCTGTGCGAAAAAAGTAATTTTTCTTCATAGATATAATTTTTAGAGTTCTCGTATTCTATATCTTTCGTTTTGAGTGCCTTGGTTAAGGAATAACAAAAATATAAAATAGCTCTTGAAAGTAAAAGCGTTTCGGGAAGAAACTTTCCTTTTTTAATGAAAATGTCATATTGCCCTTCGGGTTCGCCCGCTTTTTATTTATTTTGCAGCATCTATTGACTCAAATAACTGACACAATGAAAAAGGACGAGATAAAGAAACCGGTCAAGATTTTGTTTGTATGCCTGGGGAATATCTGCCGGTCGCCGGCGGCCGAGGGGGTGTTTCTGCACCTGGCGCGCGAGCGTGGGGTGACCGATTGTTTCGAGGTCGATTCGGCCGGGACTTACGGTGGTCATGCGGGCGATTTGCCCGACCCTCGCATGCGGGCACATGCCGCCCGTCGCGGGTATCTGCTGGAGCATCGCAGCCGTCCGGTGCAGCCCGACGATTTCGACCGCTTCGACCTGATTCTGGGCATGGACGACTACAACATCGACACCCTCCGCTCGATGGCCGACACGCCCGAGCAGACGGCCAAGGTGCAACGCGTGACCGACTATTGCCGGTACTATCCGGTCGATTGCATTCCCGACCCCTATTACGGTGGGGCCGATGGCTTTGAAAATGTGCTGAATATCCTCGAGGATGCCTGCGAGGGGCTTATCGATTCGTTGGTCGATGCGTAGCTTTCGCGCTCTTGGTGTGCTGCCGGGAGGGGCAGGAGGTTCCCTTTGACAATTAGTCTTTTGTTTCGCTTTCGATACCGAAGAGCGATTGGAGAATGCGCCGGGTTGCCCCCGTGTGCGACGAGATGTAGTGGCCGGCGTTGTGGCTGGCTGTGGCCAGGGCTTCGGGGTTGTCGAGCAGACGGTCGGCCGTGGTGTCGAACTCCTCGCTCGAGGCGATGGCGAATCCGCCGCCGCAGGCTATCAGTTCGTGAGCCTCCTTGAACCGCTGGTGATTGGGCCCGAAGATGACGGGCAGGTCGTAGACGGCCGCCTCGGCAATGTTGTGGATGCCGGCACCGAACCCGCCGCCCACGTAGGCCAGCGTGCCGTAGCGGTAGATCGACGAGAGCAGCCCGAAGCAGTCGACAATGAGGCAGTCGCACGCGGTCACCTCGGCCTCGGTTGCCCGCGTGTAGCGCAGGGCGGGGCGTTTCAGCAGGCTCTCGATAAAGAGCAGGTGCGACTCGTGAATCTCGTGCGGAGCCAGTATGAGCTTGATGTCGTCGCGACGGTTGAAGTAGTCGATGAGGAACTCCTCGTCCTTGGGCCACGAACTGCCGGCGATGAGTACCTTTTTGCCCTGGGCGAAGCGCTCGATGAGGGGCAGCTCCTTGGCCGAGCGCCGTATGTCGCTCACGCGGTCGAAGCGGGTATCGCCCACCACCGATACGTTGGTGATGCCGATGCCGGCGAGCAGTTGGCGCGACTGTTCGTTCTGGATATAGAGGTGGGTAAAGTTGCGCAGGATACGGCGGAAATAGCCTCCGTAGAAACGGAAGAATATCTGGTTGGGGCGGAAGATGGCCGAGATGATGTAGGTGGGAATCTCCCGACGTTTGAGTTCGTTGAGGTAGTTTGCCCAAAATTCATACTTGATGAATATGGCTTCGGTGGGGCGGGTGAGGTCGAGAAAACGCTTCACGTTGCCCGGCAGGTCGAAGGGGAGGTAGCACACCAGGTCGGCCCCCTCGTAGTTCTTGCGCACCTCGTATCCCGAGGGGGAGAAGAAGGTGAGCAGGATGCGGGTCTCGGGGCGCGCCTTGCGGATGGCCTCGATGAGCGGGCGGCCTTGCTCAAACTCGCCCAGCGACGAGGCGTGTATCCACAGGTATCCGCCCTGCGGGTCGGCCTTGCGGGAGAGGTAGTCGAAGATACCCTTCTGCCCCTGCGTCAGTTTGCGGGCCTTGGCGTTGCGCATGCCGGCCAGAGCGACCAGTTGTTTGTAGCAATATATTCCAAAATTATAGATACATTTCATAGCCAACCAAAAATTCTCTTGTCGGGTTTACAAGATGTTTTTCAGATATTCTCGTTTCTTTGTCTGCCCCCGGTCTTTCCAGGCCTGGTCGTCGAGATAGAACCGCACGATGAGCTGTTGTTGCAGGTCGCAGTGCCCCGGTGTGTAGTGCACGTTGATCGAGGCCATGCAGTTGAGGTAGCTCTTGCGGAAGATATAGGCATATACGTCGGTGCGGTTGTAGGTCGGTGACTGGTAGAAGGGGTCGCCCTGGTTGAGCTGTGCGCCCAACTGGGGATAGAACGGCATTTGCGCGCCCCCCTTGTAGAAGGTGTTGCGCAGCCCCAGGAACCGCCACTCGGCCAACAGGTCGATGAGGATGCCTTGCGGGTGGTGCCAGGTGCCCACGTTGCGCAGCCGCTCGAGGCTGACGTGGTAGCCCACCTTGAGGGTGAGCGTGTCGAGCGGGGTGCAGGGGGTGAGGTCCAGACCCACGTAGGGGCTGGCGATGAGGTCGTCGGTCACGGTGTAGCGGTCGTCCGAGTTTCGGGGGCGTGCCAGGTGGTTCATCACCAGATGCCCGCCTGCGAAGAGGTAGGGCAGGGGTTGCCACCGTCCGTTGAAGACCACCATGAAGGCCTCGCGTTTCACCTCGGTCTGTACCTGCCGCCAGTCGGCATAGAGCTCGGCAAAGCCCTTGGGGTGCACATACTGGAACAGGGCACCCGCGATGTTGGGGCGGAAGTAGGTGAGTGAATCGTATTGCAGAATGGCCGGTACGTTCTCGAGCAGTTGGGTGCGGGGAAACATACCCATCGACATGCGGAACCTCGACGACTGGTACCGGTAGTAGGCCGTGGGGTGTATGCGGGCATGGTCGGTAGAGCCGTCGATGGGCTGTACCCACGAGGCGCCGGCCATGATGGAGCTGTTGCCCATACGCAAGCCTATCTCGGGCGAGAGCCGCGTGCCGAAGAAGGTTTGCGACTCGACCTTGGAGTAGCTGTACTCCCGGTTGTCGAAGAAGGCGGTCATGTCGACACTCCACGCCACCTCCTGCGCCCGGGCGGGGAGCAGGGCGGCCACGAGGGCGACGAGCAGTAGCGTATGTGTGCAGCGACGATTCATCAACCCAGGTATTCGATGGCTCTCTCGATGCGTTTGATAGTCTCTTCTTTGCCCATGATTTCGGTGATGTCGAACATGTGGGGGCCTTTGCATTCACCTACTACGGCCAACCGGAAGGCGTTCATCACGTTGCCCAGGTGGTAGCCGTTGCGCTCGATCCAGTCGAGGACCACTTTCTCGGCATGAGCCGACGAGAGGTCGTCGAGGTTGCGCAGTATCTCGATGAGCTCGCGCATGATGGCGGGAGTATCCTCTTTCCAGCGTTTCTTCACCGATTTCTCTTCGTAGCTGGTGGGAGCGACAAAGAAGAAGGCGGCCTGGTCCCACAGCTCCTTGACGAAACTTACACGGCCCTTGACCAGTCCGATGATGCGGGCCACGGTAGCGGGGTCGGCTTCGATGCCTTTCTCTTTGAGGATGGGCATGAAGAGGGTCGTGAGCTCTTCGTTGCTCTTCTCCTGGATGTATTTGTGGTTGAACCATTTGCCTTTTTCGTAGTCGAATTTGGCGCCGCTCTTGCTGCACTTCTCGAGCGAGAAGAGTTGGATGAGCTCGTCCATCGACATGATTTCCTGGTCGTTGCCGGGGTTCCAGCCCAGCAGGGCGAGGAAGTTTACGACAGCTTCGGGCAGGTATCCGGCCTCGCGGTAGCCCGACGAAACTTCGCCCGTCTTGGGATCGTGCCACTCGAGCGGGAATACGGGGAATCCCAGGCGGTCGCCGTCGCGTTTACTCAGTTTGCCCTTCCCGTCGGGTTTCAGCAACAGCGGCAGGTGGGCAAAGCGGGGCATGGTATCTTCCCAGCCGAAGGCGCGGTAGAGCAGTACATGCAGCGGGGCCGAGGGCAACCACTCTTCGCCGCGGATGACGTGCGAGACGAGCATCAAGTGGTCGTCGACGATGTTGGCCAGGTGGTAAGTGGGCAGGTTGTCGGCCGACTTGTAGAGCACCTTGTCGTCGAGAATCGACGAGTTGATGGTCACCTTGCCGCGGATGAGGTCATCGACTACCACGTCTTCGCCCGGTTCAATCTTGAACCGCACCACGTACTGGGTGCCGTCGGCAATGAGCCGGTCGACCTCCTCTTTGCTCATCGTGAGCGAGTTGCGCATCTGCATGCGGGTCGAGGCGTCGTATTGGAAGTTGGGTATTTCGTGACGTTTGGCATCGAGCTCGGCCGGAGTGTCGAAAGCGATGTAGGCTTTGCCGGCTTCGAGCAGCTGGTCTACGTATTTGCGATAGATCTCTTTGCGTTCCGATTGGCGATAAGGGCCGTAGTTGCCGCCGTAGCTCACCCCTTCGTCGAAGTGGATGCCCAGCCATTCGAGGGCTTCGATGATGTAGGCCTCGGCTCCCGGTACGAACCGTTGGGAGTCGGTATCTTCGATGCGAAAAATCATGTCGCCGTGGTGTTGCTTGGCAAACAGATAGTTATAGAGAGCGGTACGGACTCCGCCAATGTGCAGGGGGCCCGTGGGACTTGGTGCGAAACGCACCCGTACTTTTCTTTCGGTCATATTCATATCGTTGAAAAACGCGACAAAATTAAACATTTTTTTTGATTTAGCCTATATCCCCGCATATATTCTATGTGGGGCGCTGGGCCGGGCGGCCGACGGGTCGGCTACTCGTTCAGCTCGTTCAGGATTTTCTGCAGGGCCTCGTCGGTCTCGAAGAGTTTCGACTTGCAGAACTTGAGCAGTTCGAGCGACCGGGCGGTGCACTTTTGCAGCTCGTCGATTTCGTATTCGTTGTTTTGCAGTTTGGTGACGATTTTCTCCAGCTCGGCTATCGCCTGGGCATAGGAGAGTTCGGTATTCTGGGCCATATCGGTATCTATTTTGTTTTCGAAGGTTGGATGTTTTCGACCCGGCTGGTGACGGAGCCGTCGGCCAGCAAGGTTTCGAGGGTTGCGCCCGGGGCGACGTCGGCAATGCTCTTGACTACCCGGCCGTGGTGCAGGGTGAGGCTGTAGCCCCGTTGCAGCAGCGATTGGGGCGATACCAGCGTGACGGTGGTCTCCATCGTGTCGAGGCGGTTGCGCTCGGCGTCGAGGCGGGAGCGCAGGGCGTGGCGTATCTGCTCGAGCCACATTGCCGTCTTGTGCCGTTCGCCCGCGATGCGTCGCTCGATGAGCAGGGGCAGCGACGAGGTGGTGCGTTGCAGGGTCTGCTTCTCGCGCAGGATGCGGTTGTGCACTTCGTCGCTCACGGCCAGGGAGAGGCCGGCCACGTGCAGGTCGGCTTCGTGCAGGCGGGCTATAATCCACTCGGCCGCGGCGGTTGGGGTCTTGACCCGTGTATTGGCTACCAGGTCGATGACGGTATCGTCGCGCTCGTGGCCGATGCCGGTGATGACGGGCAGGGGGAACTGGGCGATGTTGGCGGCCAGCGGGTAGCTGTCGAAGCTGTTGAGGTCGGAGGTGGCACCGCCGCCCCGGATGATGACCACCCCGTCGAAGAGCTCTTCGTGGCAGGCAATGCGGTCGAGGGCTTCGATGATGGAGCTCTCGGTCTGCTCGCCCTGCATCGAAGCGGGGAAGAGCGCCGTGTATACTTTATACCCGTAGGGGTTGTTCTGAATCTGGTTCATAAAGTCGCCATACCCGGCGGCCGATGGCGAGGAGATGATGGCAAAGCGCTGCGGCAGTGCCGGCCAGACGAGCTCCTTGTTCATGTCGGCCACCCCCTCGTCGCGCAGTTGCTGCAGGATGGCGGCCCGCCGGCGGGCTGCATCGCCCAGCGTGTAGGCCGGGTCTATGTCGTGGATGGTGAGGCTGTAGCCGTAGAGCTCGTGAAAGATGGGGCTCACCGAGATGAGTATCTTGATGCCCGCCGTGAAGATTTGCCCGGTCGATTGCTCGAACCAGGGGCGCAGCAGGCGGAAGGTCGAGGCCCATATCGTGGCCCGGGCCTTGGCGATGGTTCGTCCCGTGGCCTCCTCTTTCTCGATAAGCTCGAGGTAACAGTGGCCCGAGGGGTGTACGCGGGCTTCGCTCACCTCGGCCCGCACCCAGTAGCGTTCGGGCAACGCCTCTTGCAGGGCGTCGCGCACATGGGCATTCAGCTCGAACAGCGATAACTCTTTTCGTGCTTCGGTCATAACCGCTGTATTTTTTGAGTCCAACTGTGTTGCCGACCGCGGGCCGACAGCAGGTATATTCCCTTCTTCAAATCGTGCAGGTCCAGTTCGGCCCCTTCGGGCAGGCGGTATTCCTGCAGCAACGCCCCCTCCAGATCGTAGATGCCGAGGGCGATTTCGCTCTCGTCGGGCGGCAGCGGGCCAATGGTGACGACGGGGCTGCCTTCCCGGTAGGTGAGTTGCAGCGGAGTCTGGCCGGTGCGGATGGTCTCGGAGCCCGAGCCTTGGCGGTAGGCGGCATAGAAGTCGGGGATACCGTATCCCAGCAGGCTGTCGGGGGTGAGGTATTGCGAACTGTTTTGCCGGATGAGATCGATAATCTCCCGGGCCGAGAGGTGGGGCAACGCTTGCCGCAGGCAGGCGGTGAGCCCTGCGATGATGGGGGTCGAGAACGAGGTGCCGTCTTTCTGCAGCAGGTTCCCGTCGGGGTCGATGGTAGCGGCTCCGGCACCCAATGCCGCGACGTCGGGCTTGATGCGTCCGTCGGCGGTGGGGCCCACACTCGAGAAGTAGGCGCGTTGCCGCTCCCGGGTGACGGCCCCCACGGTGAGGAGCCCGTCGACATCGCCGGGCACGGTCAGTCTCTTCCAGTCGCCACCCCCTTCGTTTCCGGCACTCACGACGATGAGCAGTCCTTTCCGTACCCCCCGGGCGGCAGCCTGTGAGATGTAGGCGGTGCGGCCGTCAAGTTGCTCCCAAGTGTGGCTGAAGCGCGGGTCGTCGAAACCGGTGTAGCCCAGCGACGAGGTGACGACATCGACGCCCAGGCTGTCGGCATATTCGAGTGCCGTGGCCCAGTAGTCCTCTTCGGTGGGGTATTCGGTGTCGGTGTCTTCCGACCGCAGCAGCCAGTACGAGGCTTGCGGAGCGGTGCCGACGAAGTAGTTGCTGTCGTTGGTGAGCAGGGTCGAGAGTACCGACGAGCCGTGGGCGTTGCCGTTGCGGAAGTCCATTTCGTCGTCGATGAAGTCGTGGTAGCCGACGATGCGGTCGGGGTCGAAGCGCGGGTTTCGGTCGGCATTGAGGAAACCGCCGTCGATGACGGCGATGGTCATCCCCTCGCCCCGGAATCCGTCCCGGTGCAGCCGGTCGCCGTTGTGCAGGGCGATTTGCCAGGCGGCATCGCCGTAGGTGGTGTCGTCCGTCTCTTCTACCTGCTTTTGTCGGGGCCTCACGGTATTGCTGCTCTGCACGGGCGAACCCAGGTAGTCGTACCGGGCGACGAACGGCAGCCGCTCGATGTTGCCGAACAGGGCGGTATCGGTCAGGGCTATGGTGGCGGTGTTGAGCCATTTCGACACGGCCAGGATGCGACCGCCCAGTTGCGACAGCTGTTGCAGCCGGGTGGCCGGTATGGGCAGATCGGTCGAGTCGATGGCGATGCCCCACCTCTCGCGTTGGGCTACAGTCCGGGCCGACAGAAACTCATCGGGTCTGTCGAGAGAGTAGCCCGACTCTCCCTTGTTGCTGAACCACAGACGGTAATGCCACTCCTGAGCCTCGCTGCCGAGGAGCGTGGCCAGCACGACGAGCAGGGTGAGTAGACGTAGTTTCATTCCTTATATTTTTTCAACAATCGTTGGTCGGCAATGATGCCGCCGCCGATGACGGTGTTGTCGCTGTAAATGACGGCCGACTGTCCCGGCGTGACGGCCGAGGCGTCGCTCTCGAAGCAGACGAGCCATTCGCCCGGAGTGTCGCCCTTTTGCAGGGTGGCCGGTATGGCACTGCTGCGGTAGCGTATCTGCACGTCGACGGGGCCGGCCGATTCGAGTATGCCGGGTGTTGCCTCGAGTACATCGGTGATGACCATGCGGCGGGTGAGCAGCTCGTCGCGGTCGCCCAGCCGGATGGTATTCTTGATCGGGTTGATGCGGGTGACGAACATGGGTTTGCCCAGAGCAATCTCGAGCCCTTTGCGCTGCCCGATGGTATAGAAGGGGAAGCCCTTGTGCTGTCCCAGCTTGCGGCCGATCGAGTCGACAAAGTATCCGCCTCCCACCTGTTGGGCCAGATCGGGCAACTGCTCCCGCAGGAAGTCGCGGTAGTCGCCCGGGATGAAGCAGACCTCCATGCTCTCCTTTTTCTCGACTTTTTCGTGGAATCCTTTGCCCTCGACATAGCGCTTGATCTCCTCTTTGGTGACTCCACCCAGCGGGAAGATGGTGCGCGAGAGCTCCTCCTGCCCCAGCCGCCACAAGAAGTACGACTGGTCTTTCTTCGGGTCTACGCCCCGGGCCAGCACCCGGTAGCCGTCGCGGTCGAGTATGCGGGCGTAGTGGCCGGTCGCCACCCACGAGCAGCCCAGCCGGTCGGCCTCCTGCAACAGGTAGTGCCACTTGAACAGGCGGTTGCACATGACGCACGGGTTGGGGGTGTTGCCCTTGAGGTATTCGTCGATAAAGCCTTTGATGATGGAGCTCTTGAACTCGTTGCGCACATCGAGGATGTGGTGCTCGATGCCGATTTTCTCGGCCAGCTCCCGGGCCTCGAGGGCAAACTGCGGGATGGTCTGTCCTTCGCGGGGAAAGTGGCGGGGCAGGTCCCACATGCGCATCGTGAGCCCTACGACCTCGTAGCCCTGTTCCTGTAAAATCATGCAGGCCGCAGAGCTGTCTATGCCTCCGCTCATGCCTATCAATACTCGTTTGTTCGGTTCCATACGTTTCATAAGGGTACAAAAATAATTAACTTTTATGAGGCGGGGAGCAATTATATTCTAAAAAACATATAAACCTGAAATGTTAAAGTGTGGGGAGCTCTTGGACTATTTAACAGAAAAAGAATATCTTTGACGAAAATATTGAAAATATAAGCGTTTAGAAAATTACCTCTATTCGGAATCAGCAAAATTCTCTTAGGTGGGGTAATTGACAACTAAATGCCTGCGCTTGTTACATAAAGCAAGCGTGGGCCGGTTGTTTTATCCACCTACGGTTTTTGCTGGACCTCGAATAGGATAAACCATCGGGCTCACGCTTTTTATTTTTTATCAGGCTCTGTATTTCATGAGCCGCGACGAGATGGGGCTATAACAAAGAAGGGGAATTTTCGGTTTACTTTTTTCTGCAAAAGGCCATAAACGAATACGGTATATGAACTACTTATTGGGTCATAGCTCGTATGCCGGTAAAATTGTTTGGTTAGGCTTTACGCAGAATGTCGAAGAGAGAGCTGTTGGGTGATAGCTTTCTCTTCGTTTATTTTTCGAGGAGTACGACGGCATAGGCCGAGATTCCCTCTTCACGGCCCGTGAAGCCCAGGCGTTCGGTGGTAGTGGCCTTGATCGAGATGTCGTCGGGGTCGACGCCCATGCAGGCGGCCAGTGTCTGTTGCATGGCCGGGATGTGAGGGTTGAGTTTGGGGCGTTCGGCACAGACGGTGATGTCGGCATTGCCGATGGAATAGCCTTTGCCGTGGATGAGTTCCACGGTTTTTTTCAAGAGAATCTTGCTGTCGATACCGGCATATTCGCCAGCCGTATCGGGGAAGTGATAACCAATGTCGCGCATGTTGGCGGCCCCCAGCAGGGCATCGCACAGCGCGTGGATGAGCACGTCGGCATCGGAGTGGCCCAGCAATCCCAACGAGTGGTCTATGCGGATACCGCCCAACCAAAGCTCCCGGCCTTCGACCAGCCGGTGCACATCGAAACCAAAACCTACACGTGTCTTCATCGGCGATGTCCTACCAGTTCTTTAAGTCCGTCCATGTCGAACGAGAGGGTGAAACGAAGCGTCTGGTCCAGCGGGCTCGTCTGTGCGGTAGCCACCATGTAGGCGGCATCGATTTTCAGCACGTTGAGCGAGAAGCCGGCACCGAAGGAGAAGTATTTGCGGTTACCCTTGTATTTGTTTTCGTTGAAGTATCCGGCCCGCAGGAAGAACTGCTGGTTGTAGGAGTATTCGGCACCAATCGAAAAGTTGATTTCGCGCAACTCCTCCTTGAATCCGCCGGGGGCATCGCTGAACGACTGGAAGATACCCGAGATGGGCGAGGTGTTTTGCCACTTCTCTTTGGCCTCTTCATACTCGGCATCGGTCTCGTAGTTGGCTACCTGAGGTGTCGAGGGTACCAGCAGTTTGTTGAAGTCGAGGTTGAGCGAGAGCGTGTTGTAGTCGGCCAGCGGGAAGAGGAACGAGGTTCCTATCTTCAGGTTGGTGGGCAGGAAGGCACTTTCGTTACCCCCGTCATACGATACTTTGGTACCGATGTTCGAGATGTTGAAACCCAGTGACCACTGGCACTCGTTGCGGCCGATGATGGGGTAGGTGGTGTAGTAACCCGATATGTCGGCGGCAAAGGCCGAAGCACCCGAGGCGTCGGATACGCTCGACTCGTCGTAGTGGAAACCCAGATCGGAGTAGATGTAGCGGAATACGACACCCATCGAGAACTTCTCGGAGAGCTTGCGCGAGTAACCTACATCGAAGGCCATTTCGTAGGGGGTGATGCTGTTCTGGGCATTACCCTGGTTGTCGGTGAGTGTGATTTCGCCCAGCGAGAAGTAGCGCAGCGAGGCGCTGATAGCCTGCATGTCGTTACTGCCCAGCTTCCAGTAGCCGGCCAGATAGGCCAGGTAGATGTCGTTGACCAACTTGCGCAACCACGGGGTGTACGAGAGCGACACACCGGCCTGGCTGTAGGCAAAGGCATATTTCGAGGGGTTCCAGAATTGCGAGTTGACATCGGGGTCGGTAGCCGCACCCAGGTCGCCCAACGAGGCACCGCGCGAGTCGGGCGTGATGCTCAACGAGGTGACACCGGTGTTGATGGGGTTGAATTCGTTTTTGGTCGTATTACCGCCGGCGGCAAGGGCACCCGTAGGGAAGACGAGCGACACGAGCGTAAGGAGTATGATATGCAAAAAGCCTCTTTTCATTGTACAGGGTATTACAAATTACATGTATATAATAAACAGAGATTCCCCCCGATTATTGCGTGATGACCACGATTTTTTTGGACGGCGTGGCGAGGGTTCCGGATTCGGTTTCGAGGTAGGCCCGGCATTCGTATCGGCCGGCCGGTACCCGTTGACCGTTGAGGTCGAGCAGGTTCCAGGTAATCGGGAAGGGGTTGCTGCCGGTTGTCTCGCGATACCACACCTCTTCGCCCAGGCTGTTGACGATGGCGATGCGAGCCTGTTTCACCTCTCCGATTTCACGGCCCTCTGTGTCGAGGCACGACAGGGTAGCCAGTTCGGTGACCGGGTTCTCGTCGAGCGAGAGGATATAGGAAGAGGTTTCGGGGGTAATCTCGAAGGTGGTGTTGACCTCCGACGAGTTGCCTGCGTTGTCGAATACCCGGAGGGTAATCGTGTAGTTACCGCTCTGCAGGGTGGGCAAGGGGAATGCGAGTTCGCCGGTCGAGCCGTCGGTCGAGGGGCGGAAGTAACGCACAGGGTTGTCGTCGAGGGTCGAACCGTTGAGCAACAGCATCATTTGCCGGCCCAGCGTGTTGCCGGTGTAGATACCCGAGGGGTCGGACATCTGGCAATAGAAGGTGGCCGGGTTGGCTACCGAGGCGCCATCGGCATAGGAGCGGGTATTGACTCCGGCATACTGGATGGCAGGGCCTTGACTGTCGAGGGTTGAATTGCCGGCAATGCTGTCGACAAACAGCTCCTCGGTATATCCGTTGGCCTCTTGTCCCGACGTGGGGTCGCAGGCATAGAGGATGAGCAGGGCCGATTTGCCCGAATGGGAGTTCTCGACCGGCAGGGTGACATCGACGTGGAACCGGCCGTTCTCTACCGAGCCTTTTCCCGTGGAAAGGAGGTCGGGCCGATAGTTGTAGGTATAGGTCTTTTTATCCTGATGCGCCAGGGTGGTGAAGCTTTTCTTCTCGTCGTAGAGCGAGTAGTATACCTCGCCGTTGAAGTCGTCGAGGAGTTGGCCTCCGTAGTCGTATACCTCGCCTTCGACCGTGTAGCTTTTGCCGGGTTTCATGTAGACGGCCAACCGTTCGCCCGTGCTGCCGGCTCGGGTGATTTTCAGCTTGTTCTGCGGGTAGAATAGTCGCAAGGCCGGGTCGCCCAGAAGCACGAAATTGAGTTTGTTTTTATCGATTTCGGTATTGAAGTCGCGTTTGGCCAGTTTCAAAACGTCGCCTATGCGCAGGGAGTTGCCGTTCTCGTCGCGCGACAGCAGCCGGTTCATCAGTCGCCGGTTTATCTTGTCGTTGCCGTCGGTATAGACCACGCGGGTGGTGGTGATGAGGGCGATGGCTCCGGCCGTGGGGTTGAGCAGCACGTTTTCTCCCGCTGTCAGGTCCTCTTCGTCGAACCGGGTATAGCTGCAGGTGATGGTGATGAAGAGGGGCCAGCGGCTGTTGGTGAGGTTGTCCATCTCGTATCGCGAGAAGAGGCCTTCGCCCGTGAACCCTACTTCGGCATCGTTATGGCCGATGTAGTTGAACACGAGTACCCCTTCGTCGAGATTCTTCATCAACTCCCGGTTGGCATCGGGGCATTTTTTCGAAACGGGGTCCAGGTAGTAAGAGTCGACATACACCTTGTTGACGCGGAACTCCAGCCGGGGGGTATCGGTGTTTTCGAGTAGCAGGGTGTCGCATCCCTGGTCGGCCTGTTTGGTATGTACGGCTTCGTCACCGTCGTCGGCTGCTATGCAGAAGGTATTCTTCCACGGGCCGAGGTCGGTGTTCTGTGCATACTGGTAGAGTTTGTCTACGGCCAGTCTGGCGGTCTGGAGCGAGGTTACGGGGTAGCGGCCTATGCCCAGACACACGCGGTCGGTCTTGATTTCCGTGCCCGAACCGTCCTCGAGAAATCCGAAATAGTCTTCTACCACGAACGATTCCCGCTCGTCGATGCTGGTCTTCGACTGGTAGGTGAGCAGGCTGTTGCATTGCGGGGTATGCAGCGAGGCCATGGCCTGGCGGTTGTTGTAGGAGCCGTCGCCGAAGAGCAGCAGGTAACGGGGGCGTTCGCTCTCGTTGGCAGCCCGGTCGTAAAACATCTTCATCAATCGGCGATAGGCTGTGGCGTCGGGGGTTCCCGACGAAAATTCGTTGAAAATCTGCTCCTGGTCCACGACCAGAGTCGTCAGTCCTTCGGCTTGATGCAGGCGGGCTACTCGCTCGGCTTCGCTTCGCAAGACGGTGGGGGTGATGATGGTGAGGTCGGGTATGGGCGATGCGTGCAGATTCTGGTTCTCGACCTGCTTGACGAAGGTCGGTGAAGGGAACGTGTAGCCGGGGTCGAAGGCGATGAACTCGCGCAGTTGGATGTCGCCCGGGACGAAGCGGGTAGTTTGCCCGTCAAAGGCGGTCGCGACTTGTTGCGGTGCATGAGGCGTGGTGATGTCCCACACCTGCGTCGAGTCGGTGGTGTTGCCTATCTGATAGCAATCGTTGTCCCGGCGGTTGATGAAGCGGAAGGCAACTTGTCCGTCGTAGAGTTGCAGAGCCCTCCGGTAGTTGAGGCGAATGTAGTCGAGGTAGGCATACTCCGATGGACCGCTGTGTTCGTACCGCAGCCCGATGGTCGACTCTTCGGTAGCCTGGCCTACGGTGTGCAGCGGAGTGGCCTGCCGCAGAAATTCGTGTGAGTCGTAGTATTTCGAGATGCGGTTGGCGGTGCCTGCCGGCAGTTCGGTGCCGTTGTATGATATGTGTATATAGCCCTCGCCGCTGCTGATTTTGGCCCCGAAGTTCACCCGTATCTTCAGGGTGGCCGATTGGGCCCCCGTCAGGTGAAAGGTGAAATCCTGCTCGGCGGTCTGCGTGAAGCTCTCGCCGAAGAAGTTCTGCCCGGTTTTCCCTACCGAAACGAGCTCCTGCTCGTGTACCGTGTAGGCGTCGTAAGTCGAGACGGCGCTCTCGTTGCCGGTGGGTATGCCGTTGCGGAGGGGCATCTCGGCAGCCGGTACCTCCCGGTCGGTGAGGAAGTAGTAGGCGTGGGTCGAATAGGGGTGCAGCCGGTGGGCAAACTCGAGGTTGACGTTGTCGAGCGTCCAGCGGGTAGTCCCGGTGGAGTAGAAATAGAGTTTGCCGTTGTGCCGCCAGAGGGGAATCTGCGGCAGGTCGTCGATGTAGTTGTCGTCGTTGGCAAAGAGCTCGTCGATGACGAGACCCCCGTAGCCGAAGAGCTTGACCTTCGACGGGTCGGAGAATCCCCACGCTGCGAGCTGCTCGTCGGTAATCTGGTAGATGCCGGCCTCGTCGGTCGATATTTTCACCCAGCTCCCTTCGGCCAATACCGAGGTTGCCGCATAGTCGCTGCCGGGCCGGCCGAAGGCCTCCGGGGCCATGAGCAGGCAGAGTGCGGTGAGTATCGGTACGATGATGTTTCGGGCAAAAGGACGCATGGGTGTGACGGACGGGCTATTTGACAAAGAAATCGAGCACTCGGGTATCGCCGATGAACCCCTCGATGTGGTCGCCTATCTTCACCGGGCCTACTCCGGCGGGAGTGCCCGTAAAGATGATGTCGCCGATTTTGAGGGTATAGAACTGGCTCACGTAGGCGATGATGCGGTCGATCGAGAAAATCATGTCGCGGCTGTTGCCCTGTTGCGCCGGGACGCCGTTCAACCGCATGGAAAACTCTATGTTGTCGGCCTTGGGCGGCATCTCGGGCAGCGGCACGAACCGGCCGATGGGAGCCGAGTAGTCGAACCCCTTGGAGATGTCCCACGGGTTGCCCGTGCGCCGGGCCTCGGCCTGTATGTCGCGGGCCGTGAAGTCGATGCCTACGGTCACGGCGTCGTAGTAGCGGTAGGCAAACTTGGGGGCGATGTTTTTCCCCAGGCGGGAGATGTGGAACACCAGTTCGGTTTCGTATTCGATGCGGTTGGAAAACTGGGGCAGGAAGAAGGGCTTCCCCTCTTTGAGCAGCGAGGTCTCGGGCATGGTAAATACAACGGGTGCCTGCGGCAGCTCCTGTTGGGCCATTTCGGCATTGTGCGATTGATAGTTCCAGCCAACGGCAATAATTTTCATAGGCAGTTACTTGATGTTGTTCAGCCGGTTGAACATGACGGCCAAATGGGCATAAATCGATGTATTCTGGATGACGATGTGCTTGGGCACGCGTATACGATAGGGGGTGAAGTTCCATATCGCCTTGATGCCTCCGGCAATCATCTCTTCGGTAGCACTTTGGGCTTTGTCGATGGGGACGGTGAGAATCCCGATCTGCACGCCCATCTCCTTTTGCTTTTGGGCAAACTGGGAGAGGTGGTAGATGGGTATGTGGTTGACAAAGGTGCCGGCCAGCTCGGGCTTGACATCGAAGCCGGCTACCACCTCGAGCCCGTATTGAGACAGACCCGAGTCTTGCATGAGGGCGGCTCCCAGGCTGCCCACCCCGAAGATGAAGGCCTTGTGCATGGAGGTGAATCCGAGAAACTCTTCCAGTACGGCAACCAGCGAATTGATTTCGTATCCCACCCGGGTTTTCCCCGAGATGTTGATAAATGAGAGATCCTTGGCTATTTTCGACGAATCTACGCCAATCTCTTTTGCTATCTGTGTGGAGGAGACATACTCCTCGCCTTTGGTTTGCAGCAATTTGATGTAAGCCAAATACCAGGGGAGCCGGCGAAGCGAGGGCTCCGGTAACTTAACGGTAGATTTCGAATCAGAACTGTACATCTTCTTTCATCTGTTTTATCCCTACAACGAAACGACGAACCGCCGGCAGAAACGGGTGCACGCCCGATTATGCCGGAGAGGGTCTGTTTCATTTGATTTACAAAGGTATAATAAAATACCGAATTTTGGGACAAATAAGATTTTTTAGCCATTCTTTTTTGTCGCGGAGCGGGTGCCGCCCGGCTCGTGCGAGGCGGTTCTGCTGTTTGTGGTCCGGAGGGTCGGGCTCCGGGGCTATCCGGCCTGGCAGAGACGTTTGAGCAGATTGCGGTCTTCGGCCAGCAGCTTGCTTATCTCGAGGTGTATGCAGGCCTCGTCCTTGAGCAGGCCCGAGGTGCTCGAGTTCTCCTCGACATCCCAGGTGAGCAGGATGGTCTCTATCTTAAGTGCCTTGAGTTTCTTGATGAGCATCTCGTGGTCGGCATCGCCCGTAATCAGCACCACATAGTCGAACTTGCGGAAGAGGGCCAGCTCGTAGGCTTCGAGGGCAAACCACACGTCGATGCCCTTCTCGATGACGGTTGTCTCGCCCTCTTTGCGAATCTCGCGCAGGTGTTTGTAGTGGAAGATGACGTCGTTTTCGATGAGCGTGTCCTCAAACTTGCGTTCGCTGTACAGCAGCCGTTTGTCGTGGGCGTTGTTCACCCGATAGCGGCCGCGGAAGTAGTGGCTCTCGGTGATGTGGCACGAGGCGGGCGCCACCCCGCTCATCCGGGCTATCTGTTCCCGGATGAGTGTCATCAGGGCACGCAGGTTTATGTTCAGGTCGAAGTGGTCGCTCAAGGCTTCGTTCACCTTGGCGTAGTAACCTCCGTCGATAAAGAGTCCAATCGATTGATAGGTGTTGTTCATGGTGTGTAATGGTTAAGTTCGAATCTTTTTTCAGACCGTGCTATTGCCCGGTGACGCAGAGCTTCTTCGAGCGGGTGGTCTCGTGCTCGTTGTCGGTCGAGATGACGGCCTTGTAGAGGTAGATACCGCCGGGTACCCGTCGGCCGCTGCTGTCGGTCAAGTCCCAGTTGACGGGGTATGAGCGGTACATGTCGGAGAGTCCCTTGCCGGTGTATCGCCATACCTCCACGCCCATGAGGTTGTAGACCGAGATGGTCACGTTGATGAGGGCGTCGGGGCGGTTGTGCCGCAGGTAGAAGTTGGTCGACGTGCTGGCCGGGTTCTGGTCGGCATAGAGGTCGTAGATGACGGGCTTCAGACCGGCCTGTACGGTAAAGGCGATTTCGATTTCCGACGAGTTGTTCTCGGTATCCCATACCTTCAGCCGCAGGGTGTGGTTGCCCTCGCTCAGGTCGCTCAGCGGGTAGTTGATGTAGCCGCGGCCGAAGTCGCCGATGGCGGGGTCGAAGTACGATGCCACGTCGGTATAGATGGTGTGGTTGTCGAGCGTGACGGTCATCTGGTGGCCTATGCCTGCATCGGAGATGTTGATACCCGAGGGGTCATACACCTCGGCTACCAGCAGGGGCGACTCGTTCACGACATCGCCATTCTGGAAGTCCTGCGAGTTGAGGAAGGCGTAGTAAATCTCGGGCCCGTCGAAGTCTTCGTTCGAGTCGTCGTTGAAGCCGCCCACGACGAAGTTCGATTCGTTGCCGCTCCCCTCCTGGCCGGCGTCGTTGTAGCTGTAGAGGTTTATCAGCCCCTTGTCGTCGGCAAAGTTGATTTCGCGCGGCACCTTGAAGGCGATTTCAAACTCGCCCCCCACAATCGAGTCTTTGCCCACATAGAGGCGGTTGCTGCGCTCCGAGAACTCGAAGGCTTTGCCCTCCTCTCCATACCCGTGGGTCACCACCGATACCTCCGAGTCGTAGACCGTGGGGCAGATGATGCCGTTGTAGTCGGTGGCCTTTTGCCCTTGCGGGGTGTAGATTTCGCCCTTGATGAATACCGAGTCGCGGGCCTGGATGGTGGGCGTCGTCTGGGTGATGTCGTAGCCGTTGATTTCGGTTACCTTGATTTGATAGTCGGGATAGAGCAGCCGCAGGGCCGGGTCGCCCAACAGGGTATAGTTCAGTTTGTTGCTGTCGGTCTGTTGTATGCTGCACTTGGCCTCGCGCAGGATGTCGCCCAGGCGGGGATACTCGTGGTTTTCGTTTCGCGTGAATATCTGGTTGGCCACTCCCGTGTTGAGGTAGTGGTTGTCGCTGATGTATACCACGCGGGTGGTGGTGATGAGGGCGATGCCTCCGCCGCTGGGGTTGAGGCAGAGAATCTCGCCG
The DNA here is from genome assembly GCF_024733785.1 of Barnesiella sp. ET7. Classification (NCBI taxonomy): domain Bacteria; kingdom Pseudomonadati; phylum Bacteroidota; class Bacteroidia; order Bacteroidales; family Barnesiellaceae; genus Barnesiella; species Barnesiella sp. ET7. The sequence goes on from NZ_JANRHM010000021.1 coordinate 35,878, forward strand.
CCCGAGGTATCCTCGTGGTCGTAGCGGCCGAAGTCGCAGGTGGCGGTGATGAAGAGGGGCAGCCGTTTCAGATACATCGACTGTATGTCGGTGATGTTGAGCAGGTCTTCGTGGGTCCAGGCCACGGTGCTGCCGTGGCCGATGTAGTCGACTACGAGCACTCCGTCGTCGAGTACCTGGAAGAGTTTCTTCTTGGCCGAGGGATAGGTGCGGCCGGTCGAGGTGATCTCGGCCGTATAGGCATCGGTGTAGATTTTGTTGATGAAGCAGTGGGCGTCGCTGTTCTTGAAGATGGAGCAGATGTCTTCGGCCTGTTGCATGTGGATGGCGTAGTTCTCGTCGTCGGCTACGACACACACCTGGTTTTTCCACGACCCTTTGTCGGTGTTGGCCACGTAGGCGGTCAGCTTGTTTACCATATCTTGAGCCTCCTGTTCGCTTTTCACGGGCAGACGGCCCACACTCACACGCAGCTTGTCGGCAGCGATGCGGGTACCCGAGTCGTCGTCGAGAAAGCCGAAGTAGTCGTCGGTCGTGTAGGAGGCCCGCTCGTCGTTACCGCTCCCGTGCTGGTAGGTGAGCAGGGTGGGGTATTTGATGTACTTGCCGGTCTCGCCTATCTTGCGATTGTCGTAGAGTCCCTTGCCGAACAGCAGCAGGTAGAGCTGTTTGCCGTTGACGCCTCCCTCACGGTCGAAAAACATCTTCATCAGCCGGCGGTAGGCCGTGGCGTCGGGGGTACCCGACGAAAATTCGTTGAACACCTTCTCGTGGTCGATGACGGCCACCTCCATGCCGTCGAGCTGGCTATGCAGCTGGGCGATGCTTTGGGCGTAGGAGAGGTACTCCTTGGGGGTGAGTATCACCATGTCGGGGGTGGCCATGCCGTGCAGGTCCTGGTTGGCAACGGCCTCGACAAACGACACCGAGCCTACGGTGGCCTGGGTATCGAAGGCCACATACTCTTCGTGAGCCTGCAAGGGCACGAACCGGGCATTGCTGCCGCTCACCGCGGGGGTGACGGCGACCGGGCGCTGCGGGTCGGTGATGTCCCAGATTTGCGTGGTCGAGGTGTAGCCCTGCAGGTTGTAGCAGCTGTTTTGCGGCACCTGTTTCAGACGGAACTGGATGCTGCCGTTATAGAGTTGCAATTTGCGTTTGTAGTTGAAGCGGAAGTAGTTGAGCCGGGCCAGGGAGAGGCTGCCCCCGTTTTGCTTGAACAGTAGCGAGAAGGCCAGCTCCTCGCTGTCGAGGTTGACCTCCTTGAGGGTCGAGGTAGCTTTGAAAAATTCGTAAGAGCTCTCCGAGCCCGAGGCGAGGTTGTCGGTCGAGCTTTCGGGCAGAGTCTGCCCCTGATAGGTGAAGACCAGTTTACCGGTGCCGCCTATAATTTTGGCGGCAAACGAGGTGCGCAGTTTCACCGCCTCCGAGTTGTCGACACCGGGAAGTTCGAAGGTGAAGTTGCGCGAAGTCGTGTAGCGGAAGTCTTCGCCCAGGAATACACGGCCCGTAGCGCCGGGCGAATAGCTCTCTTGTTCGTAGACGGCATGCTCGTCGAACGAGGTGATGTCGGTCATGCCCGTCGTGGCTCCGCCGTCGCGTTGGCCCAGGGTGGCGGTGGCGCTTTTGCTGTCGGTCAGGAAGTAGTACCCGGCCGTAGAGTAGGTGTTGGTCTCGTGGTCATACTCCTGAGTCTTGGCGTTGTAGCTCCAGGTCACGGGCCCTTGTGCATAGAAAAGAATCTTGGAGCCTGTATTCAGAGAGGGTATCTGTTCGAGGTCGTCGGGGTCGTCGTCCGAGAAGGTTTCGGGCAACATGGCGCCGCCATACCCGTATATGGTCACGGCCGCCGGGTTGGAGAATCCCCATCGGCTCAACTCCCGGTAGGTGATTTGGTGGATACCCGATTCGGAAACGGCAATCTTCACCCACCGTCCGTCGGCCAGCTGCGACCGCGAGGCGTAGCGGCTGGCATTCAGTGCCTGCAACGGGCCGGTTGCCAGTACGATAAGGCTCAGGCACAGCCATAGCTGTAGCCGGGTGAGCAGGTGAGGTATATATAGTGTGTGTCGTATAATTGCTTTCATCGTATCTTATACAACGGAGAAGTCGTGCGATTATTGCAGTCGCGTGAAAATATAGTCGATTGATTTGGAATATTCAGATGTAGTTTAAATATTTGGTTTACAGATTGATATGGTGGTTTTTGACAGCGGGCTCGATCGTTGTTGCCCGGGTAGATTGTTGGTTCAATTGATAAAAAATGTTTTTTTAGCGATTATCGGGCCGATAATTTTGTTATAAATTTGAGGAATTGCATAAAAAATGTTACATTTGCTTGTCATTAAAAATACAGTTTTCTAATACAATATTCTTATGAAAAAAATTACTTTTTTTAATTTTAAGAAGTTGGTAATGACGGTTGTAGCCTTTATGGGCTGCGTGTCGTTATCGTATGCACAAGGGGATTGGACTTTGGTAAGTGAAGAAGATTTGACCTCGACGACATCCATGGGAACAAGTGAACTGTTGGCTTCGCTGCCCGAAAATTATTATGCCAATATCCCGGGACGCGGTTCTGATGGTGAGTTGAAATACAATGCCAATTATAAGGAAAACGGCATTTATCCGCTCTATCTTATTAGTAATGGAAATCGTGGCGACTTTTTCTGCATAAAGAGTACGCTCGAGCCGGGTGAGTATCGGTTTACGTTCCGGGCAAAATATCCCAGCTCGAAGAATGTGGGAAACCTGGGCTTCTTCTATTCCAAGGGCGATCCTGCCAGTGCCGAGAAGGTATTTGTGGGTGAGAACGTGGAATTAACAAACAGTTATGCCGATTATACCTATGTGTTTACGGCCGACGAGAGTGCCAACTACAACATGGGGTTTGCCGCCAATGTCCCCGTTTCGGGTTGGGCTTACTATGCTTTCACTTCGTTTAAGCTGGAGAAAAACAATGCGGTCGTAGAACCGGAACCGGTTGTAGAGGCCAGCTACGATGACTTTGGCAAACCCACAGCCGGTACTACCGGTAACAAGCGGGCCCAAACTAAAGGCGAAGTGCTGAACGGTGTAGGCCTGTTGGCCGAATCGCCGCTGACTTTCACTCCCACCGGAACGAATGCTAATCAGGCTTGGGCCAACAGCGACAATCCTATCCTGGCCAATCCCGGTGCCACCTTCGATCTGAAGGTTACTTATTCCGATGCCTGGGGTAGTTTGACGGTATTCCTGTTGAGAAGCGATGTAGCACCGAGTGCTGCCGACAAGATTTTCGGTACTTACCAGGGTAGCTGGTACAACGGCGCGGGTACGGGCGAACTTTATACCAATATAAATAACGACACTCAATCGGGTGCTACGGCTTCGGCCACCGACAAGACGGCAACCTTCCCCATTACCATCCCGTCCGATCTCTCGGTAGGCGAAATGGTGGTTATCCGTTTCATTGTCTGCAAAACGGCCGAAGGCGCTACCTTTGATGGAAATCCCTGCACTACGACGGCTACCGAGTTGAACTACTGCGACTATGTAGTCAAGATTGCCGAAGAGGGTGCTGCCACGCAATATGGCGCTGTGACGGTAGATGTTCCGGCCGACAAGGGCTCGGTAGAAATCCAGGCTCTCAACGAGGGTGACAACACGTGGAGCGAAGTGGCCGACCTTACTCAGGTTGCATACGGTACTCAGTTGCGTGCCGTTGTTACGGCTGCCGAAGGTTATGCCGTAAGCACCGTGACGAAAAACGGCGAGGCTCTCACGGCCAACGAAGACGATAACTATTACTACTTTACGGTCGAAGAGGAGAGCGTAGCGATTGCCGTTACCTTCCAGGTTGTATCGGGTATCGACGAGGTTGAAGCCACGGCTGTTTACTATGCTGCCGGCGTGCTCTATGCCGAAGGCGCACACAGCGTGAAGGTTTACGACCTGAGCGGACGTGTAGTGATGAGCGCTGCCGATGTCGATGCCGTTTCGGTATCGTCTTTGGCTGGTGGCGTTTACATGGCCGTAGTAGACGGAAAGGTTGTTAAATTCGTGAAATAATCGATTTTAGTCACATCATACCGAGGGAGCTCCTGCATACGGGGGCTCCCTCTTTTTGTATTTTCACTCGCCTTTCACTATCTTTGTTACACGAAGATAGGATGCGGTTCGGCATAGCCAAACTTGAAAAACAAGTTTTCCCGTTTGTCTCTGCTCTCTCCTTTCGCTATCTTTGTTCAAGAGTATGAATCCAAGAAACAACAGCAATGAAAAAGAATAACGACTGGAAAGATAGGCTCAATGTGGTCTATTCGACCAATCCCGATTTTAAGTTCGAAACCGACGAAGAGGTCGAACCCGATACGCTGGAACCGGCCCGTCAGAAGTTGCGCATCTCGCTCGACAAGCGCAACCGAAACGGCAAGTCGGTCACCCTTGTGACAGGTTTCGTGGGTACGGCCGACGACCTGCACACGCTGGCCAAGAAGCTGAAGACCAAGTGTGGCGTGGGTGGCTCGGACAAGGACGGCGAGATTTTGATACAGGGCGACTTCCGCCAGAAGGTACTGGAACTGTTGCTGGCCGACGGGTATCGGGCCCGCATAATCTGAGAGGAGTATCGCTATGCTGCACATCTACAAGGCATCGGCCGGGTCGGGAAAGACCTATACCCTCACGCTCGAATACATAAAACTGCTGTTGGGCTACCGCGACGAAGAGGGGCACTATCGCATCTACCGCAAGAGCGATTCGGCGCATCGGCGCATCCTGGCGGTGACCTTTACCAACAAGGCCACCGAGGAGATGAAGCACCGCATCGTGGCGCAGCTCGACCTGCTGGCTCACCACACCGGGCGGTCGCCCTACCTGGGTGAGCTGACGCGGCTGTTTGGCTGTGGTCCCGAGCAGGTGCAGGCGACGGCGGCCGATACGCTGTATGTGCTGCTGCACGACTTTTCCTACTTCAACATCAGTACCATCGACCGCTTTTTCCAGCAGGTGTTGCGCAACTTCACCCGCGAGGTGGGGTTGCAGGGGAGTTTCGAGGTGGAGATGGACAACGATTTCGTCACCGCTTCGGCTATCGACCGCATGTATTCCGACCTCTCCGACGACGGCCAGAAGGGGCTGCTCAACTGGCTGGTGCATTATGCCGAGGAGCGTATCGAGTCGGGCAACTGGTGGAGCCTGGGCAACCGGGCCGACCGCAAGGACGACCTGCGCGAGTTGGCCGGCGAGTTGTCGAAGGAGAATTACAAACTTTTCCGCGAGTCGATTCTCGCCCAGATCAAGGACAAAACGGTGCTCGACCGCTATTTGCGCGAGATGCGCCGGGTGAAGAGCGAGTATGAGTCGCTCTTGCGCGAGTTGGGCGAGACGGGCCGCGAGGTGCTCGACCGGCACGGTGTGGCAGCCGAGAGTTTCAAGGGTAAGAGTAATTCGTGGGCTTTCTATTTCGACAAGTTGGCCGGCGGAAAATTCGACCCGCCTACCGCAACCTTCAGGGGAAATGTCGACAACGGCGACAACTGGTTCGTCAAAAGCAGCCGGCCCGGGTGCTTCGATGCCCTGTATGCCGAGCTCAACCCGGTGATGCAGACGATTGTCGATGCCTTCGGCGAGCCCTATGTGCGCTACAATACGGCGGTACAGAGCTCGAAATATATCTATGCCCTGGGCATTCTGGTCGATATAGACCGCCGCATCGAGGAGTATGAACGGGAGCACAACGTGCTGCTGCTCTCCGATACGGCCGGTATTCTCAACGAGGTAATCAACGAGAACGATGCCCCCTTTATCTACGAAAAGATAGGGACCCGGGTCAACCACTTTATGATCGACGAGTTTCAGGATACCTCGAATCTGCAGTGGGGCAATTTTGCGCCGCTTATCGGCGAGAGTCTCAGCCACGACTATACCGACCTGATTGTGGGCGACGTGAAGCAGAGCATCTACCGGTGGAGAAACTCCGATTGGTCGCTGCTGAACGAGGGGGTTCAATCGCGTTTCCGCCCGTCGCAGTACGAGGAGCGGACGATGGATACCAACTACCGCAGTTGTGCACGCATAGTCGAGTTCAACAACCGGATATTCGGTCAGGCGGCCGAGCGGTTGCAACAGGGGCTGGAGAGTGAGGTGGCCGAGTCGGCTCTGGTCGATGGCAGTTTCGAGGTGAAGGTGCGCAAGGCCTATGCCGATATAGCGCAACGGGTGTGCGGTTCGAACCTTGCACGGGGTGGACGGGTGTCGGTGACGATGTGGGAGGCCGATACCCGCGACGACTTTTGTGAAGAGGCTCTGGCTCGTATCCCCGATCTGTTGCGCGAGTTGCAGGACCGGGGCTATTCGCCCGGCGATATAACCTTCCTCACCCGTACGGCCCGCGAGGGTACGCTGCTGGTCGACCTGCTGTTGCGCCTCAACGAAGAGAACAGCGACCCGCGCTACCGGTTCGATGTCATCTCGAGCGAGTCTCTACTCATCAAGAACTCGCCGGTCATCGGGCTGCTGGTGGGTATTCTGCGCTATATCCAGAACCCCTCGGACGAGTTGAACCGGGTGATGGCAGTCTATGAGTACAACCGGCAGCAGGCTGCCGGCAGCGACGAGACGGCCGCGATACTCACCTACTTCGAGCGTCGCGGCGATGTGGGGCAACACCTCGACGACGACTTCATGCGCTTTGTCGAGAGTGTGCGCAAGGAGCCGCTCTACGAAATGTGCGAGCGCATTATCGCCCGCTTTGCCCAGGTCGACGACGAGCGGGGCGAGCGGGTCTATATACAGGCATTCCAGGATTATGTGCTGGAGTATTGCCGCACGCATACGGCCGATTTGGCTTCGTTCCTGGCCTGGTGGGACGACAACGAAGACAAGCTCTCGGTCACGACCCCGCAAGAGCAGGATGCCATGCGGGTGATGACCATACACAAGTCGAAGGGGCTGGAGTTCAAGGTGGTGATTATCCCGTTCTGCAACTGGAAACTCGACCACCGTACCGACAAGACCAACTTCATCTGGTGCCGCACACAGGGCGAGCCCTTCTCGCAGATTCCCGTGTTGCCCCTGCGGTATGGCAGCCGGCTGGCCCAGACCTACTACGCTACCGAATATTTCGACGAGAAGATGCACGCCTATATCGACAACCTCAACGTGGCCTATGTGGCCTTTACCCGCGCCGGTGAAGAGCTGCATATCTTCGCTCCGGCCCAGAAGAACCGGGGCAAACGGGAGAGTGTGGGCAGCATATCGGCGTTGTTGAACGAGATACTTTTCCCCGACGGAGGCGATGGGGGAGACCTGCACTACGAGGAGGGGAGCGACTGGCGGGCCGAGGTGCGGCCGACGGCGGAATCGACGGCCTTGACGCTACTCTCGGGGCCCTATCGCTCGATTGAGCCGGGCAACCGGCTGCACTTGCGGTTGCAGGGCAAGGGTGTCTTTGGCGAGGGTAACGACCGCGCCTACGGTACCCTGATGCACCGCATCTTGAGCGAGGTCGATACCCTCGATCGTCTGGACGAGACGGTCGAGTCCTTTGTACAGACCGGCGAACTCTCGGCAGCCGAGGCAGCCGAAACCCTCGAGAAACTCGAGGCGTGGCTGGGTGACGAGCGGGTAAGGTCGTGGTTTCTGCCCGGGGCCAAGGTGTGGAGCGAGCGGGAAATCTTGCAGGCCGACGGCTCGTTCTATCGGCCCGACCGCGTGGTCGAGACCCCCGACGAGGTGGTGGTAATCGACTATAAGTTCGGTGCGATAGAGCGTTCGTCCTACAAGAAGCAGGTGCGCACCTACATGCAGCTGATTGGCGAGATGGGGTATGCCCGCGTGTCGGGCTTCATCTGGTATCTTTCGTTGGGAAAGATAGAGGCGGTCGAGTAAATACAAGGCTCTGTTTTTTGGATATACCGCATAATTGCCCTTACCTTTGTGCGGTAATACCGTTATGCTAAAAGTTTTTTAAACAAGATGAAACACATGACAAGATTGTGGATTGCCGTTGTCGTGGTCCTGTCCATGCTACCGGCACGTGCCGAAATCACGCTCCAGTCCGTAGCCCGCGATACGACAATCGATGTACGGCCGCTCAACTCGTGGCAGCGGTTCAACCAGAAGGTCGACCGGTTTACCTCGACCAAGGGCTTCCAGATGACTTACGTAGGGGTGCCCCTGGTGGTTGCCGGTGTGGCTACCATACCGGGGCGCGAGCGTTTCCGCCAGTTGCGTAACGACTATGTACCCAAGTTCAAATACGAGTATGACAATTACCTGCAGTATGCTCCGGCTGTGGTGATGCTGGGGCTGAAAGGCTTCGGCGTAGAGAGTCGCAGTTCGTGGGGGCGCATGCTGGTATCCGATGCCTTTTCGGCCGCCATCATGGCTACGGTTGTCAACACCGTCAAATATACGGCGCATGTGCAGCGCCCCGACGGCAGCAACTACAAGTCGTTCCCCTCGGGCCATACGGCTACGGCCTTTATGACGGCCATGATGCTGCACAAGGAGTATGGCGACCGCAGTCCCTGGTACAGCATCTCGGCTTTTACGGTAGCAGCGGTAACCGGCGTAAGCCGGCAGTTGAACAATCGTCACTGGGTTTCCGATGTACTGGCCGGTGCCGGCATCGGTATCCTGTCGACCGAACTGGGCTATTACCTGGCCGATCTGATATTCAAAGACAAGGGTTTGAATCTCGATCCTACCTACTACCCTTTGCTCGAGAAGCCTTCGTTTGTGGGCCTCTACATGGGCTTTTCGTCGGGGCTGGGACGTATAGGCCTCGGTAACGGCATGAAACTCAATACCGGCATTGGCAGCCGGATAGGTGTGGAGGGAGCCTATTTCTTCAACAAATACATCGGGTGCGGTGGTTTGGCTACGGTGTCGAATATTCCGGTTTCGCTCAATACCCGGCCCGATGCAGCACTGGAACCTATCGACGAGGGGCGGGCCATGGCCGGTGTTTACTTGCAATATCCCTGTTCGAGTCGCTGGTCGTTGGGCGGAAAGGTATTGGCCGGGTACAACTATATCCCGTCGAATGCCCTGAACTGTGAGTCTATCGAATTTGGTCGCAACAGCTTCGTATGGAGTACCGGTGTGTCGATTGGTTACATGATGAAGCGCAACTTCGGGGCCCGTTTCTTTTGTGACTACACCTCGGCCTTGGTCTCGTACAGCCTGTTGCCCTCGCAGGAGTTGGGCGTTTCGGAGGCCCGCTCGGGGAGTAGTGCTATCCGGTCGCTCACGTGGGGAGCTTCGGCCAATATTCTGTTCTGACAGGTATCGGCCGGAGGAGCCGATATAATATGAAACGGGGCTGTATCGTCGGATACAGCCCCGTTTCATATGTCGGATAAATTTTTTTAGAAAGGATGTCTTTCGTCCGAAACCGTCAATTTAGCACGACCTTTTGCACGACGGCTGGCCAGTACGCGACGACCGTTTGCAGTAGACATTCTCAAACGGAATCCGTGTTTGTTAATTCTTTTTCTGTTCGAAGGTTGAAATGTTCTTTTCATTGCCGTTATATTTTTATCGTTATTATTCCTTTTTTCGGACTGCAAAAATAGATACTTTTTTTTAATAAACCAAGAGATTACCCATTTTTGGGGATTTTCTTTTTGAGATTTTATTGATTTAGTTTACTTTTGTACCTCGAAAGTTCAGAAACAAAGAATAATATAAATACAAAACAGTATACAAAGTATGATTAACTCGCAAGACATTAAAAACGGAACCTGTATCCGTTTGGACGGAAAGCTCTATTTCTGTGTAGAATTTTTACATGTAAAACCGGGTAAGGGAAACACGATTATGCGTACCAAACTCAAAGATGTGGTATCGGGTCGTGTGCTTGAACGCCGCTTCAATATCGGTGAAAAACTGGAAGATGTACGGGTAGAACGTCGTCCGTATCAGTTCTCGTACAACGAGGGTGAACACTATCACTTCCTCAATCAGGAGACTTGGGACGACCTGATTATCAACAAAGACCTTATCACGGGTGTAGACTTCCTGAAAGAGGGTATGGTTGTCGAGGTGGTTTCCGATGCTTCGACCGAGACGGTGCTCTTTGCCGAATTGCCGGTAAAGGTACAGCTCGAGGTGACCTACACCGAGCCGGGTCTCAAAGGCGATACCGCTACCAATACCACCAAACCGGCTACGGTCGAGACGGGTGCTACGGTACGTGTACCTCTCTTTATCGAAACGGGCGAGATGATTGTAGTCGATACTCGCGACGGTTCGTATATCGAGCGTGCCAAATAAAGAATCGATTCCGCATTCATGCCATAAAAAACGGGTCTCGTGCAAACGGGGCCCGTTTTTTTGTGCCCGATATGTTTCGGCCCAGCTCTTGGATGGGTGTTTGAGATGAAAGATGTATATCTGTTTCACGGATATAGGAGCCGGTTCGGCATAGTCGAATTTGAAAACTTGTTTTCTCATTTGTTTCTGCACTTACCTTTTTATATATTTGTACGAAACAGAATATTACCGTTATGCCCTATTTCTCGATTATTGTACCGGTATACAACCGGCCCGACGAAGTGAGCGACCTGCTCGCGAGCCTGTCGCAACAAACCTGTAAGGATTTTGAAATCGTCTTGGTCGAAGATGGTTCGACCGTGCGGTGTGCCGATGCCGTGGCGCGTTACGAGTCATCGGTCGACATACACTACTATTATAAGGAGAACGAGGGGCGTAGCATTGCTCGCAACTACGGTATGGAGCGGGCATCGGGTCGCTATTTTATCTTTTTCGATTCCGATTGCGTGATACCGGCCCGTTACTTCGAGGTGCTGAGTGCGGCCTTGCAACGGCACTATACCGACTGTTTCGGAGGTCCCGATGCTGCTCACGACTCGTTCAGCGATGTGCAGAAGGCTATCAACTATTCGATGACCTCGTTTCTCACTACGGGCGGTATCCGGGGCGGGAAGGTCCAGCTCGAGAAGTTTACCCCGCGTACCTTCAACATGGGCTTTTCGCGTGAGGTCTACGAGCGGGTGGGCGGATTCCGCGAGATGTTCAGCGAGGACATCGACATGAGTACCCGCATCCGTCAGGCCGGATTCTCCATTACCCTCATACGCGATGCCTTTGTCTACCACAAGCGCAGGGTGAACCTGCGGCTGTTTTTCAGGCAGGTCTATATATTCGGGATGTCGCGCATTTCGCTCTACCTGCTTTACCCCGATACGCTGAAGCTTGTGCACTGGCTGCCGGCCTGTTTTGTCGTAGGGGCGTTGGTCATGATTATAGGGTCGCTCTTCTGGTGGCCGGCCATTCTGCCGTTGGTTGCCTATCTGTTGGCGGTCTTTATCGTGTCGTGGTGCGTGAACAAGCGGCTCAAAATAGCCGCGTTGTCGGTGGTAGCCAGTCTCATACAATTGTGCGGATATGGTGTGGGTTTCTTGAAAGCCTACTTCTTGAAGGTGATTCTTGGTCGTGGTCGGGACGAAGCCGAAGAGGTGCGCCTGCGTAAAGGAAAGTAGCCATGGACCGCAAGCGCGACAAGTTGAAGATAACCGAGTGGGCGGCCGAAGACCGTCCGCGCGAAAAGATGATGCTGCACGGTATCCGCTCCTTGAGCAATGCCGAGCTGATAGCGATTCTCATTGGGTCGGGCAATGTCGACGAGACGGCGGTGGAGCTGTCGCAACGCATTCTCAATGCGGCAGGCAACAGCCTGAACCGGCTGGGTAAATATGGGATAGACGATTTCGTGAAACCGTTCAAAGGGATAGGCGAAGCCAAGGCCATTACCATTATGGCGGCGTTGGAAATAGGGCGCCGCAGGCGCGACGAGGAGTTGCCCAGGCGTCCTGCTATTACCCATAGTGCCGATGTGTACAGCCTCATGCGGGGGCAAATGATTGACTTGCCGCACGAGGAGTTCTGGGTGCTCCTGCTCAACCGGGCCAACCGGGTAATTGATACCTTGCGGGTAAGCCAGGGTGGCACTGCGGCGACAGTAGTCGATGTGAAGCTGATTATGCGGTCGGCCTTGCAGCAGTTGGCCTCGGCCCTGATCCTGTGTCACAACCACCCCTCGAACAATCTCACACCCAGTGCGGCCGACGACAAGGTGACGGCCAAGATAAAGGCGGCTGCCGCCCTCTTCGATATGGCGGTGCTCGACCATATCATCGTGGGCGAAGAGGGGTACTTCAGCTATGCCGACGAGGGGAGGCTGTAAAACATTGTCGCTCTTCCCTCAATCTTTTGGGCCATGGGAGTGGCCTGTTTTTCTTATTTCTTTTCTGTCGGATATAGACTTTCGAGGTGGCGAATGACGGTTGCTCCCATCAGCCGGCTCCCTTCGGCGTTGGGGTGCAAGCCGTCGTAGAGGTATTTGTGCCCTTGCGATTCTTCGGCTTCGGTGATTCCCGACTCGTTGTACATGTCGATGGTGGGGCAGCCCAGTTTTTCGCCCGCCAGTTGTATGGCCTCGACAAACAGGGGTAAGCGGTCGACCATAGGAGCGCGCTGTATGGGGGTGAGCAGTATGATTTGAGTCTCGGGGCAATATTTTCGTATTGCCGATACGGCCCAGTTGATGGCTCCGTAGAGGGTCTCACGGTTGGCTTCGTTGTAGGGCTTCTCCAGCTCGGAGATGTCGCCGATAACTCCGTTGCCCGAGTCGTTTGTACCGCACGAGATAATCACGAGGAAGGGGCCGAAATCAGAGCCGGCCTGCTTGTGCCCAACGAGCGGCGCAGGGGTGTCGCTGTGAAATGGTTCGCCCTCGGTTTCGGGAATGACCGTTCCCTCGGGGACGACCATTTGCAGGAGGCGGAATACCTGGTTGGAGATGACGTTGTTGGTGTTGTTGCCGTCGTATACAGGTTGGGGGTTGGTGTCGACTGCTGTCCCGGGGTAGTCAATCCAACAGGCACTCGACACGGCCAGGTTGGTCAGTGACATGTCGAAGTGTTGGGCCGTGACCCAGGCCCACGAGTCGCTGGGTGCCGTGATGCTGTTGCCCAGGGCAACCAGTTGTTTCCCGACGAGTGATGCGGGGGCTTCGGGTTGAACCTGCTCTTGCTGCTGGCAACCGGTCAGCAGCATCAGTCCGATGCCGATGGAGAGAATGGAGCGAATTGCTGTCATGCCGTGTGATTGTTGTTGTAATGAAGAAGGGCTGCGCCTGAAATTGTTTTCGACACAGCCCTTCCCTGTCTTATGGAAAATGTTTTGTAATCTTATTTTTTAGCGGCGGCGTAGCGCTTGTTCAGCAACTCGACAACCTCGTTGGTGATGTCGTAGGCGGGATTGATGTAGAGTGTGCTGGCGTTGTTGAAGATAGCCTCGTATTTTTTCTCTTGGTTATACTCTTTGATGAAGGTGTTGATCGAGTCGTTCATCTGCATGAGCATCTTTTGTTGCTCGAGCATGTTCTCGTTGTCGAGGCGTTGAGCGTACTCTTGCAGGTCGGCAGCTTTCTTTTCGAGGCGTTGGTACTCCTGTTGAGCTCTTTCGGGCGAGAGGAAAGCGTTGTTCTGGTATTTGCGTTGGAAGTCGTCCTGCTCTTTCTTCAACTGCCGGGCCTTTTCGTTGATTGAGGCGCGGGCGTTCTCCTGTTTGTTGATCATCTTTTCGTTGAGATCTTTTGCATAGTTGTATTTGGAGAGCAAAGAATCTACGTTGATGTAAGCGATGGGTAATTTCCCTTCGAAGGAGGCCGACGATGCGGTGCTGTTGGAGGGTTGATTCGATGCGTTTTGTTTGTTGCCGCATTGTACCATCAATAAAGAAACGGCAATCACAGCTACAGTCCGGATTGCAAGGGTAAAAGTCTTCATGTTATTTATCAGTCTAAAATTTTATATCGTTATACAAGTTTCTCCTTCCTCTCCTGAGCATCGGTCGAGACGGCGCAGGAAATTCCTTTTTTACGCAGATATTTGTTGTCGCTGATGTGCGGGCTGGGGAAACGTCCACCTTTTACGAAGAAGACCCGTACGCCCAGCAGTACGACTGCCAGTGCAAGAAACCCTGCGGTAAAAAGGATAATTGTCCACATTCTTTCCAATATTAAAATACAGATGGCCGGTTGGGCTTTTCACAATTTGAAAACTCGGTTTTCATTTGTCTTTGCACTTCCCTTTCACTATATTTGTATAGTAAAACAAAGACCCCCGAGCGGGCAGAAACAAACGTGTTGGTTGTGTATGCCTTACGGCCGTCTTTGCTGTGCAAATATAGGAAAGGAAAATGTGAATTTGGTCGAAGAATGGAAATATTTTGACGATAGAATCGGTAAAAACGGGAAATTTAACATAAATTTCTTCGAGTACAGAAAGTTTAGCAATGAACAAATTGTAACTAAAATAGAAAAAAATGGAGATTAAAGAACTGAAACCCTCATCAATTTGGCACTATTTCGATGCCATTACTCAGGTTCCCCGTCCTTCGAAAAAGGAGGAGCGCATTCGTGAGTTCCTGTTGGCTTTTGCCCGGGAACAAAATCTGGCAGCCCAGGTCGACAAGACGGGCAACGTAGTGATTACCAAAGAGGCTACCCCGGGTTGCGAAGGGGCTGCTACCGTTATCTTGCAAGCTCACATGGATATGGTGTGCGAGAAGAACGGCGATGTGAAACACGACTTCGAGAATGACCCCATCGAGACGTATGTCGATGGCGAGTGGGTGAAGGCTCGGGGCACGACGTTGGGTGCCGACAATGGTATCGGTATGGCTGCCGCCCTGGCCGTGTTGGCCGACAAGGAGCTGAAGCACGGTCGCATACAGGCCCTCTTTACCGTCGATGAAGAGACGGGCTTGACGGGTGCCTTCGGTCTCGAAGCCGGTATGATTGACGGCAAATATCTGTTGAACCTCGATTCGGAAGACGAGGCCGAAATCTTTATCGGGTGTGCCGGCGGTATCGATACCACGTCGACCTTTACCTATAAGCAGGAGCCCCTCCCGGCCGGTAAGTTCTACTTGCGGGTCGAGGTAAAGAACCTGCTGGGCGGCCACTCGGGTGGCGATATTCATCTGGGCCGCGGCAATGCCAACAAACTGCTGGCCCGCTTCCTGTGGCTGTGCATGCAACGTCACGAGATTCACCTGTGTGCCATCGACGGCGGTAACCTGCGCAACGCCATACCGCGCGAGGCCATGGCGGTGATTGCCGTGAATCCCGAGGATAAGGAGGCTATCCGGGCCGAGGTCAACCACTTTGCTGCCGATGTGGCTGCCGAGTTGAGTGGCGTGGACCCGAATGTGACGGTAGATGTTGCTACGGCCGATGCACCCGAGTTCATGATTGAAGATGGAGTGGCCCGTTCGCTCGTCAGTGCCCTCTATGCGGCACCTCACGGGGTGATAGCCATGAGCCACGATATTGAGGGGTTGGTAGAGACCTCGACCAACCTGGCCTCGGTGAAGATGACCGAGCCGGGTAAGATTGTGGTGGCTACGAGCCAGCGCAGTTCGGTCGAGTCGGAGAAGTACGACATCGCCTATCAGGTAGAGTGTCTTTTCCGGATGGCCGGTGCCGAGCCTACGCATGGCGACGGTTACCCCGGATGGAAACCCAACATGCACTCGCACATCAAGGATATTGCCGTGGCTGCCTATGAGGAGCTTTACCAGCAGACCCCGGCCATCAAGGCTATCCACGCCGGTCTCGAGTGCGGCCTGTTCCTGACGAAGTATCCGCAACTCGACATGATTTCGTTCGGTCCCACGTTGCGGGGCGTACACTCTCCCGACGAGATGATGCACATCCCGGCCGTAGAGAAGTTCTGGAACCACCTGGTTCTCATTCTGGAGAAGGTGGCTGCCGAGCATTGATACATTCCGCTCGGGGAGGGGATTCCCTCCCCGGCATAGTCTCGCCGTTGGCGGGGATAGATACAAAAAAAGGGAGGCGCGATTGCCTCCCTTTTTTGTATGTGATACGGTGCTTATTTCATAGCCAGATTGAGCTGTTGTGCAGCTTGTTGGTAGGCCAGTACACCGGCTTGCGAAAGCTCTACGGTCATGTTGTTGCCGTCGGCACCTACCATTTGTACGTGGTTGTCATCGACGAAGGTCATGAATTTGGTCGTTTCGCCGTTAGCCGAGAGAGACCAGGAGTTGTCGTTGCTGTCGAATACGAAACCGATGGTCGAGTTGTCGGCCGTGTTGGTAATGGTGTAGCCGTCTTTATCGGTCTTTACCAGATAGATGTCACCGTTTTCGCCTTTCACTTCCTTGGTCGATTCCTGAGCGATGGGGCTGCTGCCGGTCCAGAATTCAATAGAGTTGAGCACAATGAGGTCAACAAATACGGTTGCCTCGTATACCGGGATAATATGGAAGGCGATAAATACGAGTTCGTTTACAAATTTGTTGCCTACACCGCCGTTCCAGCTAAGTACCTTGTTGGTGAGGCTGAACGATCCGATACAAGACGAGAAGCAGAGAGTCGCTGCTAAGGTAAGGGCAATAGCCACATTCAGTTTGTTCTTTTTCATCGTTTTAAATTTTTAGTTAGAAATATGTAATACGCAAAATTTAGTAAGTTGAAAAAGAGGGCGGCATGGTGGCAAAAGATGGCGCGAAACATGCTGCACGGCAATTCATTTGATGGCGATAGGGCCAATTTCAGGTTCATCGAGCAGGAGACTCACACACGGCATTTCCCGTCTCTTGTCGGGGAGAGGGAGGACTGACGAGTACAGAGACCGGTGAAAATCGACGTTCTTCTACCAGACCGATTGACTTCTATCTTTTACAAAGATAAAAAACTTTTGGAGAAAAAGGTTTTTATAAGGGGATTTTTTCTTGATATATTTTGTAATATCGCAGAACCTCATGAACATAGGCTACGGTTTGGCGTCCTCTGAAATAGCCGAATTTGCACACTTCGTCGTTGAAATACTCGGGGTTGCTCTTGAGCAGGATGAAGTCGCTCACGTTGTCGTCCCATACATAGGGGTTCTTGCCGTACTTCTCGGCCAGCGCCATGGCGTCGAGCACGTGGCCGAGCCCGGCATTGTAGGCGGCGAGGATAAACTTGAGCCGCTCGTTCTTGTTCTGGATGGCCGAGAGGCTTTTGTTGAGCGATTGTATGCTTTTGACGGCCGCCTTCAGATTCTTCTCGGGGTTGGTAATCTCCTGGGCCGATACCCCGAAGGCCTGTGCCGTGCGAGGCATCAGTTGCATCAGTCCCCGGGCTCCGGCCCACGATACGGCCAGGGTGTCGAAGTGCGACTCGTTGTAGGCCTGTGCGGCGAGTATGCGCCAGTCCCAGTCGAGTTCGCGGGCATACTTTTTAAATAGGTGGTCGTAGATGGATATTTGTCCTTTCGAGACCGACAGCACGGCCGAGTTGGGGAACGACTTGCTCAGTTCGAAATACCGGCGCGAGATGCTGCGGTAGGAGTCGGATTTCTGGTTCTCCTTCACCCACTGGTTGATGGCGTGTGCCAGGGCGGGCGAGGTCTTGCTCACGGCCCACGAGGCCCGTTGGGGGAAGCTCACCTGCAGGTGGATGTCGATGTTGTTGTAATAGGTGCGGTTCAACTGCGCCAGGTTGTTGTCGGCCAGGGTGTAGGGTATCTCGCCGGTCGAGACCATCTCGATGAGCTCTTCGGTCACCACCGTATCCTTGTCGATGTGGTGGATGTGTATGCCGCCGCCCAATTCGTTGTTGAGGTTGTTGATGCGCTCTTCGTATTTCGAGCCGGCTTCGACGTAGACATCTTTCCCGATGAGGTCGACCACGTCGTTTATCATTTCGTCCTTGGGCTTGCGGGGCTGGATGAGCACTTGGTGGGTGATGTTTTCGGCACCGCAGTAGAGCCACTCGTTTTTGGCGTCGCCGATGATGGGCATCTCGTAGGCGATGACGTCGCCCTTGCCCTGTTGCAGCATCTCGGTGAGGTGCTTGATGTTGTCGGCTACGATGACGGTGGTCTTGAGGTTGTAGTGGTCGGCAAACTGTTTGATGCGTTCGTATTCATAACCCATCTCTTCGCCTCGGTAGAGGAAGTAGGAGGTGGAGCTGTAGAGCGTGAGAACTCGCAGTTCGCCCCGCTCGCAGATGGAGTCGAAGTCGTTCGGCACCTCTTCGGCGGTGTGCTGCTTGTTCCCTCCGCAGGCCGTGAGCAGACAGAGGGCGAGGAGCACATATATCCAGCGGGATATGTTCCTCGGCATAGGCTTACCCTTTGAGCTTGTGAGAGATAAAGTTGGTCATAATCTCGATGGCGACCGTGTTGTGACCGCCCTGCGGGATGATGATGTCGGCGTAGCGTTTGGTAGGTTCGATGTGTTGCAGGTGCATGGGTTTGAGTACCCGTTGGTAGCGGTCGATTACCATCTCGACCGTGCGTCCCCGCTCGATGATGTCGCGGTTGATGACCCGGATGAGGCGGTCATCGGCATCGGCATCGACAAATACTTTCATGTCCATCATGTTGCGCAACTCTTCGTTGCAGAGAATCAGGATACCCTCGACGATGATGATGTCGCGAGGCTCGACGGTAATCGTCTCCTTTGACCGGGTGCAGGTGAGGAACGAGTAGATGGGCTGCTCGATGGGGCGGCCCGCCTTCAGCTCTTTGAGGTGCTTGACCAGCAGGTCGAAGTCGATGGCTGCCGGCTCGTCGAAGTTGATGTTCTGACGTTCGTCTTCCGGCACATCGCTGCTGTCCCAATAATAGGAGTCCTGGGGAATAACGGCTGTTTGTCCGGGAGGAAGGCTCTCAATGATTTTTCGCACGACGGTGGTTTTGCCCGACCCGGTTCCACCGGCTATTCCTATGATTAACATGACGCTTCTGGTTTTAGGGGTGTGACTTGATCGTTATTTGTACTCAAACCGGCCTTTGTCCGATTCGATGATTAGCTCGTTGTGGTCGGCTGCCTGTGTGTAGCCGATGATGCGGGCATCGATGTCGAACGAGCGGCTGATGTCGATCACGCGTTGGGCATCCTCGGCGTCGACATAGACCTCCATGCGGTGACCCATGTTGAAGACCTTGTACATCTCGTGCCAGTCGGTACCCGATTGCTCCTGGATGATGCTGAACAGCGGGGGTACGGGGAAGAGGTTGTTCTTGATGACCCGCATGTTTTCCACGAAGTGCATCACTTTGGTCTGGGCTCCGCCCGAGCAGTGTACCATACCGTGCACGCGCGGACGCATCTCGTCGAGCAGTTTCTTGATGACGGGGGCATAGGTACGAGTGGGCGAGAGCACCAGTTTGCCGGCGTCGATACCCAGTTCGGCAATCTGGTCGGTCAGTTTCAACTTGCCCGAGTATACCAGCTCTTCGGGTACGGCGTTGTCGTAGCTCTCGGGGTATTTGGCTGCGAGGTATTTGGCAAATACATCGTGGCGGGCCGAGGTGAGTCCGTTGCTGCCCATGCCGCCGTTGTACTCTTTTTCGTACGAGGCTTTGCCGTAGGACGAGAGTCCCACGATGACGTCGCCCGGGCGTATGTGCTCGTTCGATACCACATCCTTGCGCTTCATGCGGCAAGTCACGGTGCTGTCGACGATAATCGTGCGCACCAGGTCGCCCACGTCGGCCGTCTCGCCGCCCGTGCTGTAAGCGTTCACGCCCAGTGCGCGCAGTTCGGCAAGCAGCTCTTCGGTGCCGTTGATGATGGCCGAAATCACTTCGCCGGGGACCAGCAGCTTGTTTCGGCCGATGGTCGACGAAACCAGTATGTTGTCGGTGGCTCCTACGCAGAGCAGGTCGTCGATGTTCATGATGAGGGCATCCTGTGCAATGCCTCGCCACACGCTCAGATCGCCGGTTTCGCGCCAATACATGTAGGCCAGCGACGACTTGGTGCCGGCACCGTCGGCGTGCATGATGTTGCAATACTCGGGGTCGCCGCCCAGAATATCGGGAATGATCTTACAGAAGGCTTTGGGAAAGATACCCTTGTCTATATTCTTGATAGCGTTGTGTACATCTTCTTTCGAAGCCGATACGCCGCGCAGGTTGTAACGTTGGTCGCTCATAGGTATGTGTAATTGATGCTTACAAAATTAGTGCAAAAATGGCATCGGTGCAAGCATCTGGTTTATAAAACGAGTGTCAGGTAGATGAATATCACGGGCGATGCCAGAAGTTCGCTGTCGAACCGGTCGAGAATGCCGCCGTGCCCGGGGAGCAGTTTGCCCGAATCTTTGGCTCCGGCCGTACGCTTGAGCAGCGATTCGCACAGGTCGCCCCAGGTCGAGAATACCGAGGTGAGTATCCCCATGATTACCCATTGCACGGTGGTGAGCATGCCGGGTATGATGTAGTTCAGGCACAGGGCGAGTATGATGCAGAAGAGCAGGCCGCCGAAAAATCCCTCCCACGACTTCTTGGGCGAGATGCGCTCGAAGAGCCGGTGGCGCCCCAGCGTGCTGCCTACGACGTAGGCGCCGGTATCGTTTATCCAGATGAAGGCGAAGAGGGCCATCAGTATGTATTCGGGGTGACCGTACAGCAGTTGATATTCGGTACTGTATCCCCATACACCGAGCAGCGCAAGGGGCAGAACGATATAGATTTGTCCCAATATGCTGTATGCCCAACCCATGACGGGCAACTTGTCGGGCGACAGGTAGAGCTGGATGATGGGGCGTGCTACCAGATAGATGAGGTAGGTGAGTATCGAGGCTTTATGAAGCGACTCGCCTAATTGGCCCGAATAGGAAAAGGCCGTGAGAAACAGGGCGCAGGCTCCTGCCATATCGATGACAAAAGTGAGTTGATCGAATGGCCTGCCGAATCGGGTAAGCATGAGAAATTCGACATAGCCAAGCAGGGCGACGATACCAAAAATGCCCAGAAAGGTATAGGCTCCCGACAAGACAGCCGTAGTAATGATAACGATAAACAGTATACCGGTAAAAGTTCGGGTCAGTAGATTTTTCACGGTTCCTTATTTTTGATGTTGGGTGAATTATAAGGCATATAGCGACAGTTGCGGGCAGCGGGTACTCGGCATAGGCTGTGCTTTACGCTTTCATATAGTTTACAAATATAGGTATAATCCCATAAAGCGGCCCTTCTGGGTAGTTTTTTTTTGTGATAAAGCGATAAAAAAAGAGATACAGTCGATTGTCGGCTGTATCTCTTGTATCATGTAGATTCTCTCGCTTGTCGGGCGGTTAGGCCTTCGAGTCGGAGGTATCTTTTTCATTTCCTTTTGTTTCGCCGTTTTCAGCCTTGGGTTGGTCGGCCGTGCCTTCGGCTGTCGGTTGAGGTTTTTCGTCAGATGGTGTCGGGTTGCCTTCGGCCTCCGGTTTTTTGTGTTCGGCCTCTTCCTCCTTCTTGGCTGCCTCTTCGTCTTGCAGTATCTCTTCGGTACGCGAAATCCACGGACGCTTGCCGAATATCTGCTCCACGTCTTCGGCAAAGATAACCTCGCGGGTAATCAGTACCTCGGCCAGTTTGGCATGCTTCTCGGCATTCTCGCGCAGAATCGACTTGGCGCGCTCGTACTGTTCGTTTACGATTCGGCTCACCTCTTTGTCGATGAGTTTGGCCGTCTCTTCGCTGTACGGTTTGGTGAATCCATACTCCTGACCCGTAGAGTCGTAGTAGGAGAGGTTGGGCAACTGCTCGCTCATACCGAAGTAGACCACCATGGCGTAGGCCTGCTTGGTGACCCGCTCCAAGTCGTTCGAGGCGCCGGTCGAGATGCGTCCGAGGAATACCTCTTCGGCGGCCCGGCCTCCCAGCGTGGCACACATCTCGTCGAGCATCTGCTCGCGGGTGGTGATTTGCCGCTCTTCGGGCAGATACCAGGCAGCGCCCAGCGCGCGACCGCGTGGTACGATGGTCACCTTGATGAGCGGGTTGGCATATTGCAGCAGCCAGCTGATCGAGGCATGCCCGGCTTCGTGTATGGCGATGGAGCGTTTCTCCTCTTGAGTCGTGATTTTCGACCGCTTCTCCAGACCGCCTACGATACGGTCGACGGCATCCATAAAGTCCTGACGCTGTACGCTCTTCTTGTTCTTGCGGGCGGCAATCAGGGCGGCTTCGTTGCAGACGTTGGCAATGTCGGCCCCCGAGAATCCCGGGGTCTGGCGGGCCAACAGGTCTACATCGACCGAGTCGTCGATCTTCACGTTGCGCAGGTGTACCTTGAAGATGGCCTTTCGGTCGTTCAATTCGGGCAACTCTACGTAGATTTGACGGTCGAAACGTCCGGCACGCAGCAGGGCCTTGTCCAGAATGTCGGCCCGGTTGGTGGCAGCCAGAATGATGACGCCGCTGTTCGACCCGAAACCATCCATTTCGGTAAGCAACTGGTTCAGGGTGTTCTCCCGCTCGTCGTTGGAACCCATGTTGGGGTTCTTGCCACGGGCCCGACCCACGGCATCGATCTCGTCGATGAATACGATACAGGGGGCTTTCTCCTTGGCTTGGCGGAAGAGGTCGCGCACACGCGATGCACCCACGCCTACGAACATCTCGACGAAGTCGGAACCCGACAGCGAGAAGAACGGTACGTTGGCTTCGCCGGCTACGGCTTTGGCCAACAGGGTTTTACCGGTACCCGGGGGGCCTACCAGAAGAGCACCCTTGGGAATTTTACCGCCCAGGTCGGTATATCGGCTGGGGTTTTTCAAGAACTCTACAATCTCTTCGACCTCCTGTTTGGCTTCCGAAAGTCCGGCCACGTCGTCGAAGGTTACCTTCACGGCACCGTCTTTATCGAAAAGCTGTGCTTTGGCCTTGCCCACATTGAACACGCCGCCGCCACCGCCTCCGCCCTGGTTGGTCATTCGGCGGGCCAGATAAATCCAGAAGATAATAAAGAATACGATGGGACCGAACGTCCACAGGATGTTGGTCAGGTCGCTGCTGTTCTCGTAATTGACGTCGGCGTTGAAACCGTAGTCTTTTTTCCACGCCTCGAGGGTAGTGGCAAAGCTGTCGCCCGAGGGTATGTTGGTGTATACGATGGGTTTGCCGGTAATCTTGTCGGTTTTGAAAATAGCTTTGGCCGTGCTGTCGTTGAGTTGCGCCTCGACGTAGTCCTTCTTGGCATGAACCGTTACGTTGGTCATGCCGCCCTCCTTGGCTATCTTTTCAAATTCCGACCAGTTCACCTCCTTGCTCATCGAAGGATCGTTGGCATAGTAGAGGCCAAACAGAAGCAGTGCGATAATCGCATACATCCAGTACAGGTTGAACCGGATGCGCTTCTTCTTATTAGGCCCTAATGGAGACATGTTGTTGTTTCCCATATTTTATATATAGTATAAGATGCAAATGGTGTATCAAAAATTATTCCACGTCAGGAATCTCTGTCAATTTGGCATCGTTCCACAATTGTTCGAGTTTGTAGTAGTTGCGGTATTCGGGCAGGAAAACATGTACCAGAATGCTGCCGTAGTCGATAATTATCCATTGGCTGTTTTGGTATCCGTCGTATCCGAAAGGTTTGGTGCCGGTGTGTTGCTGCACATACTCTCTCACGCTGTCGGCAATCGCTGCCACTTGGGTAGTCGACTGTCCCTCGCAGATGACGAAGTATGAAGCTGCAGCCGATTCTATGTCCGAGAGATCTACGGTGGTGATTTTTTTCCCTTTTTTTTCTTGAATGCCTTCTATAATGGTTTGGATTAGTTGTTTTTCTTTCATTTACTTATTATATGGCTTATATGTATATATTCTCATTTTGCAAAGATAATGCGATTTTTCCAATTACGAGAAAATAGCTTTGTTATAAAATTAAGGCTTTCGTTAAAAACTCCTTTTGCTAACTGTGGGTATAATAGGATTTTGCAGAATAACGAATGAAAAACAGAAAAGTTCGGCTGCGAGGTTTGGTTGCTTTGCCTATATTCCGATAATATAGAATACGGTTTGGAATAAAGAAATATCTGAAATCGGGGTCCGATATTTTATTTTCCGCTTGACTTTCGTCGTACTCTCGGGGTATAGGAGTCGGTTTGGCATAGTCAAACTTAAAAACTTCGTTTTTGTTTGCCTCTGCTCTCGCCTTTCGCTATATTTCCAGAATATAGGAGTCGGTTCGGCATAGCCAAACTTAAAAACTTCGTTTTTTTGTTTGCCTCTGCTCTCACCTTTCACTATATTTGTTGCCGAATAATTTGTAACACTCAATATGGAAATCAAAGGAAAAATCATTCACGTGCTGCCGTTGCAGGAGGGTGTATCGAGAGCCGGCAACCCGTGGAAGAAACAAGAGTATGTATTGGAAACCGAGGAGCAATATCCTCGCAAGGTATGTTTCAATCTTTTTGGCGATAAGGTAGATCAATATCCGGCAGCAATCGGCGACGACGTGACGGTCAGCTTCGACCTCGAGAGCCGCGAGTTTAACGGCCGTTGGTACACCGACGTGAGAGCCTGGAAAATAGAGAAGTCGGCTCCCGCAGCTCAGGGCGTACCCGATATGCCGCCCATGCCCAACGATATACCTCCGTTCCCGCCGGCCCCGGCTGCTTCCGACATGCCGGCCTCGTCGACCGACGATCTGCCGTTCTGATGGACCGGAGAATGTCCCCGCTGCGGCGTGGATTGGGAAACGAAGCATAATGAAATTGTACCGGGAGGTCGCAGGGGTATTGATACCCTTGCGACCTCTTTGCTTTATCTACTTTTGTATTTATTGTGCTATTTTCTCTTTTTATTGTGAACGGAAAACTCTATTTTTACTCCCTCGAAAAGAAACCCTATAAACCGTAAAAACGATGATTAGATTAAATGTTTTTGTGAGAGTCGATGAGGCTCGTCGCGCCGAATTTTTGGAGATTGCTAAAAAGTTGACCGAATGCTCACTCAAAGAGGAGGGCTGTGTGGCTTACGATATTTTCGAGAGTGCTACGCGTCACGATGTGTTGATGATTTGTGAAACCTGGAAAGACGATGAGGCTCTGCGTGCCCATGAGCAGACTACTCACTTTGTCACTTATGTGGGGCAGATGCACTCCTTGGGCGAGATGAAGCAAGAGCGATTCAACTTCTGATTCGGTATTCCCGAGTATAATATCGAACAGGAATGAAGTGGAGTAAGTTGTTTCTGGTTGCGGTTGCCTTGATGGCAGTCGCACCTTTCACGTCGTGTGGCGATGATGACAATCACGCCTCGATACCTACCCGCCCCTCGGGCGAAAACGAGGCCGACTCGATAGCTATCGCTCAGATTTCGTGGCAGGAGCGGGAGATTCGGGATGGTGTCGTGAGCAAGACGGCTCAGGTGCAAAAGCTCTTTGACTATCCGCAAACGATAAGCATGTTGGAAATCGACCTGAACAAGGCCAATGTTTCGTTTGTCGTTTCGTATGAGGTCTCGTTGAGCAAGACTACCAGCGACCGGGCCATCGCGGCCAATGCGTTGGCGGCGATAAACGGTACCTTTTTCAATACCTCGACCGGTGTAAGCCGTCACTTCTTGAAGTGTAACGGCACTGTGGTGGCTACCACCGAGACCAACGAGTTTTCGACTCGTGCCACCGGGGCCTTCTGTGCCACGGGCGACCGGGTGGAGATAAAGACGTGGAGCTCGAGCGACGAGGCTTCGCTCGGGGGCGACTATCAGCAGGTAGTCGTGTCGGGGCCGCTGATGATGGACAACGGGCACGATGTGGCCATGTGGGCCAATTCGTTTACAACCGATACACACCCGCGTACCTGCGTGGCAACGACCGACGACAATCGGGTGCTCTTTATCGTCTTCGATGGCCGTCTCGATGGAGCCAAGGGGGTGAACCTCTACGATCTGCGCACCTTTGCTCGGCAGATGGGGGCGACCGATGCTCTCAACCTCGACGGTGGGGGCTCTTCGACCCTCTATATCCAGTCCTATGGCGTGATCAATCACCCTTGCGACAATGGCAAGTACGACCACGAAGGCGAGCGTGCAGTCCCCTCGGTATTGATGGTGAAGACAAACTGAATCCCGTAAATACAGGCATCTCGGCGGGGCGATGGGGGTTAAACCCGAATCGTCCCGCTTTTTTGTGTAAAAAACGGGCTCGGCATGATGGAAAAAAAGAATAAAATTCTTATCTTTCAACCGAAATAATTTAATCTTATAAATCTTAATCTATGATAGTAGGAATCCCCAAAGAAATCAAGAACAACGAGAATCGAGTGGGTATGACTCCCGCCGGAGTGAACGAACTGGTACGGAGAGGTCATACGGTGTATGTGCA
This sequence comes from Barnesiella sp. ET7, assembly GCF_024733785.1. Taxonomy (NCBI): domain Bacteria; kingdom Pseudomonadati; phylum Bacteroidota; class Bacteroidia; order Bacteroidales; family Barnesiellaceae; genus Barnesiella; species Barnesiella sp. ET7. Next base: position 62,021 of record NZ_JANRHM010000021.1, read on the forward strand.
GAAAGGCGCAGGCGAAAATAGCGGGTTCCCCGACGAGCAGTACGAGCGTGTGGGTGCCAAGATATTGCCCACTATTGCCGATGTATATGCCGTGGCCGAGATGATAGTCAAGGTCAAGGAACCCATCGAGCCCGAGTATCCCCTCATTCGCAAAGGGCAGTTGTTGTTTACCTATTTCCATTTTGCATCGGACCGCAAGCTCACCGAGGCTATGATGGCCAGTGGAGCTACCTGTTTGGCCTATGAAACGGTCGAGCTGAAAGACCACAGTCTGCCGCTGCTTATCCCCATGTCCGAGGTGGCCGGCCGTATGGCTACCCAAGAGGGGGCCCGCTTCCTGGAGCGCCCGCAGGGCGGCAAAGGTAAACTGATGGGTGGTGTGCCGGGTGTGAAACCGGCCAAGGTGCTGGTAATCGGCGGTGGTGTGGTAGGTTATGCTGCTGCCTGTGTGGCCGCCGGTATGGGTGCCGATGTTACCATTGCCGACTTGTCGCTGGCCCGGTTGCGCTACATCGATGAGGTTCGCCCCGCCAACATCAAGACCCTCTACTCGTCCGAATTCAATATACGAGCCGAGCTTCCCACGACCGATTTGGTAATCGGGGCTGTGCTTATCCCCGGAGCCAAGGCGCCGCATCTCATCACCCGTGATATGCTGGGATTGATGGAGAAGGGGTCGGTGCTGGTCGATGTCGCAATCGATCAGGGTGGCTGCTTCGAGACTTCGCATCCGACTACACACTCCGAGCCCGTCTACGAAGTTGATGGTATCGTGCACTATTGCGTGGCCAATATTCCGGGAGCCGTTTCGGCTACCTCGACCTTGGCCTTGACCAACGCAACTTTGCCCTATGCCCTCAAGCTGGCCGATAAAGGTTGGGAAAAAGCCTGTGCCGAAGACGAAGCTCTCTGCAAAGGTCTGAATGTAGTCGACGGTAAAATCGTTTATCCTGCCGTAGCCGAAGCTTTCGGGTTGCCGTGCGAGAAGATATAAGCCGATAATTTCACTCGAATATACCCTTTGTTCGTTCCTGTTGCTCCGTAGAGTGGCAGGAACGAATTTTTTGCGAAAAAAAGTTTGTTTATAACGGAGTGAAAATGGGGAAGTTGAGAGAAAAGTATGTTTTATAGCATAAAAAAGTCCTCAAAAAATTTGGAGGGAATATATAAAAACGCCTACCTTTGCATCGCTTTTCGAAAGAACACCGGGTCAACCGGAGCGAAAACGGAGGGCACAGTTCATTGACAAGACTGAAAAGAAGCAAGTGTAGTACAAGAGAAAAGAGAGAACGAAGTCAATTCGGCCGGGAGTT
>NZ_JANRHM010000022.1:0-42024 GCF_024733785.1 Barnesiella sp. ET7
ATATAGAGTGGGTGATATGTTAATTTGTAATAATCTACAATAAAGGTGTACAACATCTTTTGAACAGTAGATGGAAAGATTGGGCAAAAAAGGGGATTCACCCCGAACTTATGGTCTATGTGTCTGTAACTGCATGAAATACAACGATAAAATGTATCATGCAGGATTAGAAGATTTGCTCTGAACTCAATATGGGAAAAGAATTGACCGAGTCGTTAAATGGGTCGAAGAGGCCAGAGGAGGGACGCTCTTTATCTGAGAATAATGAGCAGAAGTATTGGTTTGTTATGCGTGACCTTAAACGTCCTAATGCCAAGATACCGGCCTATAAACAACTTGCCGATGAACCGTGTGAAGTCTTTACGCCACTGAAGCGGATTTTGAAAATTTCGCATGGTCGTCGAGTGCGGGAAGAGGTCCCTTTTATACAGGATCTTCTTTTTGTCCACGGTAAAGCGTGTGAGATAGAGGCAATCGTCCAAAAGATTCCTACCCTGCAATTCCGCTATCAAAAAGGGGGATTCCGTCGTCCCATGGTTGTACGCGACAGGGATATGGAGCGATTCATATATGCTGTGAAGTCTTCGGATAATCCCAAGTATTACTTACCCGAGGAGATTACCCCCGCTATGTACGGGCATACGATACAGATTATAGGAGGAGGTCTGGATGGCTATAAAGGCACCTTGCTGACCGTACGAGGCTCTAAAACCAAACGTCTGTTGGTCGAATTGCCTAATTTCTTTTCGGTGGGGGTTGAAATTAGTTCGGAGTATATTGAGCTGTGTGAATAAGTTGCGATTCAATAAGTATTTTTCAGAAAGGTCCGGGTTATGGCTATGAATGGTTCTGCAACTGACAATATTTCTAATCTCGAATTTATGAGGCAGCTGGCCGGCTATATTCCTGGAATTATACATAGGGAACGAAACAACCGGCAATACATCTATTTGTATAAGATGCGTGACTATTGGGTTGCTTTCGACGAATCGGCGTTTTTGCTTTGTCGGTTATTTAAGGATACCCAGACCTCCATATTGCGAGTTGCAGAATTCCCTTTCCCGGTAATCATGGTTTGCATATCGGACGATGACTTGCAAAAATATGGAGAGAAACACATATTTCGTCGCGATTATCAGGACCATAAAGTCATAGTGGGGACGAAGATTGTTGCCGAGCAATATTGGACATGGTATCGCATGGAGATAGAGGATAGTTAATTGGGTCACAAATTTTCACAGGGGATTATCAAAAAATTTATAAGCTGGTTATGGCCGATTTTACACAAAACACAGATTTTTGGATTATAAACGTGAGCTTGGTTTTTGTGCTGTGCGTTTTTTTGGCAGGAATTGTTATTCCGCAAATTTTGTTAATTGCTTTTCGCCGGAAGTTGTTCGATGTTCCAGACGAACGAAAGATACATCAGGGAGCTGTACCCCGTTTAGGAGGGATTGCATTTAAACCGGTGATCTTTTTCTCGGTTTTTCTCCTGTTAGGAATAGACATGATGGTGGGGCATACCGAAGTTTTATTGGAGATTGGTAAAGATGCTCAACCTCTCTTCTTTGGATTTTGCTCGATTATCGTACTTTATTTGGTTGGCATTGCCGACGATCTTATCGGGGTGAAGTATCGAGCTAAATTTTTTGTACAAGTTTTGTGTGGAGTCATGCTCATTGCCGGCGGGGTCTATCTCGACGATTTGAACGGTGTATTGGGGGTACATGAACTCCCGACATGGATCGGGTATCTGTTGACGGTACTGGCTACTGTTTTTATTATCAATGCAATCAATTTGATTGATGGTATCGATGGATTGGCTTCGGGTCTGTGTAGCATAGCTTGTCTCTTCTATGGCGTTATCTTTTTCTTGTTTGAAAAATATATCTACTCGATGTTGGCTTTCGCTACATTGGGAGTGTTGATGCCTTTCTTTTACTATAACGTATTCGGCAAGGTAGAACATCATAAAAAGATATTTATGGGCGATACCGGTAGTCTGACTATTGGGATGATGCTCTGTTTCCTGAGTATCCGGTTGGTTCAGTGTGGAGCCGATGAGGGTGGAAAGATATTGAATCCAATGATATTGGCATTTTCGCCGTTGATAATTCCTTGTTTCGATGTGGTGCGGGTATATCTGCATCGGGTGAGAAATGGGAAAAATCCTTTCCTTCCCGACAAAAACCACATTCATCACAAACTGATAGCTATCGGTATGAAGCAACGAACCGTGATGATATTGATTATTGCGGTCTCTCTTCTTTTTACCTTAGGTAATATTTTGTTGTCGAAGTATATAGAAATCAATCTTTTACTGGTCATAGATATTGCAATATGGACTTTGGTAAATATCGGATTGTCTCGTCGAATCAAAAAGCTACAATCAAACGCATAATAGTATGAAAAAGAAAAACGTCGTCTTTTCGATTGTGACCGCATTGATGTTGATCTCTTGCGCAACGCCTAAGGTCGCCTATTTTCAAAACGTGCAACCCGGGGCTGCGGAGACGGTATCGGAACCGATGGAGATTCGAATCCGACCAAGTGACAAGATTTCCATTCTGGTGAATAGCAAAGATCAGTTACTGGTCAATCTGTTCAATCTCCCGGTCATTACCCGTCAGATTGGGATGACGAGTAACAACAATACAAGTCAAGGCATTTCGGGCTATACTGTCAATGACGAGGGAAATATCGACTTCCCGGTATTGGGCAATGTACACGTAGAGGGGATGACCCGAGCCGAGATTGCTGCATACATAAAGAAAGAGTTGATGGAGAAGAATCTGGTGAAAGATCCTGTTGTGACGGTCGAGTTTATGAACCTGACGGTATCGGTATTGGGTGAAGTGGCCCATCCGGGACGTTTCAGCATCGACAAAGACCGATTGACGCTGTTGGAGGCCCTAAGCTTGGCCGGAGACTTGACTATTTATGGGAAGCGCGACAACATTTTGGTTCAGCGTGAAGAGAATGGTACGAAGGTATTTTATAGAGTGAATATAAATACGGGAGAGGACCTCTACACATCGCCCGTATACTATTTGCAGCAAAACGATGTCGTATATGTTGAGCCTAATTCGGTGAGAGCGAGACAATCGACAGTCAACGGTAATAATGTTCGTTCTACCTCTTTCTGGATATCGTTGGCTTCGCTGTTGACTACTATTACCGTGTTAATCGTAAAATAAAATTTTGATATGGCAATCAATAAAGATACTACCAAGAATAAGCAGACAGATGATTTTTTGCGCATTCAAGACCTGTTTTACCTGTGTCTGGCCAAATGGAAATGGTTCGTTATATCGCTCGTGGTGACCTGTGGTATAGCGGTGTTGTATCTGTTGCGTACCCCTTCGGTTTATACGCGCACGGCATCGGTATTGATTAAGGAGGATTCCAAAGGCAATTCCATCTCGTCGGGTATGGAGACCTTTTCGGAGTTTGGCCTTTTTCAGTCGAGTACGAATGTAAACAACGAGTTGCTGGCATTCCAGTCTCCGGCAGTAATGACCGAGGTGGTCAAGCGCCTGCAGTTGGGGACGACCTATTATTTGCCGGGTAAATTTCATCGGGTGGTCGCTTATGGAAAAAATCTGCCAGTGACGGTTACGCTTTGCGACCTCCCCGAGGACGAGACGGGTAGCTTTACGGTGGAGATACGTCCGGGAAGATCGTTTGGTCTGTCCGATTTCACTCGAAACGGCGACGATATGAAGAGCGATAAGATTACGGGAACCTTGGCCGATACCATTGCCACTCCGCTGGGGCGTATGGTGGTGAATGCTACGGCAAATTATGTCGATGCCCCGTGCACCCTCTATGTAGATAGATCGACCTTATACAGTGCCGTGAATGCCTATTCGGCCAATTTGTCGGTATCGTTGAATAATGAAAAGGCATCGGTCATAGACTTGTCGTTTAAGGACTTGTCGACACAACGTGCCGAGGATGTACTGAATACGTTAATCTCGGTATATAACGAGAATTGGGTCAAGGACAAGAATCAGGTTGCTGTCAGTACCTCTATGTTTATCAATGAGCGATTGGGGGTAATCGAACAGGAATTGGGGAATGTCGATGAGGACATATCGTCGTACAAGTCGGAGCATCTGTTGCCCGATGTTCAGGCTGCATCGAACATGTATATGATGCAAAGCAGTGAGACCAACTCTCAGATTCTTGCTTTGAACAATCAATTATATATGGCCCGTTATATACGGAACTATCTGGCCAACGACGCGAACAAAAGCCAGTTGTTGCCGGCCAATTCGGGAATAGATAATGGCAATATCGAGTCTCAAATATCGGAGTATAACCGGCAGTTGCTGCAACGCAACAATCTGGTCGCCAACAGTAGCACCGATAACCCGTTGGTCGTAGACATGGACCAGGCTCTGAAATCCATGCGCAAAGCTATAATAGGATCGATAGACAACCAGATTGAGACCTTGAATGCACAGATAAAGAGTCTGCAATATTCCGAGCAGCAAACCACCTCACGTATTGCAGCTAACCCGACTCAGGCCAAATATCTGCTCTCGGTAGAGCGTCAGCAGAAAGTGAAAGAGGCCTTGTATCTCTTCTTGTTGCAAAAGCGAGAGGAGAATGAATTGTCTCAGGCCTTTACGGCATACAATACCCGTATCGTTACGCCCCCTCATGGTAGTCTGAATCCGACGGCGCCAATAAAAAAGAATATTCTGTTGGTCGCTTTTGCCGTGGGGTTGCTGATACCGATTATTATTGTCTTCATGCGGGAAACGATGAACACGCGGGTACGAGGAAGAAAAGATTTGGAGTCGTTGAGCATCCCGTTTATTGGGGAGATACCATTGTGTGTGCACAAGAAAAAAGGCTGGTTCAAAAGGACTGTGTCCAGACCGAAATCGGTTGTTGTCAAAGAGGGGAGCCGCGATATTATCAACGAGGCATTTCGGGTGTTGCGTACCAACCTCGAGTTTATGACCGGTAGCGATAAGAATCGAAATGTGATTATCCTGACCTCGTTCAATCCCGGTAGTGGCAAATCGTTCCTGACGATGAATATCGCGGTGAGTCTGGCTATCAAGGACAAGCGTGTACTGGTTATTGACGGAGACTTGCGCCATGGGTCTACTTCGGCTTATGTCAATTCTCCTAAACTGGGATTAAGTGACTATCTGGGTGGTCGGGTATCACAGTTGTCCGCTATCATCGTGAACGATACAAAGTATAAGAATCTGGATATTCTGCCGGTGGGTACGATTCCTCCCAACCCGACCGAATTGCTGTTTAATGAACGGCTGAAACAGGTAATCGACAGTGTGCGAACTCAATACGATTATGTATTTATCGATTGCCCACCTATCGAATTGGTAGCCGATACACAGATTATAGAAAAGCTGGCCGATCGAACTATCTTCGTTGTACGAGCCGGACTGCTCGAGCGCAGTATGCTTGCCGAGTTGGAGACCCTCTATGACGAACAGAAGCTCAAAAACATGGCTTTGATTCTCAATGGTACCGAGTCGAATACCAATAAGTATGGTTATCGATATGGTTATCGATATGGCTATCACTACGGTTATGGCTATGGTTACCACTATGGATCGGACGAAGAATAACACGAAGTCTGGGGAAGACTGTATGGTTAGATTCCATTCGGAAGGAGTGGATGAATAGAACGAACAATGTGGCCCTTTAAGAAACGGATTTCATTAAAGGCAAGTGGCATATTTGCCGGACTTACCGATTGGCATAGTCATATTCTGCCGGGGGTGGACGATGGTGTACAGACCATGGAAGAGTCGTTGGCAATATTGCAGCAGTACGAAGTGCTGGGAGTGAAAGCCGTATGGCTTACCCCACATATCATGGAGGACATACCCAACACAACCATGCGTTTGAAGGAGCGCTTTGCCGAATTGCAGCAGGCCTATCCAGGACCGGTTGCTCTTCATCTGGCTGCCGAGAACATGCTCGACCATCTTTTTGAAGAACGATTGGAAAGCAATGATTTGCTGCCCATTGGAGATGCCGGTAACAGGTTACTGGTAGAGACCTCATATTTCAATCCGCCGATGAATCTGTATGAGACCTTGGAGCGTATCAAGTCCAAGGGGTATTATCCGGTATTGGCACATCCCGAGCGATATGTGTATATGGGCAATCGAGATTATCGACGGCTGAAAGAGATGGGGGTGGAGTTTCAACTCAATTTGCCATCTTTGACGGGATTGTATGGAAAACAGGTTCAAGCAACAGCCGAACAGCTCGAAAAGAGGGGATTTTATAATTATAAGGGAACTGATATTCATACCATAAAATGGTTGTTGCATATTAAATAATGAATATATAAGAAAACTATGAAAGGAATTGTATTGGCCGGTGGAAGCGGCACGCGACTTTATCCCATTACGAAAGGGGTTAGCAAACAGTTGTTGCCTATCTACGACAAACCGATGATTTATTATCCCATATCGGTGTTGATGTTGGCGGGAATCAGAGAAATACTCATTATCTCTACGCCTTACGATCTCCCAGGCTTCAAGCGATTGTTGGGTGATGGATCGGATTATGGTGTACGGTTTGAATATGCCGAGCAGCCGTCGCCCGATGGACTGGCACAGGCATTTATTATCGGTGAGCAGTTTATTGGCGACGACTCGGTATGCTTGGTTTTGGGCGATAATATCTTTCATGGAACCGGTTTTTCCAAGTTGCTGAAAGAGGCTGTCGAGAATGCCGAACAAGCAGGTAAAGCCACAGTCTTCGGGTATTGGGTCGACGATCCAGAGCGCTATGGCGTAGCTGAGTTTGATGCCAATGGCAACTGCTTGTCGATAGAGGAGAAGCCCGAGCATCCGAAATCGAACTATGCCGTTGTGGGTCTCTATTTCTATCCCAACCAAGTGGTCGATGTGGCAAAGAATATAAAGCCGTCGGCTCGTGGCGAATTGGAAATCACCACAGTCAATCAAGTGTTTTTGCAAGAACAGAAATTGAAAGTTCAGACCTTGGGCCGAGGCTTTGCCTGGCTCGATACCGGTACCCACGATTCATTGGCCGAAGCCTCTATTTTTGTCGAAGTGATAGAGAAACGACAAGGGTTGAAGGTAGCCTGTCTGGAAGGTATCGCCTATCGGAAGGGCTGGATTGGACGCGAGAAAATGGAAGAGGTAGCCCGACCGATGTTGAAAAATCAATATGGACAATATTTACTGAAAGTGATTGCCGAGATAGAACAAACCGGAAAAGAAAATTTGGATTGACTTATGAATGTAATCAAAACCGAAATTGAGGGAGTTGTCATTATAGAGCCTCGGATTTTCAGGGATGCGAGAGGCTATTTCTTCGAATCGTTCTCGCAAAAGGAGTTCGATGAAAAGGTGCGTCCAATCTCTTTTGTACAAGACAACGAAAGCATGTCGTCTTATGGCGTGATGCGAGGATTGCATTTTCAGAGTCCTCCCTACACGCAAAGCAAGTTGGTGCGTTGTGTCAAAGGTCGTGTGCTCGATGTTGCCGTGGATATTCGCAAAGGTTCTCCTACATACGGCAAGCATGTGGCCGTAGAGCTGACCGAAGAGAATCATCGGCAGTTTTTTATCCCGCGAGGCTTTGCTCATGGTTTTGCCGTATTGAGCGAAACGGCTGTGTTCCAGTATAAGTGTGACAATTTTTATGCTCCGCAGGCCGATGGCGGAATCAGTATTCTGGATACCTCGTTGGGAATTGACTGGCAAATAGCTCCAGATAAAGCAATTTTAAGCGAGAAGGACACGAAACACCCTTTGTTGTGCGATTTCGACAGTCCGTTTGATATAAACGAAAATTTGTATGAGTAAGATGAATATACTTGTAACCGGGGCCAACGGACAACTTGGCAACGAGATGCGCGTGGTGGCCCGGAACAGTGCAGACAACTACATCTTTACCGATGTGGCCGAGCTCGATATTACCGATGCCGCAGCCGTAGAAAAGATGGTCACCGACAACGATGTGAAAGTAATCGTCAACTGTGCTGCCTATACCAATGTAGATAAAGCGGAAGACGACCGTGAGTTTGCCGAGTTGCTCAATGCTCGGGCCGTTGAAAATCTGGCACAGGCTATACGCAGAAACGACGGACTGCTTGTGCATGTCTCGACCGACTATGTATTTGGAGGTACCAAAAACAATACTCCTTGTAGAGAAGACGAACCGGCCAACCCGACAGGCGTTTATGGCGTAACCAAACTACATGGCGAGCAGGCTATTATCGCCTCGGGCTGTCACCATATCATTATTCGCACAGCTTGGTTGTATAGCGAGTTTGGCAAGAACTTTTTGAAAACGATGCTCGATCTCACGACAACCAAACCTCAACTGAAGGTCGTCTTCGACCAGGTTGGTTCGCCCACTTACGCCTATGATTTGGCGCTTGCCATTTTCGACATTGTCGAGAATCGCAAATATGTCGATAACGACGGTATCTATCACTATTCAAACGAGGGGGTATGCTCGTGGTTCGACTTCACAAAAATGATAGCCGAATATGCCGGCCACACAGGTTGCGACATTCAGCCCTGTCACAGCGACGAATTTCCCTCGAAAGTGATACGTCCCAGCTATTCGGTTCTCGATAAAACCAAAATAAAAAAGACTTTTGGCGTGGCGGTTCCCTATTGGACCGATTCGCTGAGAGTGTGTATGACCAACTTAAAAACTATCAGTAAATGAATGCCTTTAAAAGAAATATCATCATTACCGGCGGTGCTGGTTTCATTGGTTCGCATGTAGTGCGCCTTTTTGTCAACAAGTATCCCGATTATCACATTATAAATCTCGATAAGTTGACCTATGCCGGCAACCTGGCCAACCTGAAAGACATCGAAGACAAACCCAACTATACGTTTGTCAAAGCCGATATTTGCGATTTCGATACCATCTTGTCGCTGATGCAGCAATACCAGGTCGACGGCATTATCCATCTGGCCGCCGAGAGTCACGTCGACCGATCTATCAAAGACCCCTTCACTTTTGCCCGCACCAATGTGATGGGTACGTTGAGCATGCTTCAGGCGGCCAAACTCTATTGGGAATCGCTTCCCGAGAAATACGAGGGCAAGCGTTTCTACCACATCTCGACCGACGAAGTCTACGGTGCGCTGGAGATGACCCATCCCGAGGGTATCAAACCTCCTTTTACCACTACCGCCTCGTCGACCGAGCACCATCTGGCCTACGGTACAGATTTCTTCTATGAAGATACCAAGTATAATCCACACAGTCCCTATTCGGCTTCGAAAGCCTCGAGCGACCACTTTGTGCGAGCCTTTCACGACACCTACGGGATGCCTACTATCGTGACCAACTGTTCGAACAATTACGGCCCGTATCAGTTCCCCGAGAAGCTGATACCGCTTTTCATCAACAACATTCGCCATCGCAAACCGTTGCCCGTCTATGGCAAGGGCGAGAATGTGCGCGACTGGCTCTATGTAGAGGATCACGCTCGAGCCATCGACCTTATTTTCCACCAGGGTAAGATAGCCGAAACCTACAATATCGGTGGCTTCAACGAATGGAAAAACATCGACATCATCAAAGTCGTCATCAAGACCGTCGATCGCCTGCTCGGCCGCCCCGAAGGGGAGGATATGAACCTCATCACCTACGTAACCGACCGTGCCGGACACGACAAACGCTACGCCATCGACTCTACCAAGCTTCAGAAAGAACTGGGCTGGGAGCCCTCTCTCCAGTTCGAAGAGGGTATCGAGAAGACTGTACGCTGGTACCTCGACAACCAGGAATGGATGGACCACATCACCTCCGGCGAATACGAAAAGTATTACGAGGAGATGTATAAGAATAGGTGAGATGGGGGAAGAAAATAGAAGTGCTAAGATTGCAAAGAACACTCTAATCCTATATGTTAGATTGTTTTTTACTATGTTAGTCGCTTTGTATACCTCAAGACTAATTCTAAATGCACTCGGTGCTGAGGATTATGGTATTTATAATGTTGTAGGAGGTGTTGTTGCTTTGTTTAGTTTTTTGAATACAGCAATGGCGTCTAGTACTCAGAGATTTATTAATTTTTATTTAGGACAGAATGATATAGATAAACTTAGTGAGATATTTAATACATCAATAATTATTCATATTAGTATTGCTGTATTTATTCTTTTCCTTGCTGAAACAGTAGGACTTTGGTTCTTGAATACTCAAATAAATATTCCTCAGACAAAAATATTTGGAGCAAATATTGTTTATCAATTTTCAATATTGACAGCTTTACTATCTCTTATACAAGCCCCATTTCTTGCGGCCATTATAGCGTATGAGAAGATGAATGTATATGCTTATATAGGTATTGTTGAAGCTTCTCTGAAATTGGTATGTGCAATTATTCTTTCTCTATATTTTACGTCAAAATTGGTTGTATATGGAATTCTTGTGTTTTTTACTTACTCTGTTTCGTTCTTATTGTATATTACATATGTAAAGAAAAATATTATATTAGGAAAAGTTAAAGTAGAAAAGAATAAACAAGCATATAAGAAAATACTTGGATTTACAAGTTGGACTGTTTTTGGAGGTGTTGCTAATGTATTGAATACTCAAGGTCAAAATATTCTCTTAAACATATTTACGGGGCCTATAATAAACGCGGCTCGTGGAATTTCAGTACAAGTAATACAAGCAATGTATTCTTTGATTAATGGTTTTCAAACTTCAATAAATCCTCAAATAGTGAAATCTTATGCGGCAGATAATATTACTTATTTTCAAAAATTAGTTAAAACTTCGGCGAAAGGCTCTTTTTTCTTATTTTCTATTATCGCAATTCCTATTTTGCTAGAGATCGATCCGATATTGTATTTGTGGTTAAAGGAAGTTCCAGCACATACTTCTTCTTTTTGCAGTCTTGTCATTATAAATACTTTATTAAATACATTTTCTGCTCCATTAATTACTTCGGCTTCAGCTTCTGGAAAAATTAAAATCTTTCAATTAGTAACAAGTATCATATTTATTTCAAATATTCCAATTTCTTATTTCTTTTTACGGGCTGGATATTCTCCCGAAGTTGTCTATTATACAGCTATTATAGCAGAGGTCGCTGCATTATTTTGTAGACTATTAATTGTAAAAAGATTAGTTCCGATTAATGCAAGGTCTTATGTCTGTATGATATTTCGGTGCATTATAATATTTATAATTATATATATATCGTCTTATTATATTCATTCTGAATTTATATATAGCATACTTCGATTGATGGGTACATTCTTATTTACAATACCTTATTCTTGTCTGATAATTTATTTTTTAGGGTTGGATAAACAAGAGCAAAAATTTATTAGATCAAAAATAAAAAGATAATGATGAAGATTCTTTTGGATTTGACATACATAGATTCATATAGTATTACTGGAGTTACAAATTATGCTTATAGATTATTAGATGGCTTTATAAAATGTAATTTTAATAAAAATGTAGTCTTATTAGTTACTTCGGAGAATGCAGTTATAGTCGAACAAAATACAGGAGATTACGAACAAATTGTTATTGAATTAAAAACGATAAGAAGAGTACCATATTTTAATGGCTTATTAAATAAAAGACAGCTAGATAAAATTATAGAAAATAATAAGATTGATTTATTTTTTTCTCCTTATATTGTATATCATGGACTGTATACGAGTAAGATTCCCTTTGTTGGTGTTTTTCATGACGCTCAAGGATTTAAATTGATGGAGTCTCCCATAAAGCAATTGTTATATAATATATTCACAAAACGTATTTTAAGCAAGACAACCAAAATAGTAACAATTTCGAATTTCTCTAAAAATGATATTGTGAATAGGGAGCCTCAATTAAAGGAGCGAATTGAAGTTATATATAATAGCATATTACCTGTATCAAGGCCTTTTAATTCTCTCCCTAAATCGGATCCATATATATTGAATGTCAATACTTTAGAGCCATATAAAAATTTAATAACTCTTGTCAAAGCATTCAATCTTTTGAAAGATAAGATACCTCATATGCTTTTTGTAAAAGCACAGCGACTCCCATATTGGGACAACATAATTTTTCCATACATGATTAAGTATGGTCTTGAAAATCGGATTAAACTAATAGAAATGCAATTTAGTGAAGAAGAAATGGCTTCACTTTATAGTAATGCAGATTTGTTTGTATCTCCTTCGTTGATGGAAGGTTTCGGTTTTACACCTATAGAAGCGGCTCTTTATGAGATTCCTGTCATTTGTAGCAAAGAATCAGCATTAGTCGAAACGACAAAAGGTTTATTAAATTATTATGAGCCTGCAACAGATGAAAAGAAGTTGGCCGAAACAATTCTGCAATTGATTAATAACCCTATAGATAAGGCTGTGCTTTCATCCATTTCACTTGAATATATTAACTCGTATTCGACAAAAAATCAGGCGGGCCAGTTTATAGCATTATTTAATACGATAGTATGAAAAAAGTAGGAATTGTAACTTGGTTTGGTGGAAGTAATTATGGCACATCCTTACAGGCATATGCTTTATGTTATAAATTAGAACAGTACGGTGTAAAGCCATATTTATTACAGAAATGTTTAAGTTGGAGAAATGTTGCAGGTATTTTTGTGCGATATATTAAAGGTGTTAATCGCCCAAATTCTCAAGAGGGTTTTTCAGCTATTAAACGAAGAAAAATAAGGGATTTTAAAAGAAAAGAATTCAATCAGTTTCCTGTATGTTTTGGATACATTGGGCGAATGATATATACGTTACAGATAAATAATTTGGATTGTATTATTTCAGGAAGCGATCAGTTATGGAATCCTTTTTATACAGAACCCTTTTTATTACTTAAAAATTTGAAAGTGAAAAAAAAGTATTCGTATGCTTCTAGTATAGGGGTCTCTGAAATCCCAGAAGTTGTACGCCCTATGTATAGAGATGCTTTATCAGATTTTGAGGCTATTTCTGTGCGAGAGACAACTGCTATCGAACCATTGAAACAGCTAACAAATAAGCCTATTATAAAAGTTGTTGATCCTACATTTTTATTAAAAACAGAAGATTGGATTCAGTTTGCTTCTCATAGCACACTACAACAGAGCATAACCAATCAGCCATATGTTCTGTGTTACTTTATCGCAGAAAATGATTTTTATTGGGAGTGTGTAGCAGATTTGAGAAAGAATACCGGGATTAATCGTGTTATTGTCTTGCCGATGAAACCAAGTCATTTTAAATATCAATATGAGATTCTTGAGACTGCAGGAATACATGACTTTGTTCGACTTATTGCTGATTCTTCATTAGTTTGTACTGACTCTTTTCATGCAACAGCTATTAGTATTAATTTGAGAAAAGAGTTCATAACTCTATTGCGGTTTAAATATTTAGAGTATGCATCTCAAAATTCACGAATTTATGATTTATTACAACGTTATAAATTAGAAGATCGTTTGTTGAAAGGTCCGTTAACTTCTCCCTTAAAAAAAATTGATTACTCTGAGCCGATGAGAGTTCTAGATAATGATAGAGAAAAATCGATTAGCTATATAGAGAATATTTTGAAGAAAATTTAGATGAAAGACATTTGTCAATACGAATTATGTACGGGTTGTTCTGCATGCCAAAATATATGCCCTCATGATTGCATCACAATGGAACCCGATAGTTTTGGAGTATTACATCCAACAATCAATGAGCATCTTTGTGTCGATTGTGGATTATGTAGTAAAACCTGCCCTATAAATGTTCCCGTAGAGTTGTTTGATCCACATAAGTGTTATGCTGTGTGGCATAGAGATTATGGCTTCAGAAAGAAATGTGCTTCAGGAGGAGTTGCAGCTTCTCTATATTTATTTTTTATTCAAAAATTGAAAGGAGTGGTTTATGGAGTGACTTGGGATAGTCATCTTCGTCCAATCTTTTGTAGAACTGAGAACTTAAATGTGGCAGTGCAATTTAAGGGATCTAAGTATGTACAAGCCTTTGTTGAGGATATATATAGGCAAGTTAAGAGAGATCTGAGAAGTAATCGATTTGTTTTATTTATTGGAACACCATGTCAAGTTGCGGGACTGAAAAACTATCTAAAACAGGATTACGACCGATTGTTTACTTGTGATTTAGTTTGTCATGGGGTCCCTCCATATGAATATTTTCATAGAGAGATTGATAGAATTAAGAGACATAAGAGAATTCAAGTTACTGGGTGTCGCTTTAGGGGAAATGATGAATATAATTATCATTTGACATTATGGGATGGAGAAAAATTGGTATATGATAGGAGGGGAAGTCAATCATATTTTCTCTATGGTTTTTTGACATCTATTACGTTAAGTGAAGGGTGCTATTCTTGTAAGTTCGCTACAGATAAACGTGTTGGTGATATTTCTATAGGGGATTTTATAGGCTTAGGGAACCTTAATATTATGGGACTACAACCTAAAAATGTATCAGTTGTAACTATTAATACGAAAAGGGCTTGTTCCCTTTGGGAGCAAGTGCAAAATTCAGATCCTTCGATAATGCAAGAAGAACGATTGTTTTCAGAAGCTGTTACTGGAGGACAAAGTTTTCAAAGACCAGCAGTAAAAAATGTAAAAAGAGACAAGTTTTTGAAAGATTATAAACTCTACGGATGGGATAAGGCAATACATAGGGCTTTATGGAAAAGTATTTTACGGAATAAGATAAAAAGAATATAATGAATGAGAAGATGGATAATCAATATGATATTGACGTTTCAATAATTTTAGTCAATTATAATACTACAGATTTGTTAGTTCAAGCTATAAAATCTGTGTATCAATACAGCTTGGGATTTTCTTTTGAGATTATTGTTGTTGATAATAATTCAAGGGAAAATCCTCAAAAAGCCTTAAAAGATAATTTTAATGATAAAATTATCTTTTTACCATTATCGGAGAATATTGGTTTTGGCAGAGCGAATAATGAAGGCATAAAGATTTCGAGAGGGAGGAATATATTTCTGTTGAATACCGATACATATTTGTTGAATAATGCTATCAAAATATTAGCCGATTATATTGATGCTCACCCTAAAGTTGGTTCTTGTGGTGGTTCTCTCTTTTCTGCCGATTTAACTCCTACATATTCATACCACCGAATTCCTTATGGAATTTGGTCATATGAAATTTCGGTAGTAACCTTAGGATTAAGTCGTTTATTGGTGAAGCATCCGTTTTACAATACTACGGAAAAGCCTATTCGAGTTGGAAATGTTTCTGGAGCTAATATGATGATTCGACATGATATCCTTAAAGAAGTTGGCCTTTTTGATCCGATTTTTTTTATGTATTGTGAAGAGGCAGAACTCTCTTGGCGTATCCGAAAGGCTGGTTATTATAATGTGAATGTCCCTCAGGCAAAGATTGTTCACTTGGAAGGGAAAAGTTCTCAAATTATTGAGAAAAGAAAGTTAATGGAATTGGATGGTCGAAAAAAGTATTATATAAAAACTCGGGGAATGCGATATTACTTATTTGCTAATAATTTGCTTTTGATTGGCGTGAATCTTAGAATTTTCTTTTATCATTTGTTGGGTAGGAAGATCGATGAAGAAAGATATCAAACCATAAAAAGGTTAGTAAATAAAGCGTATAATCTATGAAAAAATAATAGTAAATATATTAAATATGAAATATCCAATCAAAAGTGTTTTGTACTATCGATCACATATTATGTTTTTTGCGGCATTGTGGATATTATGTAGCCATAGTATTAGTATAGTCGGAGCAGAACAATGGAGCTTTTTATTAAAACTGAAACCATTAATTGCTTTTGGATGGGGTGGAGTTGATATTTTCTTTTTTTTATCAGGATTAGGAATAGGATTATCATTATCTAAACAACCGAAATTCTCAACATATCTATCTAAAAGATTCAATCGCATATGGTTCCCATTTTTTTTAATAGTAACAATTGAGCATGTGATGAATAATACAAAAACGATATCTTATTTGTTAGATGTGTCGACATTAAGTTATTGGTTGCCATTATTGGGAGAACATTCAAAAAATACATTTTGGTATATAAGTGCTGCATTTGCATTCTATTTGATATCTTATCCATATCATGCATTATTTTGTAGAAGGCCATTATTATCAACTATTTTAATTTCTATTCTAGGGTTAGTTTTATATAAGTTATTCTTTGGAAAGATTGATTTCTTTCTAGGTAGAGTACCTATATATTTTATAGGAATGTATGCTAGTCGATGGGTAAATGTTTCTTTCAAATCATTTCCGTTTATATTTATAGGATTGCTTAGTTATTGTTTAATGGCGTTAGTAGCCTGGCGATATGGAGGGTTGTTGTTATCAGAAGTCGGATTGCATTTTATTCTTTTTATTGCTATTGCTCCTGGAATCGTTCTATTCTTAGCAAATTTATTTGAGTTTATTAATAAATATAAATGGGGAGCATTGGTAAATAGAATTTGTAATAAACTTGGGAAATACAGTTTAGAAATTTATTTGGTACATTGGACATTCTTGTGTATGATTAAACAATTTGAATGGGAAATACCGTGGATTATCTTTGTTGTGGTTTCGATAGCTATAGCATGTATACTTCAATTTATTTCTAACTATCTATTGCAAATAAATAAAATTATGTGTAAAGTATAATATTCAATTATGAAATTAAGAACTCTTTTTGCTCTTATACCTTCTGTTATATTTTGTTTTTGGTATTTACCGTTTAAACAAGCTATAAAGATTCCTATAATTATATATTGTCCTCGTATCTTTAAGTTTGGAGGACGAGTTATTATTGATTCTGATAAGATTTATTTTGGAATGATTCGTCTTGGATTATTTATAACCAACCAATATCCGAATGCGGGAATACGATGGTATAATAAGGGAACAATAGTTTTTAAAGGCAAAGCTTGTATTGGGGCTAATTCGGCAATTACAGTTTTGCGCCCATCGAGTTATCTTGAATTTGGGGAAAATTTTGGAAATGTTACGACTCTTCGAATTAATTGTGATTATAGAATTGTTTTTAGAGAGAATGTACTTATGGGGTGGGATGTATCTGTTGCAGACAGTGCTATGCATAGGACAAAGGATTTAGAGGGTAATTTTACAAGTTTGGGCTATGGAGAAATATTGATTGGTAAAAATAGTTGGATTGCATCTCAATGTTTCATCATGCAAAATACCGACTTACCTGATTATACCATTGTAGGAGCTAGAAGCATTACGAATAAGCGTTATAATATTCCTGCCTATAGTTTTATTGCAGGAACTCCTGCGCATTTTATAAAGAATGGAATTTGGAGAGATTTGAATGACGATAAAATTGAGATAAAACCATGAAGATTGCTTTTATATTGACGGCTCCTTGTATCGTTCCTACTGACGGTGTTGTGAGTCAGGCAAAAACTTGGAAATCGGGTATTGAGAGTCTTGGTCACTCTGTTACTTTGGTAAATATGTGGGAAAAAAATGATTGGAAAGAATTTACGGCAATAGTTTTGTTTGGATTCAATGACTATTTGAAAGATATTGTTACTTGGTTGTATCCAATAAATTCGAATCTTATTGTTGCTCCGATATTAGATCCTAATCATAGTTTACAGATATTGAAACTCTATTCTTTATGGGGAAGTAATAAACTTCGTCTATCAAATTCTTATCACTCTTTACGTGCTATTAAAAATAAAATTAAATTGTTCTTGGTGCGTTCTGAGTTTGAACGACGGTTTGTTTCTGGTGCTTTTGGTATTTCTCAAGAGAAGTGTGCGATAGTCCCTCTTTCGTATAATTATTATAATCCCCAAAATAAATTAAATGTGACAAGAGACCCTTTTTGTTTGCACATTAGTCTACTCTGTGATGAAAGAAAGAATGTAAAAAGATTAATTGAAGCATCGGAAAAGTATGATTTTAAATTAGTCTTATGTGGAATGCTTCGAAGTGATACGGAAGAAAGACTGTTAGCATCGTGGATGGATGGGAAAAAAAATGTTATATATAAAGGATATGTTTCAAAAGATGAGATGATAGAATTGTATAGGAGTGCAAAAGTTTTTGCATTACCCAGTATTTATGAAGGAGTGGGAATTGTGGCATTGGATGCAGCGGCAATGGGGTGTGATATTGTTATTACAAAATTAGGAGGGCCCAAAGAATATTATCAAGGTCAAGCAATTGAAGTAGACCCTTATGATACCGATGAAATAGGTAGAGCTATTAAAGTAATGCTCGAAGGGAAAACTTATCAACCAGAACTTAGTCAATATATTCTTTACAAATATTCTTTGAGCAAAGTTTCTCAAATTCTTGTTCAAACAATTGAAGAAACAGTAAATGAGAATCAATAATCTCTCGCCAGCACTAGGTACAATATTGTTATATATTTGTTTAACATCATTGTGTATTTCTCCTGCATTTGCATTGGGAGAAGGGGCTCGTAATTTGTTGTTAATAGCCTTGATGGGTATATCTCCTATAATTTTTGTAATATATCCAGTTTGGGGAAAACTCGACAATATAGTTATAATGCTATTGATGGCCACGATTGTTGTTCCTCTATTGAACCATCCTGAAACAATGCGTTATTCTACTGTATTATATACATGTATGTTCTTTCTATATTTTATGGTTGTATTTCGTTTATTACATTTCTCAGATATTTCTATTGATAAGTATGCTAAATTATTAAAAATCTTAATCTTGTCTTATTCTTTAGTGCTGTTGATTCAGCAATTTTGTGTGTTAACTGGACTCCCAATTTTTAATGTAAGTAATTATAATCACTTAGAACCTTGGAAATTGAATTCATTGATGTCCGAACCAGAGCACAGTGGTCGAATGGTAGGACTGTTAATGTTTTCTTATTTAATAATGCAAGATAATATCTATGGGAGGAGACTGACATTTTTGGAATCGTGGAAATATGATAAATTGGTCTGGATTGCATTTCTGTGGTCAATGTTGACGATGTTTAGTGCTGGAGCATATTTGTTTCTAGTTTTAGTTATACTCAAATTTTTGAATAGGCGAAAGTTGGTTCCACTTGTGTGTATACTAATAAGCCTAGTCTATATAGCGACATTACTTGAGATTCAACCATTCATGAGAACTTATAATTTGGTAGTTTCTATATTTTCGTTTGATATAAATGAAATTTATAGAACAGACCAAAGTGGTGCTTTGCGCTTTATTCCATCAATGATTTGTATTGAGCGTATTGATCTGTCTACTGTTGATGGATGGTTTGGACATGGTATAGATTATGTACAAAGTTTTATATATCAATATTTGCCTGGTGTGAATAAAGGTTATGTAGGAGGGGGGGCATTTCAATATGCTCTAGACTATGGATTTCTTAATTTCTGTATATATAGTTGCTTCTCTTTTTATGCTTGCTTCAATAAAGAGCATAAGATAGTATCTGTATTATTTTGGGCTTTTTCTGTGTTATTAAACGGAATTAACACTCAGCTTGCTTGGAGTACAATAATTCTTTTATTCTGTAATAAAGAAATAGTAAGAATAAATTCATTTAATGCCTTGAAAGTATAATGTTATATATGAAAAATATTTTAGTTTTAGCATATCAACTATCTCCGACCAAGGGATCTGAATATTCAGTAGCATGGAACTATGTGACACATATGTCGAGATATAATCGTTTAACAGTTATTTACGGTGTATCAGGTGAGCATTTAGGAGATTGCAGTGAAATGGAAGAATTTGCCAAAACAAATATTTTGCCCAACGTTACATTTGTTTGTATAAAGCCTAATAAATGGACTAACGCATTAAATTGGTGTAATCGTCATAATTTTCTTAATTATACATTTTATATTGCTTATAGAGCATGGCAAAAACAGGTGTATAAAGCAGCAAAAAGCTTGATTCAAATCGAGAAGTTTGATCTAATACATTTTGTAGGGCCCATAGGATATCGAGAACCAGGGTATTTGTGGAGAATAGATTTACCGTATATGTGGGGACCCATTGGTGGAACCAATAGTAGTAGTATAATATTAGCGAAACATATTTCAAAAATGAGCCAATTGAAATTTGTATTTCGTAATTGGGTAAATGATTTTCAATTGAAGTATCAAAAACGTCTTCGACGAGCACTAAAAAAGACAGATTTATTATTGACATCTACTAGTGAGAATCAGCAGATTTTTAAGTCCGTATTACATAAGGATAGTTATTATTTGCCTGAAAATGCCATTACTTCAGAAATCAAATTGAATAGGCAAAAGTTTATTAGAAAAGGAGAGTACCATTTCATTTTTGTTGGAAGTTTAATTCCTCGTAAGGCGGTTAATATTTTGTTGGAAGCTTTAACTTTAATAAAAAATAAAGAAAAAATAGTTGTGGATATTGTAGGCGATGGGCCGGAGCGTCATACCTTGGAAGTTTTTGCCCAAAAGCATCAGCTTCAATCAATAATTAAATGGCATGGGCAATTGTCTCGTGATAAGGCGGTTGAACTTTTTGAAAATACTCATATGCATGTTATAACTAGTACAAGTGAAGGTAATCCTACTACTATATGGGAGGCAATGAGCTATGGTGTGCCGACTATGAGTTTTGATCATTGTGGCATGCATGATACAATATGTGATCGGTGTGGTATTCTTATCCCAATTCACAGTTATGAACAATGTGTCAATGATTTAGCCGATAAAATAGATAGTCTCTTGGATCATCCAGACCGATTTGAACAACTTGCAAATGGTGTAATAGAATGTGCTCAAAAATTCACTTGGGATACTCGTGAAAAAGTTTTATTGAGCTGCTATGACGAAGCTATAAAGCACTTTTATAACCGATGAACAAACTTGTCTGTTTCCATCTCTTTAACGATTACAGCGGTAGCCCAAAGGTGTTGAGACTGGTGTTGGGTGAGTTGGCCGAAAGAGGCGTAAATATCGATTTGGTTACTTCGCGCGGTGACGGGGCACTGAGTGACCTGTCGCAATGGCCGAATGTGCAGATAAGCAGCTATGCCTATCGTTTCTCTGATAATCCGTTGATTACGATGGGACGTTATTTGTGGGTGCAGGTCTATACCTTTTGTCTTGCTTGGCGCTATTTGTTCGGTAGAGATACTGTATTCTATATAAATACAATCTTACCGGTCGGGCCTGCGCTTGCCGGTCGATTGATGGGGAAGCGGGTGGTATATCATTATCACGAAAATGCCTTTGTGAAAGGGGCTTTTTATAAGCTACTGGCTCGAGCCATGCAGGCTTTGGCTTCGGAGATTGTTTGTGTGTCGGCTTATCAGCGTTCGTTTTTGAAGCGGGAGAAGAATGTGTATGTGGTTCCGAATGCAGTTCCTCGTGGCTTTGTCGAGCGGTTATGTCCCAATCCGGAGGCCGCATTTGAGCGGAAGCGTGTACTGATGCTCGGTTCGTTGAAACGATACAAAGGTACATTGGAGTTTATCGAGTTGGCTCGACGACTGAACGACTTTTCGTTTGAATTGGTGTTGAATGAGACTCCCGAAAATATTGCCGCATTTTGGCAGGATAACAAGATTGAGAATTTGAAAAATCTGGAGGTGTATCCTCGCCGAAACGATGTGGTGCCGTTTTACAATCGGGCTTCTGTCGTGCTGAATTTGACCGACAAGACCCAGGCTATCGAGACTTTTGGTCTGACGGCGTTGGAGGCCCTGTCGGCCGGGTTGCCAGTCATTGTTCCTACGGTAGGCGGCATTGCCGAGTTGGTGGATGATGGGTATAATGGTTATAAGATCGATGTCCAAGAGTTGGATCGTATAGCCGATTGCATAAGGAAAATACTCAGCGACAAAGCGCTGTATGTATATTTATCGGACAATGCGTTGAAATGTTCGAAACGCTACGATGTCCATTCGATAATAGAGCATATCGTCTCTTGTATAGAAAAATAATCGAAGAACACTATTTTAACCATATTTGAAGACTACTACCGAGTTAAGGTTAGTAGCGATTCTTTTTTTACCCTGATTTTATGAAAAAAGTAGCAATCGTGGGCACGCAAGGTGTTCCCGCGAGTTATGGCGGTTTTGAAACGCTGGTCGAGAATATCATTGGCGACAACTGTCCGTCGGATATTCAATATACGATTTTTTGCAGCAGTAAGGATATTCCTCGGGAGCCGGGGGCGTTTTATAAGGGCTGTATTTTGAAATATATTCCCTTGCATGCCAATGGTATGCAGAGTATCCCGTACGATATTTGGTCGTTGTGCAAGTCGATGAGGGGCTATGACTGTGTATTGGTATTGGGCACCTCGGGTTGTAGTTTTCTGCCAGTCTTCCGGTTGTTTTGCCGTAAGCGTTTGGTTGTCAATATCGACGGATTGGAGTTCCGTCGTGCCAAGTGGGGACGAGTGGCCCGATGGATTCTTCGTTTCTCGACGACTACGGCAATTCGTTGGGCCGATGTGATTATCTCGGATAATAAAGGGATACAAGATTATGTGACCGAAACCTACCATCGAGAATCGGTTCTTATTGCTTACGGAGGCGACCATGTGCGACGTGAGGTCAGTGAGGAGTTTCAAGACAAGTGTCTCACTGGGTATGGCTTGCAGCGTGGAAAATATGCCATCACCGTTTGTCGAATAGAGCCGGAGAATAACTGCCATGTCACGTTGGAAGCTTTTGCACAGAGTGGTAAAAAGCTGGTGTTCATCGGTAACTGGAAGCATAGCGAATATGCCCGGAATCTGCGTGATACGTATTGCAAATATCCGAATATCGTTCTGCTTAACGGCATCTATAATCTTGATATATTGTATGCTTTGCGGGCCAATGCCGAGATGTATATTCATGGTCATAGTGCCGGAGGTACCAATCCGTCGTTGGTCGAGGCCATGTTTTTCGGTCGTCCCATCATAGCCTATGATGTGGTTTATAATCGCGAAACGACACGAAATGAAGCATATTATTTTACTGATGTAGAGAGTCTGAAGACTCTTATCGCACGGCAGGACTTGTGTGGCGATAAGATGAAACAGCTGGCCGAGTCGGTATATACCTGGAAAACTATTTCTCAGCAATATTGTTCGCTGTACTGATGTCCCGGCTTTGACGCTGAAGCTGTTAGAACAGTTTATTGGAGTGGGTCTTGAGAGTCGATTCAGACTCTTGAGGCCCATTTCTATTTTCAGTCACATAGATAAAAAAGAAAGAGCTCGATATTGTATCGAACTCTTTCTCTGATAGGGGGTATATCGTTCTCGTTACTTGCGATAGTCGGCCATCATTTCGGGTTTGAAGTGGGCGATGAAGGCAGCGTGTTTGGCTACCTCGGCCTCACCGAAGTTGATGTATACCTCGGCCGAGTGACGGAACGATTCGTTGCGCGTGGTGTCGGCGAGCAGCAGGTGACCCATGATGATGTGTCCGGCCATCTCGACCATGCGGCGAGCCTGGAAGTCGATGTATTCGTTGTCTTTGGTTTCGGTAACCGATTCGACAGCTTTTACATAGGCCTCTTTCATGGCTTTGAGGCGGTCGCGCAGGGGCTCCAGTTCGGGAGCGATGGCGGCAGCCTCGTAGGCTTCGATCTGGTGGAGGAAGGTGCCGGTGGTCACGTGGCGGATAGCGGCTACTACCTGCAGCTGGGTGGTACCTTCGTAGATCGAGGTGATGCGGGCATCGCGGTAGATACGCTCGCAGGCGTAGTCTTTCATAAAGCCCGAACCGCCGTGTACCTGCACGCAGTCATAGGCGTTCTGGTTGCAGAATTCGCTCGACATGCCTTTGGCCAGAGGGGTGAAGGCGTCGGCCAGTTTCTGGTAGGCTTTCATCTCGGCACGTTCTTCGGGCTCGAGCGAGCGCTCTTTGGCAATGTCCTCGTAGGTCTTGTACATGTCGACGAAACGGGTCGTCTCGTAGAGGAGCGAACGCGATGCGTCGAGTTTGGCTTTCATCAACGAAATCATTTCGTATACGGCGGGGAACTCGATGATGGGTTTGCCGAATTGTTTACGGTCGCGGGCGTAGGCGATGGCTTCGCGGTAAGCGGCCTCGGATACACCTACCGATTGGGCGGCGATACCCAGACGGGCACCGTTCATCAGGGCCATTACATATTTGATAAGACCCAGCTTGCGGCTGCCGCAGAGCTCGGCTTTGGCGTTCTTGAACACGAGTTCGCAGGTAGGAGAGCCTTTGATACCCATCTTGTTCTCGATGCGGCGAACCGTTACGCCGCCGCTGTTGCGGTCGTAGATGAACATCGACAATCCGCGGCCGTCTTTGGTCCCTTCTTCCGAACGGGCCAACACGAGGGCAATGTGGCCGTCGCCGTTGGTGATGAATCGTTTCACACCGTTCAGATACCAGCAGCCGTCGGCTTCGCTGTAAGTGGCTTTGAGCATGACGGCCTGGAGGTCCGAACCGGCATCGGGCTCGGTCAGGTCCATGGCCATGGTTTCACCGGCGCATACACGGGGCAGGTATTTCTGTTTCTGCTCTTCGCTGGCAAATTCGTAGATGGTCTCGGCGCAGTCTTGCAGACCCCAGATGTTTACGAAACCGGCATCGGCGCGGCTCACCATATCGGCTGCCATGATGTAGGGCACGAGCGAGAAGTTGAGGCCGTTGTAGCGGCGGGGCATCGAGATACCCATCAGGCCGGCTTTTACCAGGGCATCGAGGTTCTTCTGCGTACCTTTGGCATATACTACGTGGCCGTCGACTACGTGGGGACCCTCGTGGTCTACGTCTTCGGCGTTGGCAGCTACGATTTCGCCGCTGATTTCACCGGCGATTTCGAGCACCTTTTCATAACTGTCCATGGCGTCTTCGAAGTTGAAGGGCGCATAGTCGTATTTTTCGGCATCGGAGTAGTTCCGTTCCCGTAAGGCCACCAGCTTCTCCATGAGCGGGTGGTGCAAGTGATGTTTCAGATCACTGTTGTCTAAAAAGAAATTAGCCATATTTTGTTTTTACTTTTTCATATATGAATGAAAACTCCTTTTCACGCGGCTTTCTTCGGCCGGAGGTCTTCTCGCGGCACGGCTATGGTGGCAGCGTGTGCGATTATTTGGAGTTCTTCTTGTAGTATTTGATCAGTTTGGGAACTACCTCTTCGACCGTACCGGTGATTACATAGTCGGCAATCGTGTTGATAGGAGCGTTGGGGTCGCTGTTGATCGAGATAATGATCGAGCTGTCCTGCATACCGGCGATGTGCTGGATTTGTCCCGAGATACCGCAAGCGATATAGAGTTTGGGACGTACCGTTACACCCGTTTGGCCGATTTGACGGTCGTGTTCTACAAAGCCGGCATCGACGGCGGCACGCGAAGCACCTACCTCGGCACCCAGCGTAGCAGCCAGGTCGAAGAGCATGTCGAAGTTCTCTTTCGAGCCCATGCCGTAACCACCGGCTACGATAATCGAAGCGCCCTTGATGTTGGCTTTCGATTTCTCCATCTGGCGGTCGATAACCTCGACTACGAAGTCGGTATCGGATACATATTTTTTCGGGTCGAGTTTCACTACCTCGCCTTTGTAGTTGGGGTCGTAAATCTCTTTCTTCATCACACCCTCGCGCACGGTTGCCATTTGCGGGCGGCACTCGGGGTTGACGATGGTGGCCACGATGTTACCACCGAAGGCGGGACGAATCTGGTACAACAGGTTTTCGTAGGTCTTGTTGTTTTTCTTGTCCTCGTGCGGGCCGATTTCGAGAGCCGTACAGTCGGCCGTCAGACCGCTATGGAGCGACGACGATACGCGCGGACCCAGGTCGCGGCCGATGCTGGTGGCACCCATCAGGCACACTTGGGGTTTCTGTTCCTTGAAGAGGTGAACCAGTACCGAAGTGTGGGGAATCGAGGTGTAGGGATAGAGGCGGGGATCGTCTACGGTATAAACCGTGTCGGCCCCGTAGGGGAATATCTGTTTCTCTACGCCGTCGAGGTTGCTGCCGATGACGAGGGCTTCGAGTTTACAGTTGAGTTGATTGGCCAACGAACGACCTTTGGTGAGCAGTTCGAGGCTCACATCGGCGATAATGCCGTCTTCTATTTCGCAATATACAATCAGATTGTTCATAATCGTTAGTTTTTTAGTTCATAGTACACGGGCATTAACCAATGGTGTGATTGGCGATCAACTCTTTTACGAGGTCTTCGATTTCGTTGTCGGCTGCCGTGAGCTGCTTGCTTTCTTTGGCTTGGAATACTACGTTTTGTACGGCTTTTACCTTGGTGGGCGAACCGGCGAGACCTACCTGCGTGAGGTCGGCATCGACATCGTTTACACTCCATTCGTAGAGGTTCAGGGCCGGACGCTCCTCGTAAAGCTTGAGGCACTCTTCGCTGAGACCCTGTTTTTCGCTGGGCGTCTTGGCATATTTGTAGCGTTGCACGAGTTTGGCGTTGCGGGGACGGCATTCGTCGGCCGAACCGTTTACGGTGATGACGGCGGGCAGGGGTACCGTTACGGTCTCGACACCACGCTCGAGACGACGTTTAACGGTTGCTTTGCCGTTCTCGATTTTGAGTATTTGCTCGGCATAAGTCACTTGGGGGATACCCAGCTTCTCGGCCACCTGAGGACCTACTTGAGCCGTGTCGCCGTCGATAGCCTGACGACCGCCCAGAATGATGTCGTAGTCTTTGATTTTACGCACAGCACATGAGAGGGCGTATGAGGTAGCCAGCGTATCGGCACCGGCAAAAGCGCGGTCGGTAAGCACGATACCACCGTCGGCACCGCGGAAGAGACCTTCGCGGATAATCTCGGCCGCACGGGGAGGACCCATCGTGAGCAGGGTAATCGTTGAACCCGGATTCTGTTCTTTCAGTTGCAGAGCCTGTTCCAAGGCATTCAAATCTTCGGGGTTGAAGATAGCGGGCAGGGCGGCACGATTGATGGTTCCGTCCTCTTTCATGGCATCTTTCCCCACATTTCTGGTATCGGGCACTTGTTTGGCCAATACTACGATTTTAAGACTCATAATTTAATGTGAGATTTATGATTTATAAATATTCTTATGTTTTGTGTCGTATTATTGCTGACTTGCAAAATTACAAAAATGATTGTTATTATCAATCTTTTAGCGGAAAAAACCTCCATACCTCCACGCGACAGGGCTGTATCGGGCGGTGGTATAGAGGTTTAGGCCTTTATCCCGTAGGGGGGACGGTGCCTATTCGTAGCTGCTGCCGTCGAAACAGTGTGTGCAGATGCACTCCTTGGGCAGACCTATCGATTCGACCAGGGTCTCCAGCGGGTTGAATTTGAGCGATGTAATCTTCAACTTCTTGCAGATGCAGTTGACCATGCAGTTGTATTGGGGCGAATGGGTGCGGGCGTATGCCTCGATGTTCTTGTCGGGGTCGCCTTCGAGCTCGGCGATGGTACGCCGGGTGATGAGCTCCATTTCGCTCTTCGAGGCGGTGAAGTTGAGAAACTTGCAGGGGTAGAGCAGGGGCGGGCAACTGATGCGCATATGCACCTCCCGGGCGCCGTAGCGGTAGAGGTCCGATACGTTGTCGCGCAACTGGGTGCCCCGCACGATCGAGTCGTCGCAGAATACTACCTTTTTACCGTTGAGCATGGTCTTGTTGGGAATCAGTTTCATCTTGGCCACGAGTTCGCGCATGGCTTGGTTCGAGGGGGTGAAGCTGCGAGGCCAGGTGGGGGTGTACTTGACAATGCCCCGTTGGTAGGGAATCTGTTTGCCTACGGCATAGCCCAGGGCCATGCCTACACCCGAGTCGGGGATACCCGACACGAAGTCGGCTTCGATATCGTCGCTTTTGCCCATCTCGAAACCGGTGTGGAAGCGCATCTCCTCGACGTTCTTCCCCTCGTATTCACAGGCCGGATAGCCGTAGTATACCCACAGGAACGAGCATATCTGCATCTTCTTGCCGGGCTGGGCCAGGGTTTCGTAACCGTCGGCCGTGAGGCGCACGATTTCGCCGGGGCCTATGTTGTAGCAGAGTTCATACCCCAGGTTGGGGAAACTGCAGGTCTCCGACGACACGGCGTATCCGTTCTCTCCGCGGCCTATCAGGATGGGGGTACGGCCGTACTTGTCGCGGGCGGCGATGATGCCCTGTTCGGTGAGCAGCAGCATGGAGCAGGAGCCTTTGATTTTCTCCTGTACCAGGCGGATGCCCTCGACGTAGTCTTTGCCCTGGCTGATAATCATCGACACCAGTTCCGACTGGTTGATGATGTTGTTGCTGTGTTCGCTGAAGTGGTTGCCGCTGGCCAACAGCTCTTTTTCGAGCTCTTCGACGTTGTTGATTTTGGCCACGGTGACGATGGCAAATTTGCCCAGGTGACAACTGATGATGATGGGTTGAGCGTCGGTGTCGCTGATGACGCCGATACCCGAGTTGCCTGAAAATTCGGGCAGCTCGGCCTCGAACTTCGAGCGGAAATACGAGTTCTCGATATTGTGTATCGCCCGTTTGAATACGCCGTTGCCGTAGGTCACGATACCGGCGCGTTTGGTGCCCAGGTGCGAATTGTAATCTACCCCGTAGAAGAGGTCGGTTACGCACGATTCTCTCTTTATAGTACCAAAAAATCCTCCCATAGTGTTGTGGTAATGGTTATTGTTGTGTTAAAATGAACAGAGCGAGAGGGCGACGATGCCCTCCCGCTCTGCGGAATATACGGTGTTATTTGGTGTGTTGTTCTACCCATTTGCGGGCGTTGACAAAGGCTTCGATCCACGGGGTTACCTCGTCGTTCCGGCGGTCGGCGGGATAGTAGCCGCACTGCCAGGGGAAGATAGCCCGTTCGAGGTGGGGCATCATGGCCAGGTGACGGCCGTCGGCCGAAGCGATACCGGCAATAGCGTAGGGCGAACCGTTGGGGTTGGCCGGGTAAGCGTCGTAGGTATACTGTGCCACGATGTGGTAGCGCTCTTTGTCGTACGGCAATTCGAATTTGCCTTCGCCGTGAGCTACCCAGATGCCCAGCTTCGAGCCCGAGAGCGAGCCGAACATCACCGAGTTGTTCTGCGGGATGGTGAGTCCGATGAACTCCGATTCGAACTTGTGCGAATCGTTGTGGCGCATCTTGGGTTTCTCGGCGTGGTCGGGGGTGAGCAGGCCCAGTTCGACCATGAGCTGGCAGCCGTTGCAGATACCCAGACTCAACGTGTCGGGGCGGCTGTAGAAGCGGTCGAGTGCAGCCTTGGCCTTCTCGTTCCAGAGGAAACCGCCGGCCCAACCTTTGGCCGAGCCCAGCACGTCGCTGTTCGAGAAACCGCCGCAGTATACAATCATGTTCACGTCGTCGAGGGTTTCGCGGCCGCTGATGAGGTCGGTCATGTGCACGTCTTTCACGTCGAAGCCGGCCAGGTAGAGCGAGTAGGCCATTTCGCGGTCGCCGTTCACACCCTTCTCGCGGATGATGGCGGCTTTCACGCCACTGCGGGTGCGGCGGTCGGCCGAGATGCCATACTGGGCCAGCGTGCCGGTGAACGACGGGGCAAAACTGTATTGCAGGGGTTGCTCCTTGTAGTTGAGGAAACGGGCCTTGGCAGCCTCTTCGCCGCTCTGTTTGCGGTCGAGCAGGTAAGACGATTCGAACCATACGTCGCGCAGGTGGTCGATGAAGAACTGGTAGTCGGCACCATCCTTATGGATGAGCAGGTGACGCTCTTCGCAGGGACGGGCCAGCTTGATGAAGGCGACACCGGCGTGTTTGAGAATCTTCTCTACCTCTTCGCACTTCTCTACCTGGATGAGGATGCCCGGGTTTTCGCTGAAGAGAATCTTCACCAGATCCTTTTCGGGTATTTCGTCGAGCGATACTTCCAGACCGCCCTCGGTATTGGCAAAATTCATTTCGAGCAGCGTGGTAATCATACCGCCGGCCGAGATGTCGTGACCGGCCAGAATCAGCTCTTTCTTCACCAGCTCCTGTACGGCGTTGAAGGCGGCGGCAAAATACTCGCTGTCTTGTACAGTGGGAACCTCTTTACCTACCTTGTTGAGCGATTGGGCAAAGGCCGAACCGCCCAGCTTCAGCCGGTCGAACGAGAAGTCGATATAGTAAACGGTGCTTTCGATGCCGGTACGCAGCACGGGCGAAACCACTTTGCGGATGTCCGACACTTCGGCTCCGGCCGAGATGATGACCGTACCCGGCGAATAGACCTTGTCGTTGCCATATTTCTGAGTCATCGAGAGGCTGTCCTTGCCGGTGGGGATGTTGATGCCCAGCGAGCAGGCAAAGTCGCTGCAAGCCTCCACGGCGCGGTAGAGGCGGGCATCTTCGCCCTCGTTTTTGCAGGGCCACATCCAGTTGGCGCTCAGCGATACGCTGTCGAGACCCTCGGCCAGCGGAGCCCACACGATGTTGGTGAGCGCTTCGGCAATCGAGAGTACCGAACCGGCGGCCGGGTCTACCAGGGCAGCTTGCGGGGCATGGCCTATCGAGGTGGCGATACCGGCGCGGCCGCGGTAGTCGAGTGCAACCACACCGCAGTCGCTCAACGGCAGCTGAATCTCGCCCTGGCATTGCTGGCGGGCAATCTTACCCGTTACCGAGCGGTCTACCTTGTTGGTGAGCCAGTCTTTGCAGGCTACGGCCTCGAGCTGGAGCACACGCTCTACATACTCGTCGAGCTGAGCCTGGTTGTAAGTTACATCTTCGTACGTCTCGGTAACCGTGTGGTCGGTCATCACCGTGCGGGGTGCCTTGCCGAACATGTCGTCCATGGCCAGGTCGATGGGTTTCACCCCGTCGGCCTGACGGAATACGAAGCGGTGGTCACCGGTCGTCTCGCCCACTACGTAGAAGGGGGCGCGCTCGCGGTCGGCTATCTGGCGGATGCGGTCAATATCTTCTTCGTGGATGACGATACCCATGCGCTCCTGACTCTCGTTACCTACGATTTCCTTGGCCGAGAGGGTGGGGTCGCCCACCGGGAGCTTGTCCATGTCGATGACACCACCCGTCTCCTCCACAAGTTCCGAGAGGGCGTTGAGGTGACCGCCGGCACCGTGGTCGTGGATGGAGACGATGGGGTTCTCGTCGGCTTCCGACATGGCACGTATCACGTTCGATACACGTTTCTGCATTTCGGGGTTGGCCCGTTGTACGGCATTCAGCTCGATGGCATTGGCATACTGTCCTGTCTCGACCGACGAAACGGCGCCGCCACCCATACCGATGCGGTAGTTGTCGCCACCCATCACCACGACCTTCTCGCCGGGAACGGGGGTACCTTTCAGGGCGTCGCGCATGTTGGCGAAACCCACACCGCCGGCCAGCATGATTACCTTGTCGAAGGCGAACTTCTTGCCGTTCTCGGCATGCTCGAAGGTGAGCAGCGAGCCGCAGATGAGGGGCTGTCCGAATTTGTTACCGAAGTCCGAGGCACCGTTCGACGCCTTGATCAAAATCTGCTCGGGCGTCTGGTAGAGCCAGGGGCGGGGAGCCATGGCCCCCTCTTCCCACTCGCGGCCCTCTTCGGTGCGGGGATAGGCCGTCATATATACGGCAGTACCGGCAATAGGCAAGCTGGCACGGCCACCGCCCAGACGGTCGCGAATCTCACCACCCGTACCGGTAGCGGCACCGTTGAAGGGCTCGACCGTGGTGGGGAAGTTGTGCGTCTCGGCCTTGAGCGAGATGACGGTCTTTATGTCTTTGATTTCAAAAAAGTCGGGTTGTTGCGGATTCACCGGGGCAAACTGCTCGACCACCGGGCCGGCATTGAAAGCCACATTGTCCTTGTAGGCCGATACCAGGCGGTTGGGGTTGTACTCCGATGTCTTCTTGATGAGCTTGAAGAGCGAGCTCTCTTTCTCCTCTCCGTCGATGATAAACACTCCGTTGAAGATTTTGTGGCGGCAGTGCTCCGAGTTTACCTGCGAGAAACCGAACACCTCGCTGTCGGTGAGCTTGCGGCCGATTTTACGGCTCAGCTCGTTGAGGTAGTTGATTTCGTCGGAGCTCAAGGCCAGCCCCTCTTGCTCGTTGTAGGCAGCCAGGTCGTCAATGTAGACGATGGGGTCGGGACGTTTGTCGATTTCGAAAATCTGGCCGTCGATGCCGTGGTAGAGTCGTTGCAGCATCTTGTCAAACTCGGCCTGGTCGTTCTCGACCGGGAAGAACTCCTCGATGCGGGTAATGCCGGTGAGTCCCATGTTTTGCGTAATCTCTACCGCATTGGTACTCCACGGGGTAATCATCTCTTTGCGCGGTCCTACGAACCAACCCGACAGCGTGGGCTGTGCGAGTTGCTCGGCCTCTCCGAAAAGCCAGGATAACTTTTGGGTCTCTTCGGCCGAAAAGGCATGGTCGGCCTCGACCGCGATAATGTTTTGAACGGGGGTTTTGAAAAGAATGACCATTATGTCTTGTTTTTTAGTGGTATGGTTGTATTCCCGCTCCTCTCTTGAAAGGAGGCAGGGAAAAAGATCTATGGGTTTCGGCAGCAAAATTACATAAAATCTCTGGAATATCCTCGCAAAAAGAGGGGAATGACTTTAATCGGTCAAGTCGTTATTTTTCCTTTTGTCCTCCTTCCCCTGGTCGGGTTTGGAGGAGAGTCGATAAAACATCATGCCCAAGGCAAGGCCTATGCCCATGCCGGTCGGGATATTCTTCATGCCCGCCCCGAGGGAAAGGCCCAGCAGCATACCTATGGCAATGTAGCGGGCGAGGCGTGGGCGTTTCTCTTTTTTGTCGTTCATAAGTCTTGATCGGTAAGCACAGTGTTTCGGGTATCGTTGTTGTGCGGCCCTTGCTGCGGAACCATTAAAAAAGTGATAATGTCGTTTCCGGAAGTCAAAGGTAGCGAAAATCCTGCACTTCTCAGATAAAAATCGATAAAACAAATGGTAATTTTCTAACATAATCTTGTATATTTGTCCGAGAAGCAACGGTAGTTCCTGTTGTGTAAGGGTAAAATAAATTTGTTTCTCCCCCCGGCTTGTACTATCTTTGCATTCCCTTGCCGGAATTTTCCCGGCGGGATAGGATAGTTTTTAGACTGTATGAATTTAGCGCTCTATACG
The DNA here is from genome assembly GCF_024733785.1 of Barnesiella sp. ET7. Taxonomy (NCBI): domain Bacteria; kingdom Pseudomonadati; phylum Bacteroidota; class Bacteroidia; order Bacteroidales; family Barnesiellaceae; genus Barnesiella; species Barnesiella sp. ET7. The sequence continues at coordinate 33,002 of NZ_JANRHM010000022.1, forward strand.
ATTATTCGAGGATTGGCCATCGGCATATTGGTATCGGCACCTATGGGGCCGATAGGGATATTGTGTATCCAGCGCACGCTCAACAAGGGGCGTTGGTCGGGATTCGTTACGGGGCTGGGAGCCGCGTTGTCCGACCTGATATATGCCCTGCTCACAGGGTTGGGTATGTCGATTGTTATCGATTTTATCGAAGCCAATCAGAATGTATTGCAGATTCTGGGCAGCCTGGTGCTGGTGGGCTTCGGCCTCTATCTCTACCGGCAGAACCCGGCGAAGAATATCCGCAAAGCCAACTCGTCGATCAATTCCTATACGCAAGATTTCATTACCGCCTTCCTGCTCACCTTCTCCAATCCGCTTATTCTGTTCCTGTATATAGGTCTGTTTGCCCGTTTCAACTTCTTCCTGCCCGAATCGCAGTTGTGGCACCATGTCGTGGGCTATCTCTCTATCCTCATCGGAGCGGTGGGCTGGTGGTTTTTCATTACCTATGTCATCAATAAAGTGCGTTCGCGGTTCAATGTGCGCAGCATCTGGTTTATCAACCGCGCTATCGGTATCATCATCATCGTCATGTCTGTTTTCGGATTTGTGTGGGGGATAAAAGATTATATATTACATTAAGATAAACATCATGAAAAAAGTTATTGAAGTACCTTTTGTCGCCGGGTTGAGCGACAAACCGTTGGCACAAGTCTCCGAGGTGCTCGAGACTCAGGGTGTGCGACAGGCTATCGACTGTGTCGATTGGCCCCATGAATTTCCCTATAAACCTATTGTATCGTTTACGATTGCCCGCGACAAGGAGTATCTCTATATCGACTATTTCGTGCGGGGCAACTACCTGCTGGCTGTCAACAGCACCGACAACTCGCCGGTGTGGCAAGATAGCTGCGTAGAGTTTTTCGTGCAGATTCCCGGCGAAAAATACTATTACAACTTCGAATTCAACTGCATCGGCACGGCTCTGGCCGCCCGTCGCACCAGCCGCTCCGACGCCGAGCACTTCTCGCCCGAGAAGATGGCCCGCATCAAACGCTACGCGTCGGCAGGCAACAAGCCTTTCCGCGAGATGGAGGGGCTCTTCTCGTGGGAGCTGCTCGTGGCTATTCCTTTCGACCTCGTGGGTCTCGACGGCGAACATCTGCCCGAGGCCGTGGCTGCCAACTTCTACAAATGTGCCGACGGCTCGTCGCTGCCGCACTACCTCAGTTGGTCGCCCATTCCGGTCGAGAAACCCGACTTCCACCGCCCCGAATACTTCGGCGAACTGCGGTTCAAGTAAAATAGAGCTTTTCCAAGATAGATATAAGGTATTCTCTCTGTCGTGAGGGGATACCTTTTTTTTTATCGGTTGAATACCGCTGTCCCGGTCATTTCGTACTTCCTCGTCATACTGCGGTGCTCCACGTCATACCGCGCTACGACGCGGTATCCAGAAATATGGGCAAATGAATGCCTCGCCTTCCCTCGCTGGACCCCGCCGTCTCGTCATTCCGCACTTGATGCGGAATCCAGGAATATCGGCAAAGGCAATACCCACAAGAGGCACTTTTCTGGACCCCGCATCGCTGTGCGGGGTGACCCGGTGTGATGCGGAATCCAGGAATACCCACCAATGGACCCCGCATCGTGGTGCGGGGTGACCCGGTGTGACGCGGAATCCAGAAAATACGGGCAGGGGGAATACCGGCAAATGAATGCCTCGCCTTTCCTCTCTGGACCCCGCATCGCTGTGCGGGGTGACTCACGCCAATGGACCCCGCATCGTAGTGCGGGGTGACCCGGTGTGACGCGGAATCCAGGAAATACCCACCTCGTCATTCCGCACTTGATGCGGAATCCAGGAATACCCGGGCGGGAAATACGGGCAAAGGCAATACCCACAAGAGGCACTTTTCTGGACCCCGCATCGTGGTGCGGGGTGACCCGGTGCGACGCGGTATCCAGAAATACCCTCTCGGTCATACCGCGCTACGACGCGGTGCTTCACGTCATGCCGCGCTACGACGCGGTATCCAGGAAATACCCGCCACTGGACCCCGCATCGCTGTGCGGGGTGACTCACGCCACTGGACCCCGCATCGCTGTGCGGGGTGACTCTCGCCACTGGACCCCGCATCGTGGTGCGGGGTGACACGACGACCGACGGTTTACTGTTCTTTCTTCAGGGTAGGCAGGCTGTTGCCGTCTTTGAGTTCGTACTGCCAACCTGAGCCGTTCAATGCGGCGTTCATGGCATCAACAGCCGTCTGCCAGGTGACGATTCCGTCCACCTTATGAGTGTCATCCTTGCCGTTGTTAGAACCGGTGCCTTGTTCCTGATTGTTCTCCCAGTAGCAGGCGGTGAAAGTACTTTGGTCATTGCAGCCAGCGATGCCGCCGATTCTATCTCCTACTGAACTGGTGATTTCGCCCGTGGCGTGATAGCAGGCGGTTACGGTACCTTGGCCGTTTATACCCACCACGCCGCCGACATTAGCGTGACCATACGTTATCGTGGCAGTAACGTTGCCCGTGGAGTAGCAGGCCATGAGCGAGCAGCCATTTCCCAAGTTGCCCACCACGCCGCCGACAGAGCTAATGCCCGATACAGCCGCTGTGGAATGGCAGCCCTCGATGGTTGACCCGATTAAGCTGCCGGTTCCTGTGTCATAATTAGGAACACAGAGTCCGGATATTCCACCGACATTGGTATTACCCGTCACAGTCCCTTCCGCTGAGCAGCCGGAGATGGTGCTAAAATTTCGTCCTACGATACCGCCGGTCTGGTTTTGTCCTGTCACCGTGCCATTGACCGAGCAATTCTCTACAGTGCCATCGGTCTGTCCCGCAATGCCGCCGACGTACGTGCCACCTGTTACGTTCACTTCTGTCAGCGTTACGTCCTGCACCTTGCCTCCGCTGCCGAGACGGCCAATCAGTCCTACATTGTCCGTTCCCGATTGGTCAATCTTCAGCCCCGTGATGGTATGGTTGCCGCCGTCGAAGGTGCCGGTGTATGGTTGGCTTTCAGTGCCTATCGGCGTCCACTCTCCCGTCAGGGTGAGGTCTGTGTCAAGGGTGATGTTGATGTCGGTCTTGCCCTCTTCGTTCACCAGCTTGGCTACATTTTTCAGCCCATCGGCGGTGGTGACGGTGTAGCTGCCGTCGCCCTCTATGGTGTATCCCGGGTCTTTTGCCGCAGCGAGGGAGACGGTGTAGGTATATTCCTCGCCCGCTTTCCATTCGGCATCGTTCTTCATCTTATAGACGAAGACCTTGCCGTTGGTGAATTTGCAGGTGATGAAGGCTGTGCCCGTTGCCACACTTTGCGGGGCTACGAGCGCAGTGTAGGTGTCACCGCCCTTGTCATACGGGGCGATTACAGCCGGGTTTCCATTCTCGGTGGAGAGGCCTGTCAGCCGCACGAACATCCGCTCCTCGGTGTAGTCCGTCAGGACGACGGTCACCCGCGCCGTGCGGTGGGTGAAGCGGAGCGTGGGGTTGCCGTAGCTCACCGGCTGGTTCTCGGCGGAAATAAAGTCGCTTCCCTCGAAGTCAGTCGGCGAACTTTGGTCGGCTCTTACCACCACGGCAGGCGGGGTGGTCTCGCCCTCGGTGTAGGGGCACCACGCCGTGACGGTGATGTTATCGTGGTTGGTCCAGTAGTGCGGGTCATCGGAGGTCAGCGTGGCGCTGGTGTTGTCGGCGGTGGTGGGCGTCACGTCGTACGCCTTCACCGTGCCGCCCATCAGGACGCCCACTAAAGAGACCCCTTCCCAGTTGCCGTCCACGGGGGCACGGGTACCGGCGGTGGCTGTCGCGTCGGGGTTCAGCCCCGTGGCGGTGAAGACGATGGGTGTGCCTTCCGCCCCTTCCGGCAGGAAGCCCGCTTCGTCCTGCGTGCAGGCGGCAAGGCCGAGCAGCAGGGCGAGGGCTGCGGATATATGGATGGTTGTTCGTTTCATGATGCGTGTTGTTTAGGGGTTGTTATTGTTTCTTTTGCAGTACGGGCAGGCCGTCCGTGCCAAGTTTCCATTGATAGTCGTTGCCGGTGAGAGCGGGGTTCATGCCATCGACGGCTGTCTGCCAGGAGTCGCCGTCGTTGACCTTCGTGGTTTCTACCGTTCCTCCTTCATTATTGTATACTCCTTTGTCTGTATTAGCACGCCAATAGCAAGCTGTTATAGAACCAATGCTAAAATTATAATTTACTATACCTCCACTTGCATTCTCTTTTAATGTTCCGTCGAACCAGCAGGCGGTGATGCTGCCTTGATTTGCGTAGGCTATACCACTGACAGCACTGAAAGCGTCAATCTTCCCCGTTACGGAGCAGGCAATGACTTGACCGTAATTATTAGTCACTATACCGGCTGTACCTCCGCTTGATTCGTATAATTCTACATCCACGAGTTGCAGATTCTTTACCGTTGCACTTTCTCCTATTCCTCCAAAAAGCGATGAAGCATTTAATCCCGTGATGCTGTACCCCTGTCCGTCGAAAGTGCCGTTGTATGTTTGAAAGCTATTACCTATCGGTGTCCACTCCTTGCCCGTCATATTGATGTCTTCGGTCAAGGTGCAGTTCAGCGAGAGGTCGCTTTGCACAGCCTCTGCCCATTCCTTCAGGCCGTTAGCGTTATAGACTGTGTAGCTGCCGTCGTCCTGTATGAAATAACCCAAATCCTCTGCCGTGCCGCTCTCGCCGCCGCCGTCAGTCCAGCCGCCGATGGTGCAGCCTGCCAGTTCCAGTCCTTTGGCGGTGACACTGACGGTGTAGGTATAGCGGCTGCCGGCTGCCAGCACCACATCGCTATGCGGACGGAAATAGTAAGTACCTCCGCCTAAATCCACCTGTATGAACGGTGTATTCGCCTTCACGGTCTGCGGTGCGGTGAGGGCTTCGTAGGTGTCGCCGTCCGGCGCGTATGTTTTGATAGTGGCGGGATTGCCGTTATCCGTGCTCAAGCCGGTCACGGAAACATCGGCTCCCGTCACGCTCGGGATGCCGTCTCCCGGTTTAAGAAGAACCGTTATACGCGCCGTGCGGTGGCTGAACTCAAGCATCGGGTGGTCGAACTGCACGGTCTGGGCTTCGGCGGAGATGAAGTCGCTGCCCTCGAAGCCTTCCTTCGTGCTTTGGTCGGCCTTTACTACCACATCGGGCATCGTGGTGCCGTATGGCCACCATGCCGAAACGGTGATGTCCTCGCGGCTTGTCCACCAGAAGGGGTCGGTGTCGCTGCTCAGGATGGCAGTCTTGTAGCCGTCGGCATCGGATGCCGTCACATCGTATTCCTTCACCGTGCCGCCCACACTGAGAGCTACGGAGGTGACTCCGTCCCAGTTGCCGTCCACCGTGGCACGGGTGGATGCCGGGGTTGCCACGGCTTGCAGGCCGGTGGCGCGGATTACCAATGGATACTCGCCTTCGGGCAGCGTGCCTTCCGCCAGTTCGTCCTGTGTGCAGGCGGTCGCTGCAAAAAGCAGGACGGTTGCTGCGGACAGTATATGCAATGGAAGTCTGTTGTTCATATTCTTAGTCTTTTAGGAATGATATACTTAAAGGTCTGCGTTCACATTGCCGCCGTTCACCGGGTTCCAGTCGCTGATAGTGGCAGAGCTGATGCTCAGGTCCTTGTTGCGGACGGTGACGGTGTAGGTGTAGTTGTTGCCTGCCTTCAGTGCGCCGTCGGGAACGGTGAGCGTGGCGGTGTAGGGCTGGCTGCTGTAGTACACGCTCAGTTCGATACTTGTCGTTGACTGCGGGAAGAGGATGACCGACGAGGTGAGTGCGCCGTCCAGTTCCATTGTAAGGTCGGCTGTCTGTGCGTTCGCATCCGTTTCTGCCGTGCCGGTGGTGGTGTCGAAGCTGCCCTCCAGCACCAGTCCGGAGAGTGTGTAGCCGGTGGGTTTGATGGTATTGAAGTCCACACCGCTTCCTGCCTTGAAGGTGAGCGTAATCTGACTCATGCAGTGGTGGAAGGAACAGTCCTTGCCGCCTGCATCAGTGTCGTCGGTAAAGTTCACTTCAGGATTGTGCGTACTGGCAGTGGCACCGGTGGCATAGAGGAAGTCCATGGCGGGCTGGTTCTGCTGCGCCGTGGCATCGGTGGTGGCGGTCAGTGTCCCACCGTCCGCATCGTAAGGATAGTAGGCGGAGAAGGTGGTCGGGTCATCATCTTGGAAGAAGATAATGGTTCCTGTCGGTGTGAACTTCCCGCTTTCCCACCGGTATGGCACGTTGGTGTAGCCGAAGCGGCTTTCGGAGATGCCTATCTCGTCACGTTCCGCCCAGGCGGTTCCGCTGGCGCGGGTGGCGGGGGCGATGTCGGCGATAAACCGGGCGGCCACGGGACCGTCATTGTTCAGAATCTCGTTGTCGTTATTGCAGGCTGCCAGTGCGAGGGCGAGCGCCGCAAGTGCAAAAAATCTTGTCTTCATTATATCTGTCATTATATTTGTTAAATTCCATTTCAATAATTGCTGTACCTCAGCATAATCAAATCCAGCTTTGCTTCTGCGTTCGGTTTGCTAATTATTTACAAATCGGCATTTACATCATCACCTTTCACTTCTTCCCAGCCGGTAATTCCGGCTCCGTCCACTTCCATGCCTTCGGGAGTCTCAACCAGCGTTCCGCCGAGGGTCAGCGATTCGCCCTTTCCGGTGTTGAAGGCCGCGAGAGCTTCCGTAAGGTCGCTTTTCAGCGTGGTGGGTGTCGGGTTGCCGTCAGCATAGCGGATTTCGCCCGTCAGCAGCTGTTCCGTGCCGGTCACACCCAGCAGCCGCACCGTGGCTTTCCACTTGCCGGCATCGGCCCCTTCGGTAATCTTGGTGAAGGGCAGCACGACGTTCGAAGCGGCTCCGTAGGTATCGGTAGCGAAGTCGAGTGTCCCGGCTGCACCCGTCAGATGGGCAATAATCTCCGTGATGCGTCCGGCGGCATCACCGGTAGGCTCGACGACAAGCGTCAGCTCGCGCACCTGCTGCTTCATCGCGGCGGTCAGCGGATAGTCCTTGTCTTTCTCGATGCTCAACTGTTCCGTATAGGTGAAGAACCATCCCGGAGTATTGTTCACAAAGGCATCCGTGCCTGCCCGGTTTCCCGTGGCTGCGGCAACGGTGGCGGTGGTGCCGCTTACCGTGATTCCTTCAGCCGGGTTCCACACCGCAAGGGTGTAGCTGCCCGGAGCAAACAGATGGTCGGGTGTATGGGTGGCGGAAGTCTCCGTACCCGTATAGTCGCCCATGTTGACCGTCCATGTGGCAGGTATGTCGATGCCCTCACCGCGGGCCGACCAGTCGGCTGTCACCGCAATCTTCCCGTAGTCGGGATGCGGCGTGTCATAAAGCGTGTCCTTCACGCAGGAAGAGAGCAGCACGGCGGCTGCCATTCCCATCATATTTATATAGTGTCTTGCTTTCATATTCGATTCCTCCACGGTTAAAAGATTTTCCAAACCAGCGTGACACCGGCGTTGATAGGTCCCCACCACTCCTTTGTCTCGTTGCCGCGACGCACCCGTACGCCGTCGATGGTGATGTATTTCTCATAGTCGGCATTGAGGTAGCCCAAGCCGAGGTTGAAGTCGAGCGACAGGGCCCGGTTGAGCCGCAGCTGGTAGCCGCCGGTGATGCCGCCACCCATGAGGTCGCCCTGGCGGCCGGTGCCGCAGAGCTTGTAGTTGAACTGCCCGACTTTGTAGAGGAGGCCCAGGTAGCCGCGCTTCTGCTTGCCCAGATACCAGCGGAGCTCGGGCGAGACCTCCCAGAGAGCATAGCGGCGGGCGTTGTTGTCCCAGGTCCACGAGGTCCACGAGCCGTTGACCATCAGGCCCCAGGCGGGAGCGATGCGCCATTCGATACCCAGGTCGGGGGTGAGGGTAGCCCAGCGCAGCAGGTTGGCCCGCAGGGCGAGGTGGTAGGAGTCGTGCTCCGGGTGCCCGGCCTCGGCCCGCTGCCGTTCGGCCTCCAGGCGTTGCTTCTCTGCTTCCAGACGTTGCTTCTCGGCCTCCAGACGTTGCTTCTCGGCCTCCAGCCGGGCTCGTTGTGCTTCAGCTTCGGCCCGCTGTTGCTCGGCCTCCAGGCGTTGTTGTTCAGCTTTCAGGCGTTGCTGTTCAGTCTCCAGCCGTTCGGCCTCGGCCTGTTGCTCCGGCCCGCTCTCGGAGGGCTGGGCGGGGATGGCGATTCGCACCGTTACATAGTCGCCGCCGGAGGTGTGGTTGCGGGTGGTGAAGCAGGCTTCGGTGAGCCCCTGGCGAGTGATGAGTTCGCTCTTCACCCGGTTGGACCGGATGCGGGCGATGGCCCGGGCGGCCGCTTCGTCGTGGAGCGAGCTGCAGTAGCCGTCGACCAGGATGGGGATGGTGCCGGCGAGTATCGCCTCTTTGTTCTGTACTACGCACGAGAGCAGACGGGTCAGCTCGGTGCCGTTGTTTCGGTAAGCGGTATAGAGGCCGTCGTTCCCCGGCTCGAACCGAAAGTGGTAGATGGTGTCGCCCTGTGTCTGTGCCACGAGTGGGTATACAACAGCCCATAGCACGAGGGTCATCAACAATTTTTTGAACATGTCGTTATATAGGATTTGGTATTATCGGGAAGGATTGTATTTCAAAGATAATATTCGGAGGAGAAATATGCAAATGGTGATTGTTAAAGGATTTAACAACCGAGGCGTTGCACTGTTAAAATTTAACCAAAATTGTTGATAGAGCAAAGAAATTGTTGATAGAGCAAATTTTTCGGCCCTGATTTTTAACATTTGAAATGTTGAACATCGCTATTTTTTTGTTTCGAGCCCCTGTTTTTTGCTCTTTTTTGGAGGGAATATGTCCGTTTTTTTATCGTCGAGAGGAACGAAGTCAGAGGTATCGCCGTTGTTGTCGAGCTCTTTTCCCGGACCTCGCCGTCCCGTCATTTCGCACTCCCTCGCTGGACCCCGCATCGTGGTGCGGGGTGACCCACACACTGGACCCTGCATCGAGTGCGGGGTGACGTGCTTGTCATATCGCGCCGTGGTGGTTTAAAAAAGAAGC
>NZ_JANRHM010000023.1:0-37183 GCF_024733785.1 Barnesiella sp. ET7
TTTTTTGTTATTGATTGGATTTTCAGTCTCATCAGAAGGGCCGGTGTCCACCGGGACCGCCCGGGGGAGGGCCGGGATGGCCGTAGCCGCGGGGGCCACCGGGGCCCATGTCGGGGCGTTTGTCGCCGAAGGTGTTGAAGCGGTAGGTGAAGGTCAACAGACCGTAGGTGTTGAGGGTGTTGTACTCCACATCCTGAATGTAGTTACCCGTGACGGTACGGCGTATGCTGTTGCGCTGTCCCAGAATATCGTAGATTTTGAGGGCGATGGTGGCGTTTTTGCCTTTGAGGAACTGGTAGGAGGCCTGTGCGTTCCAGATCCAGCTCTCGGTGTTGTATCCGGCCGAGTATCCCGACATGCCGTTGTAGGTGAGGTCGGTACCCAGGGTGATGGACCAGGGCAGGTATCCGCTCAGGTTGAGGGTGCCGCCGTAGTTGTGGGTGCTCTGGTCTTTCTGGTTCTGCATGCTGTTGGTGGCGAGCGCATACCGATAGTTGCCGCGCAACTCGACATCGAAGTAGTCCGATCGGAAGGCGATGCCCAGATTTTCGGCGGCATTGAACGACCCGGCATCGTTGCGCATGCCGTTGTTGTAGCCCACGTTGTTGTTGTAGCTGAGGCGGCTGAAGCTGTTGAGCTGCCAGTGCTTGTTGCGGAAGGGGGTGTTGAACATCAACATACCCGAGGTGTTCCACACGCCGTTTACGTTGCGGTAGGTGGTGGTCTGTCCGCCGGTGGTGGCATCGTAGGTGGTTTCGGAGATGATGCTGTTGGTGGTGAATCCGCCGAAGAGCATGGCCATGATGGCCCGTTGGGTAGCCTGGTCGTAGTCGTTGAAGCGCACGCGCAGCGTGTTTTTGAACGAGGGTTTCAGGGTGGGGTTACCGATAACGACACGCAGCGGGTCGGAGACGTCGGCCACGGGTTGCAACTGCACCATGGTCGGTTGCGACGATGAGCCCCGGTAGTCGATGCGCAGCGAGGTCTGTTTGCCCATCTTGTAGCGGTAGCGCAGGTAGGGAGCTACGTTGAATACGGTGCGCTTGGGTATGTTTCGGTTGCTGTTGATGCGGTCGATCGATTGCGACGACGACGGCTCTACGGCCACACCCACGTCGTAGGTATAGGTGGGTTTCACCTGTTTGAATCCCACCTGGGCCCGGTGCATGTAGTAGTCGTTGCGGAAGCTGTTGCTCAGGTCGTCGTTGCGCAAGGTATCGAGCGGTAGGGATGTGAGCGGGTCGGTAAATACGTCGTAGGTATATTTGTCGGCGTTGTTGAAGTTGGCCTGGAAGCGGTACGAGAAGGTGAGGAACCGTCCTTTCTTCACGTCGCCCAGCGGTTCGGTCCAGGTGAGTCGGGCCCCGTAGCCGTTGCTCCAGGTGTGGTTGTCGTCTATCTGGTCGAGGGTGCTGTCGGTGGCCAGCTGGTAGTATTGGTAGAGAGCTTTGGTCCAGCCGTCCTCTTTCGTGTCGCTGAACTTGTATTCGGCCTGGATACTGAACGACCGGCCGGGGCGCGAGAGAAATTTGTGGTTGTAGATGAGTTCGCCCGAGAGGTCGTAGCCGGTACCCTTGTTGAAGTTGTCGCTTTCGCTGAAGTTGACTTTGCTGCGGGCCAGGTCGCCGGCGGTGGTGAGGGCCGAGTCGTAGCTGTCGGAGCGGGAGAGGGCCACGGCAAACTTGGGTCGGAACTCGAGGGTGTTGAGCGAGTCGATTTCCCAGTGGATACGGAAGTTACCGCGGATGTTCTGTCCGTGGTCGTTCATCTTGTTGTGTCCGCTGTAATAGGATGTACTGTCGGCAAAGAGGTTTTGGCGCTCGGTGCGTTGCAGCACGTTGCGGTTGCTGTTGTTGTAGCTCACGTCGCCGCCCACGCGGAACTCCTCGCCCTTGCCCACGTTGAAGTTGACCCCCACGTTGTGGCTGGTGTTGATGCCGTTCATGCCGCCGAATCGGCGGAAGCGGCTGCCGCCCAGGTCGGTGAATCCCATGTTGTTGGTGTTGTTCGACCCGGCGAGGATAGTTATCTGGTTGTCGCCGAAGAAGCGGTTGATCATGGCTCCGGCTTCGTAGCGTCCGTCGAGGCCGTAACCGCCCGAGACGTTGCCGAACCAGCCGTGCTTCATCCCCTTCTTGATGGTGAGGTTGATGACGGTCTCCTCTTCGCCGTCGTCGACACCGGTCAGACGGGCGAGGTCGGACTTACGGTCGACCACCTGCAGCTTCTCGATGATGTCGACCGGCAGGTTTTTGGTGGCTATCTTGGGGTCGTCGGAGAAGAACTCCTTGCCATCGACCAGAATCTTGGTAATCTCTTTGCCGGCGTGGGTGATTTTGCCCTCGCTGTCGACCTCGACACCCGGCAGTTTCTTCAACAGGTCTTCCACGACCGAGTTGGGTTGGGTTTTATAGGAGTCGGCATTGAATTCGACGGTATCTTCTTTCACCACCACCTCGGGAGCTTTCCCCACGACAACGGCCTCTTGCAGCAGAATGTCGTTGCTCTCGAGCAGAACCGACCCCAAATTGCGGCGGGGCTGCCCGGCGGTGAGCCGCACCGGTTCGTAGGTGGTCTTGTAGCCCAGGAACGAGAAGGCGGCCAGGTAGTTGCCGGCCTTGTTGACCGTGAGGGTGAAGGTGCCGTTGTCTTTGCTCGACACGCCGGTGACAAAGGAGCTGTCGCGAGCCGCAAGCAGCCGGATGCTCACCTGCGGGAGCGGAGAATCGTCGGTCTTGTCTTTTACAGTGCCCGAAATGGTAAACTGACCCCAGGCACTCTGGGCTGTCAGCAAGCAAGAAATACACGCAAACAGGATAAAAATACCTCTTTTATACATCTTAAAAAAATCCAATCTATTGATCACTTCGATTTCAATGCTTATAAGACCCCGACATCTTGTCAAGGTTTAAATGCTCCCACTGTCTTTTTGCATTTTTTTAGAGAGCGATTGTTTTTACCTGTCAATTTTCTCTAAAAACCGACCACCACGGACCGTGGGTTGTCCGTGGGGCGTTAGTCTCTTGTCTCTTGTCTCGAGGAGGAACATCCCTCCCCGCTATCTGGCACTTGGCTTATCTTATTTCAACGACAGGTATCGCTCGATGTAGTCGGAGCCCGTCCGGGCGATTCGGGTGGTGGCTATGAAATACCAGCACATGGGTACGAAGCAGAAAAAGAACCGCTTGGCTGAGTAGGCCAGCACGTTGTGCATCGAGTCCCACACATAGTCTACATGATAGATGACCAGGCCGTAGAAAACGACGCTCAGCACAATCATGCCCAGCAGCGCCACATTGTCGCGGCTCTTGACCATGAACCAGAGGTTGGCGATGAAGAAGAGGGCAAATGCCGGGAAGGTCCAGCCGTAGTAGAGCGGTGCGGCGAAGAGGTCCCAGAAGCCCTTGACGATGAGGCCGGCCTTCTCGCCGTCCCAGAAGAGGCGGGTGATGGCCATCCCCTCGGTGTAGAGTCCGCCCACCTTCATGTAGACAAACCAGATGACGGCCGGGAGCAGGGCCAGGCCGGTGAAGTACCACCCCTTGCGGTAGCTCTTGCGGCGGATGCAGTCGATGAGCAGCACGATGCAGGCGGCACCGATGAAGACGATGCCCTCGTTGCGGCACCACATGTTGGCCCCCAGGAGCAAGGCTCCGGCATAGAGTTCGTGGTCGTGGCGGCTGCGCAGCCAGCTGGCGGTATAGGCGATGCCCAGCGAGGCGAATATGGCCTGCATGACGTTGGTGGCCGAGAGCGACGAGAAGGCGAGCATCTCGGGGGCCATCATCATGAAGAGGGTGGCCAGGGCGGCCAGGGTCTTGCCCGTGTTGCGCCGCAGGATGCCGTAGAAGGCAACGACGAAGAAGAGATACATGAGGGCCGGGATGGCCTTGGAGGTCTCGGCTCCCAGCAGGTAGACGTAGGCGTAGCTCAGTTGCACGAAGGGGGCATAGGCTATGCTGCCGCCCGCCCGGTGTATCGAGGGGTTGTAGTCGGCGTCGAAGAGGCTCATGCGCATGTAGGTGTGGTCGTGGGCGGCCACGAAGCCCAGAGTGTCGAAGGCGGCGAGGCTGTCGCGGTCGCTGGGCGGGAAGAAGATGCACTTCGAGAAATTCATATATTCGCAGTAGCCGATGAGGAGGAGCAGCAGCACCCACACCAGGTTGGCCTGTCGCCAGTCGTCGAGCATGGCCGGGGTGAGGCGCAGGCTGTCGATGCCGCGGTAACGCCACACGACAAACAGCAGCAGGGCGAAAAGGAGGAGTCCGCCCAGCAGCACCGAGGAGGCCGTGAGGGGGATGTGCAGCAAATCGAGCAGAGCCATGATGATGGTTTGCAGGGTCATTCCCAAGGGGAACGAGAGGCCGATGCGTTCGGTCCACGAAAACCGCGAGCCGACGAGCGCAGTCAGCAAAATGCCGTTGAGGCAGGTAAGTATGATTCCGAGTGTGAGCATGGCATTACGGTTTGGGGTGAACGGGAAGTACGATGTGAGGCACCTTCTTGGGTACCTCGTAGCCGAGATATTCGTAGCCTATGCCGTTGACGATGGCTACATGAGTAATCTTTTGGCTCCAGGGGGTTACACCCAGTTCCGAGGGGATGATGACCCGGCGCGGATAGAGGAAACGGGTGGCCCACAGTTTGTTGTAGGGCTCGCCCGAGAAGATGCGTTCCTGCCCCTCGGGGTAGAAGGCTTCTTTGCCCGGCAGCAGGATGACGGCATCGGGCGAGGTGTTCTCCTTGAGGTAGCGCAGGTAGACGTGCGAGAGGCCCAACTTCATCTCGTACCGTTCGTCGGTAGTGGTTTGGGCATAGTGTTGAGCCACCTCGAGGTTGCCCTTGAGCATGTTGTAGGCCCAGTTGTATCCCGGCTGCAGGCCGAGTACGAGTTTGTTCAGCAAGAAGGCGACAACGACCACGGCCAGCAGATTCTTGACCACCCAGGCGGCGGTGATTCCCGTCTTGGCGGCGGTGTCGTTTTTGCGAACCGGTTGCTTTTTGGAGGATGCGGTCCTGTTTTTCATTGTACGGTTTTTTTCCAGAAACGGTATTTCAGCAAGGTGCCGATAGCCTTCAGTCCATCTCTCAGGCGCAGCTTCTTTCCCTCCTCGATCGAGCGGGGGTAGTAGCGGATAGGCACCTCTTTTATCTTGTAGCCCAGGCGCGAGACTTTGGCCGTCACCTCGGGGCAAAATTCAAAACCTTTGCAGTCGAGCGGAATCGACTTGAGCAGCCCGGCGTCGAACATCTTGTAGCAGGTGGGCTCGTCGGTAATGCGCTGGTCGTAGAGCAGGTTGGTCATCACCGACAGGAACTTGCCGCCCAGCTGGTAGCTGAAGTAGGTGTGCGAGTTCTCCTCGGCCAGGAAGCGCGAGCCGTATACCACCCGGTATTGGCCCGAGAGCAGGTGCGGCAGCATCCGGGCGAAGTCGTTGGGGTCGAGCTCGAGATCGGCATCCTGCATCACCACATAGTCGCCGGTAACCGCCTGTATGCCTGTGCGCACGGCCATGCCCTTGCCCTGGTTGCGGTCGTGCACGAGGTAGGTGATGGGGGCCTGGGGGTGAGCGGCGATGAAGGATTGTACGATGCGTCCGGTCGAGTCGGTCGAACAGTCGTTCACGACAATCAGTTCCCGGTCGATACCTTCGCCCAGGTCGGCGTCGAGTACGCGTTGCAACAGTTCAGCAATAGTCTTCTCTTCGTTATATGCCGGAATGATAATCGATAATGTGTGACACGTCTGATTCATAACTTGCTATCGGCTAAAAAGATAATGCCGCTTTTCCACTTCGGGTGCAAAAGTAGAACAATAATTTTGGCTATGCAAGCATTTGCGGCGAAAGTATGGGGTTTGACGGGACCTCGAGAGGTGTGGCCGGCAGAGAAAACCGTTGTCGGAGAGGACGGGGCGGGCGGCCCGGTAAAACTTTTTCGGGCGCCGGCTTCGGTCGTGAATGTAATTATACTATCTTTGCAGCGATAAATCGCCCGGCCATTCTCCCGGGTTCTAACAAGCTATATATGAAAGATTTTTTTTCTATTCTTCGGCGGTTTGTACCACCCTATAAATATTACCTTGTTCTCAATATCTTTTTCAACATACTGGCGTCGATACTGACGCTCTTCTCCTTTGCGCTCATCATCCCTATTCTGGAGATTCTTTTCAAGCTCAAGCAGGCTACCTATACCTTCATGCCGTGGGGGTCGGCTTCGCTCAAGGATGTGGCGGTCAATAATTTCTATTATTACATTACGAACATAATCAATGAGCAGGGAGCCGGTTTTGCACTGCTCATCCTGGGGGTGTTCCTCATGGTGATGACCTTCTTCAAGACGACAGCCACCTATCTGAGTTCGCACTTCATGATTCCGTTGCGGTCGGGCATCGTGCGCGATATACGCAACTATGTGTACGAGAAGGTGGTGAGCCTGCCCATCGGCTTCTTTACCAGTGAGAAGAAGGGCGATGTGATGGCGCGCATGTCGGGCGATGTGGGCGAAATCGAAAACTCGATTATGGCCTCGCTCGACATGATGTTCAAAAACCCCATCATGATTCTCGTCTGCCTGGGCACGATGTTTGCCATCAGCTGGCAACTCACGGTCTTTGTGCTCATTCTGCTGCCCACGGCCGGTTACATCATGGGTCAGGTGGGCAAGAAGCTCAAACGCCGTTCGCTCGAGGGGCAGAACCAGTGGGGACAGCTGATGTCGATTATCGAAGAGACCCTGGGCGGCTTGCGCATCATCAAGGCCTTTAATGCCGAGGCCAAGATGATCAAGTGGTTCCACGCCGAGAACAACGTCTTCTACAAAATATCGAACCGCATCAACCGCCGGCAGGCGCTGGCTCACCCCATGAGCGAGTTCCTGGGTACCTGCACCATCTGCATCGTGCTGTGGTATGGCGGTTCGCTCATCCTCTCGGGCACGAGCAGCATCGACGCCGCTTCGTTCATCTATTATCTGGTTATCTTTTACAGCATCATCAACCCCGCCAAGGATCTGTCGAAGGCGGCCTATTCGATACAGAAGGGTTTGGCCTCGATGGTGCGGGTCGACCTGATTCTCTCGGCCGTGAACCCGATACAGGACCCCGAGAAGCCGGTCGAACTGACCGACATGAAAGAGGGCATCGAATATCGCGACGTGTCGTTCCGCTACAATACCGAGAATGTGGTGAAGCATGTCAACCTCACCATCAAGAAGGGGCAGACTGTGGCGCTGGTGGGGCAGTCGGGTTCGGGCAAGTCGACCATGGCCGACCTCTTGCCGCGCTTCTACGATGTGAACGAGGGGGGCATCTACATCGACGGTGTCAATATCAAGAACTTCAGGGTGCACGACCTGCGGGGGCTGATGGGTAACGTGAACCAGGAGGCCATCCTCTTCAACGACTCGTTCTACAACAACATTACCTTCGGCGTCGAAGATGCCACCATGGAGCAGGTAATCGAGGCGGCCAAGATTGCCAATGCCCACGAATTTATCATGGCTACCGAGGATGGTTACAACACCTGCATCGGCGACCGGGGCAGCCGCTTGTCGGGCGGCCAGCGTCAGCGGGTGAGCATCGCCCGGGCCATCCTGAAGAACCCGCCCATCCTGATTCTCGACGAGGCTACGTCGGCCCTCGATACCGAGTCGGAACGGCTCGTGCAGGAGGCGCTCGAGAACCTCATGCGCAACCGTACCACGCTGGTGATTGCCCACCGCCTCTCGACCATCAAGGATGCCGACCTCATCTGCGTGATGCACGAGGGCGAAATCGTGGAGCGGGGCCGTCACGACGAACTGATAAAACTCGACCGCTACTACAAGCGGTTGGTCGACATGCAGAAGTTCTAAGGAGCATGTGATACAAGCATAAAAAAAGCACCGCGTTCCCGCGGTGCTTTTTTTATGTGTGGGCTTGGGAGCCGACGGTTCGAGGATTGAGAGGCGGCCGGGTCGTGTGGCCGGTTGCGGTCAATGAACTGCCCGGTTGTGGCGTTTGCGGTAAAGGCGCTTGATCCACAGGTAGTATCCCGTGAGGGGCAGCGTGGCCCCCAACAGAGCGGCCAGGAACCAGATGATGCGGGTGAGGTTTCCACCCCAGGCCCCTGTGTGTACCGAGTAGATCCAGCCCCGTATCTTGCCCGAGTTGCCGGTATCTTTGTAGAGCGATGCACCGGTGATCTGGCCCGATTGCGGGTCGAAGGTGTAGCGGTCGGTACCGCGTATGTTGCCGTAGCGGATGTTCGACACGCTGGCCGTGCCGTCGGTGATTTCGATTTTCAGGCGGTCGGGATTCTCGGCAGCGACTTGGTCGTAGACCTGTTGCCAGCAGGCAAACGGTGTTACCGGGGCGGTGGCTTCGGTCGTTGTGCCCGGTTGAGGGCCTTGTGGGCTCTTCTCTTTAGGAGCAGGACCTTTGGCCGGTGCGGTGGTCTCTACGCCGAACAGGGTATAAAAGGCGTTTTTGTACCAGTCGAACGACCAGGTGAGCCCCGTGAGTGCCATGACCAGAACCAGCAACAGTACATAGATGCCGCCGGTCGCGTGCAGGTCGTGCCAGAAGCAGGTCTTCCCCTTTCGCAGGGCTATCTGTATGCCGTTTTTCAATCCCTTGCGGGAGCGGGGCCACCAGATGACAATACCGCTTAACAAGATGATGACGAAGAGTAGCGTGCTGATGCCGGTAATGCGTTTCCCCCAGAAGATGCCGCCGTCGGCCGGTTGGCTGTCGAGCAGCCAGCGGTGCAGCATAAAGACGGTGCGGAAAAAGGGGGTGCGCTGCGATTGCCCCAGCACCTCGCCGGTATAGGGGTCGATATAGACCGCTGCGCCCTTGGGAGCCGAGAGGTTCACCTGGTAGGAGCGGTCGGGTTGGGGATAGATGGTGACACCGGTTATGGTTGCCCCTTTAGTCAGTTGACTCTCGACCTTCTCGACCAACGTGCCTACGGGAAGGGGTTGTGAGCCGGGGCTCTCTACGTAATAGAGGTGGCGGTTGGTAAGTTGGGTGACTTGATCCTCGAAAACCAATAATGCGCCTGTAAAACAGATGATTGTGATAATGAGACCGAAGGGAACCGCCAACCAAAGGTGGATTTTTCGGAATGTTTTTTTCATGTGTAATTCTCTTTTAGCATGTAAAATTAAAAAGAACCTGCGAGAATAAGGTTCATCGGCAGGCTCTTTTTTTGCTTGTCGGCGGGGGTTATCGTGCTTGCAGTTGTCCTACGCCAGCCACGCTCGTGGCTACGATGGTGAGCCCTTTCGAGGCGGAGGCCGTGGCGGGGTCTATCTTATATACGGTGGGGTAGCCGCTGGTGGTGCTTACCACGACGAAGGCGTGCCCGTTCTCGTCGATATAGGGGGTGTTGCTCAAGGCACTGATATCGGCGGGGAGGCCCGAGATCTCGCGCAGGGTACCGTCGCCCTGGGTGTCGAAGATGACCAGGCGGTTGGCTGTGCCCTTGAATCCCTGGGCATCGTAGGCCAGCAGCATGAAGTAGTTGCCCCCGATATACCAGCTGCGCAGGAAGGCGGCTTCGGTACCATCGGCATTTTTCAAGGCTTTGTAATAGGTGGGGTCGAAATCAATCTCGTCCCACGCGGCGCGGGTGTCGATGCGCACTACGCCGGCCGGCAGGGTGGTTTGCTGGCGGGCATCGCTCATGGTCTTGGCATAGCTGGGCGAGAGCACGTAGAGGTAGCCGTCGTCGGCCTTCCACACCATCTGGTAGTATTGCGAGCGGTTGCGGCCGCAGGCGTAGCTGATCTTATCGCTCTTGATAACCTTGTGCTCGGTGAGCGATTCGTCTTTGAAGAGAGCCACCCAGCACTCGTCGGGGTATTGGGTCCACTGCAGTTCGTTGGCGTTATAGGCGCCGCTGCCCGAACCGCCCGACTCGGTCTTGACCAGGTCGTCGTACCCCTCGCGCACATAGCCGTGCTCACGGCCGTCGACCGTCTGTATGTAGCCCCACTGGCTCAGCCCCATGGGGATGGCGGCCGAGTAGAGGTAGTTGCCCACCTGTTCCAGCCCGGCGAGGGTCACATACTCGCCGTTGCCGAGGAAGTTCTCGGCGCGCAGGCGGATGTCGCCGGCCCCCGAGCCCTCTTTGGCCGTCTGGTTACGGGCATCGATGTAGGCGGGGAGGAAGTGCTTGGGATAGTAGGTTTCGGTGAGGCTCTGGCCGCTCTTGTCGGTATAGGTGTAGCTTTGGGCGTCGATGGTGCCGCTGCCCGACGAGGTGGTCATGATGTAGTCGTTGTAGAGGCCGTAGGTGGTGAACCGGCTCAGTCGGTAGGTGCGCGGGTCCTTGGTCATCTCGAAAGCCGTGTTGAGGCTGTACGAGGCGGTTTGCCCGGCCTCACCCTGGTTGTAGTTGAGGGCAAAGAGCGATTGCCCGCCGTAGAATACCCAGTAGGTGGCACCGTCGTTCTGGGTGCCCTGTACGGTAGGGGTCACCTTGTAGTTGGGGTCGTCGAGGCGGTCGGCCGTGAGCAGCACATTCGTCTCGTTGTTGCCGGTGCCTACCGTGGCGGCAATCACGTAGTTGCCTTTGGAGACTTCGGTCAGGCCGGTGAGCCCGGAAGGGACGGCAGGGCCATCCTCCTGGCACGAGGCGAGCAGCAGGCTCGCGGTCAGAAGTATCGAACTGGTGGGGATGAAGGAGAACTTTTTCATGCGTGTATGATTTTAAGTGAATAATTTTTGTTGTCGGTCTGGGTTGTTCAGTCGCCGAAGTGGACTCGTATCTTGCCATAGAAGGCACGGCCCGCTTTCTGGAGGCTGAAGTTGTCGTAGAGTCGCTCGTCGGTGAAGTTGCGGCACTCCAGCGAGAGGTTGTATCGCCCGTTGTGCAGGCTGTAACTGATTGCAAGGTTGTGCGAGAACTGGTCGGGAATCATGTAGGCGCTGCTGTTGGTACCTATCACCTCGGAGTTGTAGCAGAAGCTGTGCAGATACTGGTTGTCGTAGGTGAGGGTGAGCAGGTTGCCCTTCCGGCCCAGATCGTGCCAATAGAGGTTGATGTCGCTGTCGGCAAACATGTAGGGCACGTTGGCCATGCGGGCCTTGTAGGTGAGGTTGGGGGTGGAGTTGCCGGTGCTGCCTATCTGATACTTCTCCATGTCGCGTATGTCCATGTGCGAGAAGTTGCCGCCGAGGCTCAGCCACCGGGCCAGGCTGTACCGGGCCGAGAGGGTGTAGCCCTTGGTCACCACCTTGCCGTAGTTGGTGTAGGTGGCATTCTCCTTGCCGCCGCTCAGGTCTTGTATGTTGCGCTGTATGTAGTCGCGGGTGTTGCGGTAGAGCAGCCCCCCTTCGAGGTAGAACGAGTGGCGGCCCAGGGTGCGGGAGTAGCTGAGGTTGAGGTTGACGTTGTGGCTGTTTTCGGGGCGGAGGTTCACCTGTCCGCTCTCGAGATCCTCGTCGCCGAACATCTCCTCGATGGTGGGCAGGCGGTAGGCCTTCTCGTAGGAGAGTTTGGCCTGAAGCTCGGGCAGCACGAAGCAGGTACCGGCGGCTCCATAGCCGGCCTGTTGCACGGAGCGGTGGACCATGACATAGTCGGTACCCTTGTCGTCGGTCGCCATGGGACCCGATACCCGCTGGTCGTAGTATTTGCCGAAAATCGAGAGGTTCCACCGGTCGGAGGGCATGAGGCGGTAGGAGAGTCCGGCGATGTTTTTGCGGGTATCCTTGGCAAATTCGTTCTCGATTTCGGTGCCGGTGAGCAGCGAAGCATTGGTGCGGTGGAAGAGATTCCACACATTATTAAAAGTGAGGGTATTGGCCTTGTTGATGCGGTAGTTGAGGGTGAGGGTGGCACTCCAGTTGTCGTTGTAGGCCCGGGCATACTGTTCGCTCTGCTCGCCCCGGCCGTTGGTTTTGCGGATGCGCTCGCCGAACCAGTTGTAGCGGTAGCTGGCGGTATCGATATTGGTGGTGAGGTTGCGGTTGTAGTTGGCCGTGAAGGAGAGGTCGAGCCCCCGGGTGAGGAGGTCGCGCTTGCTGTACTCGAGCGAGGGCATGAGCGAGTGGCCGCGGCGGTGCTTCTCGCCGAAGACGGTGTATTGCCGCACGCCGGTCTGCACCTCTTTGTACATGCGGGAGTAGGTGAAGCCGAGCATGAGGCGGTCGGCCCACGGTTTGCCGGTTACCCCTACCTTGGCCACGGCAGCCTCGTTGTGGTAGGTGTCGTTGAACCGTTTTACCCGAAACACTTCGTCGGTAATGATCGACGAGCCGTCGGCGTTCCACTGCTCCACGTGGTCGGCATCGACCTGGTAGTTGTTGTCGGAGTAGTTTTGGAAGAGGTTGATTTCGTAGGTGAGTCCGTTCTTGAAGCTCTGCCCGAAGTTGACGTGCGACTTGTGGGTATTGAACGAGCCGTAGGAGTAGGCGGCGTCGAGAAACCAGTTGCGCCGCTGCTTGTTGGTAACGATGTTGATAACCCCGCCGATGGCGTCGGTGCCGAAACCTACGGGTACTACCCCCTTGTAGATTTCGATGCGGTCGGCAAAGCTGATGGGGATGTTGTTCAGGCTGAAGGAGCTGCCTACCCCCTCTTGCGGCACCCCGTCGATAAAGACTTTGATGTGTTTGCCGCTGAAGCCGTCGAGCATGAGTTGCATGTCGGAGCCTACGCCACCCGATTCGCGCAGCTTCATGCCGGGGGCCTTGGCCAGGGCGTCGCTCAGGTTCTTGGTCGAGTTGCGCATCTCGCGGGTATCGACCGCCACGGTATTGTAGGCCGAGCGTTGTACCCGGCTCACTCCGGTAGAGACCACGGTTACCTCGTCGAGAGCCTGGGCCCGCGGGGTGAGGTCGATGTCGAGTTCGAGGTGTTCGCCCCGTTTGAGTGAGACGGCCCGTTCGACCGGGTCGTAGCCGATGGCCGAAACCACCAGGGTATAGTCGCCTGCCTGTGCCTTGAGGCGGTAGCGACCCTGCTCGTCGGTAGAGCCTCCCGATGAGCTCCCTTTGAGGTAGACGGTAGCGAAATCGACGGCTTGCTTCTGGCCCGATTCGGTTGTGCTGACTTGTCCCGAGACGATGGCTCCGGCCGGGTGCCCCTCCCGATGGTGGCGGTGCTGCGCCTGGGCCGTAGTCCCGAGGAGTGAAAGCGTGTATACAGAGAGCGCGAGGAGTGTGCTGATTATTGTTCTCATCGAAAAAAGTTTGCTTTAGTAATTCGCTGCAAAATTATATCGACCTCGAAACGTGTACAATCGCATTTTATAGGTATTGTGCGGGTAGCTGCTCCCTATTCTTGGTTGGCGACAGCGGATTTTGTGGCCGGGAGTAGTTGCTTGCAAGAAAGTGAAAATGAGCAAGATACAACGAAAAAGTGTAGAGAATGGGGTGCTAACTCCCGTTTTTTTGTGTATGTTTGCAGCATGAAAGGTTTTGTGAAACATCTGCTCATGGTCTCGCTTGCCCTGATACTGGGGTGGGCCTCGACGCTGTTTTATGTGTCGGAGGCAGAGACGGCATGGGTGCAGAGTAGCGAAACCGAGAGCCCCTATACGCTGACCGACAGTGACAGCCATTCGTACCCGGTGCCCAGTTTTGAGGCCATTGTGCCGGCCGAGCGGGTGGCGGGAATCCATACGGTACGGTTCCCCTCGTCGCCGGTAGCCGAACGGGTAGGGAGTCACACCGCATTCTCTTCGGCGCAGCAGTGCTGCTGCCAACTCATAACCCTTCGTGAAAAGTCAATCAGACACGATTACGAGGGGTATAAGGCCCAGTTGTGTTCACACGGGCATTATCTCTATTCGCTTTGTCAAATGCTTATTTAGCAGGGCGGGCAGGTGTTCCCTGTCCGGATTGCGGAAGCCGGTTGCCGCTTCCGGCTCTCTTGTCGTGCCTGCGTGTGCGGCAGGATGAGGTCGCCGTGCCGTGCCGCGGCGGGGCAGCGCATGACTTTATAAACCAATATTACCCTGACTATTAGCATTGAAACAAAAATGGAAAATAAAGAGAAAGAGACTCATGTGTCTAAATTTGCAGAAAACCCCTATGTAGAAATCAAAAAGAGAGTGTCGATGGCCGGTGTGTGGTCGGTTGTGGTTGCCGTGGTGGCCTTTGGTGCTTCGGCCGTGTTGTCCGACCCGCAGTCGTCGTTGAAACTGTTCCTCATTGTGGTGGGCGTTTGCTTCCTGATCTACGGTCTTATCAAATTGGCCGTGGGCAACAAGGTGGCTGTGTGCCGGGCCAACGGTAAGGTGTTGAAGAAACACGAACTCCTCTTCGAGAGCAGCGAGGTTTCGCGTTTGAAACAGATGGTCGAGAGCGGCAACTTCCAGTCGATAGGTTCGTTGCCTCGTGCCGTAGGTCATAAGGCCGGAGCCAAGCTGACCCTCTTTATCGACGACCAGAGCTTTGCTACGGCTCAGGTTTCGGAGTTTATCCCGTTTGATTACGAGCCGGTGATGTCGCCCATGAGCTACGACGGCGATCGGGTGAAAGAGATTGCCGCACTGACCAAAGCCGCATAACTGTTTTACGGCCACGCAAAGAGGGGATTTCGATTTAGTTGTTATGCCATAAAGGGATTGTATAGGAGATACGAAGGTTCTCGTATCGTTATGTGTTTGTTTAATGCCTTCTGTCGGGCTGTCAATAAGACTCCGGGCAGAAGGTATTTTTTTATTTGTTTGGGTTGCCTGCCTTTTGCTGCCTTTATAGTGGGTGATAAGTAGTGCAGGATGCGTCTCGGCCCAGTGTAAATGAAAACTTCGTTTTTATTTGCCTCGGCACTCGACTTTCACTACCTTTACAGAAGGCAGGATGCGTCTCGGCCCAGTACAAATGAAAACTTCGTTTTTATTTGCCTCGGCGCTCGACTTTCACTACCTTTACAGAAGGCAGGATGCGTCTCGGCCCAGTACAAATGAAAACTTCGTTTTTATTTGCCTCGGCGCTCGACTTTCACTACCTTTGTACGAGTATATAAAACCTAAAAACAGCTATTCTCATGAACCAAGTATCCGACCGTTTGGCAGCTCTTGCACCGTCGCAAACGCTTGCGATGTCGCAGAAAAGTAATGAACTGAAGGCTCAGGGTGTCGATGTAATCAACCTGAGTGTAGGAGAACCCGATTTCAATACCCCTCAGCATATCAAGGATGCGGCGAAGAAGGCGATAGACGACAACTTCTCGCACTATTCGCCCGTGCCGGGTTATATGGATTTGCGCCAGGCCATCTGCGCAAAACTGAAAAATGAGAATGGCCTCGACTTTACGCCCGACCAGATTGTGGTATCGAACGGTGCCAAACAGTCGATTTGCAACACGATTCTCTCGCTTGTCAATCCCGGTGACGAGGTGGTGCTGCCGGCTCCCTACTGGGTAAGCTATGTCGAGATGGTGAAGTTGGCCGAGGGCAAAAGCGTGATTGTAGAGACGGGTATCGAGCAGGATTTCAAGATGAGTGCCGCTCAACTCGAGGCTGCCATTACGCCCAAGACCAAGATGCTGATTCTGTGCACCCCCTCCAACCCGACGGGCAGCGTCTATTCGCACGACGAACTCGCGGCTTTAGCTGCCGTGCTGGAGCGTCATCCCCAAGTCTTTATCCTGGCCGACGAGATTTACGAGCACATCAACTACGTGGGTGCTCACCAGAGTATCGCCCAATTCCCCGCCCTGCGCGACCGGGTAATCATCGTCAACGGTGTCTCCAAGGGTTATGCCATGACGGGCTGGCGTATCGGTTTCATTGCCGCTCCGCTGTGGATTGCCAAGGCTTGCAACAAGTTGCAGGGCCAGTATACCTCGGGCGCTTCGTCGATTGCCCAGAAGGCTGCTGCCGCTGCCTTTGCCGGCGACCAGAGTTGTGTAGAGGAGATGCGTCGGGCTTTTGAACGTCGTCGCGACCTGGTGGTACGGTTGGCCCGCGAGATTCCCGGCCTGAAGGTGAACAACCCCGACGGGGCCTTCTACCTCTTCCCCGAGGTTAGCTACTATCTGGGCAAGGCCGATGGCGACCGCGTCATCAAGACTTCGTCCGACCTGGCCATGTACATCCTCGAGGTGGGCCATGTGGCTACCGTAGCGGGCGATGCCTTCGGGGCTCCCAACTACCTGCGCCTCTCCTATGCTACTTCCGAGGAGAATATCACCGAGGCCCTGCGCCGCATGAAAGAGGTGCTCGCCCGGTTGAAATAAGCGACAGTATCGACAACGATAATATAGTGCGGCCTCCTTGTCGCCCCGGATGTGGGGAATCGGCGAGGAGGCCGCTTTTGTGTGTATTAAGTAGAGAACCTTGAGAGTCAATAGCCGTGTTATTTTATTTCCACTCCATTACTTCTCGAATATGTGCACAGACTGCATCGAATCTGTCAACGAGTTGCAGCCAATCGGGTACGTCTTTGTTTATCCACCCCATTACGGTAATCATCTCGTTGTGAATTTCTTCTACTCGTTTTAGATTCCAGCAAATGGATTCATTGTGGAAAACTCGATTTCGGAAAGTTCTGAAGCTATTCAATGGGGCTGAAACCTTTTTTCTCTGACGATCTTTTTTGGGCATAAATGGGAATGCCCTGCGTAAATCCTTCCAGAGCAGGCGCTCATATTCACTGTTGAGTAACGATACCCAAAAGCCTAATGTCAATTCGGCTACAATTTTCGAAGGAGTAATGCTTTCGTGTCTCCCGGAAATCTGCTTGATGGCTTGTGTGATGTAATGATTCAATCTGGCCAATCCTGGGGTAGTCGGGAATACGGCATATCAATCGGTTCGCCCGGTCATTGTTTCAAGTTCCCTGCACAAGGCATTTCGTAGAGTAACTTCAAAAACCGAAAGGCTGGTATAAAAAGCCTCGGCCAATTCCAGATTACACTGGTAATGCAGAATGGCTCTTTTTTCATCACCTGGATAAAGATTGAAATATCGTTCCATCCTTTTGGTGGAGAAAACTTTTTCAAAATAGGCCTTGTTATATTCCATATTATTTGTACCTTTGTATTGCAGTCCCGGGTGTTCCTCTCCCAGCTTTCAGTTACTGGTGATGAATCCGGGTTTTTTTATGTCCATATACAAAGTTACAAATTCTTTTGCATAAATCATTCTTCTATTGGCGCTTTTGACTCCTTGTAGTTAATGGTCCTGCTCTCTATTGTTTTGCATTTACTCGAATGAGAAAAATGTGAATATCTACACAGAGAGATTGTATTACATGGAGTCCGGGTACTCCCTCCAAACAGCAGAACCCACCGTGCCTCGCGGCGTAGTGGGTTCGTCACAACTAAAAACAAACTTCAAATTTTAGGATTCTTTTCCCCTTTTGCAATTTAGATCAGGAGGAGAGAAAAGAGTTTATCTATTTGGCTTTACGTTTACAATAGCGTTGACATTGCCCGCACAGGTCGTAGCCCAGCAGGGCACCCAGGATGAAATCCTCCTCGGGGGTGAGTTCGTTCAGGGGGCGCGAGGCCAGCGATTGAATCACCTCGATACACTCGCGGCGGCCGAAGAAGAGGTTTATTTTGTTGCAGCCAATGGGCTGTATGCAGTAGTCGATGCGCTGTTTGTTCAGCCGGTCTACGGCAAACTCTTCGTAGCGGCGGTTGGTGGTGTAGAGTACCATGTGGCGCACCCCCTTCTTGTATTCATAGACGTGGTTCAAGAATACTTTCAGCTCGGCGGGGAAGGATTGGCAGGTAATCATGGGCGTAGTGCGTTTGGGTGAGGTTACAGGTCGAGGCTCTTTACCCAGGCCTCTATGCGGGCAGTGGTTTGATCGGCTTCGTTGGTCTCGTCGAGCGGGAGTCCTACGAAATCGCCGTCGACTACCGATACCGACGAGGAGAACGTGTAGCCGTCGGTAGCCACGTGGTTGCCGGTGAAGCGGCAGCCTGTCTCCTTCAGTTCGTCGTAGAGCAGGCCGATGGCGTCGCAGAAGGTGTCGGGGTACGACTCGCTGTCGCCGCAGCCGAAGAGGGCGATGGTTTTGCCGGTGAGATTGGCACTTCTCAACACCTTTACGGCATCGTACCAGTCGTCTTGCAGTTCGCCGCAACCCCAGGTCGAGGAGCCCAGTATCAGCGCCTCGTAGGGGGCGATGCTCTCGGCCGAGAGTTGGGCCGCATCGTGAATATCGGTTGAGGCGATTCCCAGTTTCTGGGCGATTGTGTGGGCTACTCCCTCGGTCATGCCGGTCGAAGAGCCGTAGAATATTCCTGTTCTTTTCATCGTCGTAACGGTTGTTTGGTTTTTACGGAGGCAAAGTAAAGGCATGCGGCCCGGCCGGCCAATACCTATATGTAGGGGTTTTCTCGCCAAGCCTACTTAGTTTGAGGGAAAAAGTGAGGTATTTCACTATTTTTCACTATCTTCGTTGCCTAAAACAGGGACGATAATGAAACGATACAAAAGGAGGTTTGGTATGATTGTGATAGTTGTTGCGGTGATTCTTGTTGCAGGGATGGTTGCCGTCATAGGAATTTGTAACGGTTTGGTAAAGGGGTATGCCCGCGACAAGACGTTCGACACGACCGATGCGATACCTCACCGTACCGTGGGGCTGCTGTTGGGCACGGCGCCCATTACTCCGCAGGGGGCCCATAACTACTACTTCGACTATCGTATCGAGGCTGCGGCCCGGTTGTTCCAGGCTGGCAAGATTAACTATATTCTGGTGAGCGGCGACAATCACGACCGCGACTACGACGAGCCCACCTGCATGCGCGATTCGCTGGTGGCCCACGGGGTACCGGCCGACCGCATCGTGCTCGACTATGCCGGGTTCCGTACGCTCGACTCCATCGTGCGGGCCAAGGAGATTTTCGGGCAGGACAGCCTCACCATCATCTCGCAGAAGTTTCACAACGAGCGGGCCATCTATCTGGCCAAGAGCAGCGGCATATCGGCCGTCGGCTATAATGCCCGCGACGTAGCCCGCCGGGCGAAGTATATAAAAATACACGGACGAGAGTACCTCGCCCGTGTGAAAATGTTTCTCGATCTCCTCACCGACAAGCAGCCCCGCTTCTTAGGGGAGAAAGAGGAGACGCCGTTTTAATCATTAACCGTATCTTCGACCGTCGGGTAGACGAGGTTTTTCTCTTCGATTACGTCGAGTACCTCGCGCAGGTATTTGTCGGCTTCCCAGCGGGCCATGGGCAGGTCGTGCAGCAGGTAGTTGCCGCAGTCGCGGGGAGCGGCGCCGGGTACCTCGCCCTCGAAGTCGCGGATGAAGCGGAAGGTCTCGCGCATGAGGTCGACGATGTCGCGCGACTCAAGGTCGCCCTGCACCAGAAAGTAGTTGCCGGTGCAGCAGCCCATGGGTCCCCAGAATACGATTTTGTCGCCCCATACCGGGTGGTTGCGCAGGAAGGTGGCAGCCAGGTGTTCGATGGTGTGCAGGGCTCCGTAGCCGATGGCGGGCTCGCGGTTGGGCTCTTTCATGCGGATGTCGAAGGTGGTGACTACGTGGTCGCCCAGATAGTCCTTGCGCGAGACGTAGATGCCGCGCAGCAGGTGAATGTGGTCTATGGTAAAACTGGGTATCTTTTTCATATCGGGTTATGTATTAGGGATTGATATGTATTACAGTTTGGCGATGAGGCTGGTGAGCACCTCGAACGAGCGGTGGGGGGCATCGTCCCAGAAGTGGTTGTATTGGGCCAGGTGACCCTCGATGCCCGGGGTGTCGCTGATGATGCGGAAGCTCAGGAAGGGGATACCGCGCATGCAGCATACCTGGGCAATGGAGCCCGACTCCATGTCGACGGCCATGCCTTCGGGGAAGAGGGCCTTGATTTCGGAGAGTTCGACCGGGTCGGTGATGAAGCGGTCGCCGCTGCATACCAGCCCCTTGTAGATGCGCAGCGAGGTCTCTACCTGCAGAGCCTTCTCGACTAGTGCCGGGTCGCTGTGGAACCGGGGCGGCAGCCCCTGTATCTGTCCCCAGGCGTTGCCTTCGCCACACCACACGTCGTGGTAGACAATCTCAGACCCGACGACAATATCCATCACTCGCATCGAGGCGTCTATGCCGCCGGCCACGCCGGTGTTGAGCACGCAGTCGGGGTGGTAGCGGTCGATGAGCTCGTAGGCCCGAATGGCCGACGATACCTTGCCGATGCCGCTCTGGGTGAGTATCAACTCGTGGGCACCGTTCGTGCCTATGGTAAAGAGCGAAGCGCCGTAGCGCTCTTCGCGGGGATTTTCCAGCAGGCGACGCACGCAATCGAGCTCGCTCTGCATGGCTACGATAATTCCTATTTTCATCTTCTTGTTTTTCTCTTTCGAGCAAAGGTAGGGGTATTCTCACATACCGCAAAATTTGTGTGGCGAAATTCACCGACGCGGGGCGATGTGAAGATTTCACCGGAATTTTCCGTACTTTTGCCACCGGATATTTTTACCGATGAAAGATTTTGTCGCCATAGATTTCGAGACTGCCAATTACGAACCCACGAGCATCTGCTCGGTGGGGCTTGTGGTGGTGCGCGGGGGCGAGGTGACGCACCGGGTGCATCGGCTGGTGTGCCCCGAGCCCGACTACTATGTGCGCCGTTTTTCGGAGGAGATTCACGGTATCTTCCCCGCCGATACCTGCCATGCTCCCAACTTCGGGCAGGTGTGGCGCGAGGTGTCGCCGCTGGTCGAGGGGCTGCGGCTGGTGGCGCACAACAAGGCTTTCGACGAACGGGTGCTGCGGGCGACCTGCCGCATGTATGGCATCGACTATGTGTATGGCAATTTCCTCTGCACCCTCACGCAGGCGCGGCGGGTGATTCCGCGCACGGCCATCGAGAACTATCGGCTGCCCACGGTGTGTGCCTATCTGGGTATCCCCTTCGACCACCATCACAACGCGTTGGCCGATGCCGAGGGTTGTGCCCGCATTGCCATGCGGTTGTGGCCGGACGACGACGTACAGCCGCGCCTTCGGTAGTAGTGGGGCCTTTTGCTCCTTTCGAAGCTCAATCGATTGACTTTCCCTTATCTCATCCTTACGGAAGCAACACCTCTTTGATGGCTCGTTGCAGGGTCTCCTTGTCCATGAGTCCGGCTGCAATCTGGGGCTGGTCCTTCATGGGGCAGAAGAGGAGGGTGGGGATGCTTTGCACCCCGAAGATGGCGGCCAACTGCGGTTCCTTGTCGACATCGATTTTATAGACATCGATCTGTCCGGCATATTCGGTAGCTATCTCCTCAAGTATGGGGGCCAGCTTGCGGCAGGGTCCGCACCATGTGGCGTAGAAGTCGACAATGCAGGGGCGGGCGCCCAGGAACTCCCAGCGGTCGGGGGTCTTCTCGAAGTTGGCCACCTTGGCGAGGAACTCGGCCTTGGTCAGGTGGCGGGGTTTTACGGTTTGTACTTTTGCGCTCTTTTCGGGTTGGGCCGGTTGCTCCTTGGCCTGGCAGGCAAAGAAAAAGGGCAGGCAGGCGAGGGTTATTCCCAACAGGTGTTTTACGTTCATAATGAGTATCGGGTTGCGTGTTTGACATCGGGCGGAGGTGCTGCTGCCCCGGGCCAAGCCGTCGGGCAGGTGGGGAAAAGCCGCGCTCCCCCGTCGTGACTTTCCGGCGACAAAGATACGAGGTTTGTCACAGAAAGCCGCAGGCGGAGGAGCTATTTTTCAGATTATTAGGGTTTCTTACGGAGCGTAAGGAGGCCGATGGCGGGCCGCGACGGGACCGGCGAGTCGGGCGGACTATATCGACGACTCGTTGACGATGGAGCCGCCCCGGTGGGTGGTGGGGAGGATATACGACGGCAGGTCGCGGCTGCAGATGTAGTTGCCTATGCAGCGGGTGATGAGGATGTCGTCGTGGTGCCCCTCCATGGCTCCGTAGCTGCCGTTGGGTTTGCGTTCGAACACGTCGTGCTCGTAGCAGGCCTGTGCGTCGTGCTCGATGTAGGCCCCTTCGCGCAGGGCCGACCGCTGTGCGTCGATGACCAGCACCTTGGTGGCGCGGTTCATGTGGAATCCCCAGCGCGAGGAGGGGCGCTGCCCGATGCTGTCGGGGGGAGCCTGCCGGGCGTAGAGGTTGTCGTAGTAGCGCGACAGGGTGTCGAGCAGGTAGGCCGAGTGTTCGCTGTCGTCGTGTTCGGTCTCGAGGGTGTTGCTCTCGATGACCAGCAGGGCATTCTGGTAGTAGGCGGCCAGTTGGGCGGCCTTCCAGGCGAGCAGGTCGTGGTCGATGTGTCCGCGCCACTGGGCCACCACCTCGGCCGGTCCCCCCTCGAGCATCCAGTAGCGGTCGAATATGGCGATGACCGAGTAGTCGGCCGCGTCGGAGCGGCCGCCGATGTCGACTACGGCCAGGTAGCGGTCGCGAATCTCGTGCTTCTCGGCCGGGTATTCCCACACCTGCAGCGGTCCGCCGGGGCGGGCCTCCAGTTCGATACCCTCGAGGGCATCGTGGCCGGTGAGCTCGCGGCCGTGGATGTCGCCCACGAATCGGGGAGCGCAGCAGCCGCGCCGCAACTTTTCGACCAACGTAGGATCGAATACCCGTTCGCCCGAGTAGCAGAAGGCCTCGATGTCGTCGCTGGGATACTCGGCCATCATGTCGGTGTGGCGGGCATACTCCTTGCGTTTCTGCCGGTACCAGGCGATGGCCTCGAGGGTGGCGCCTCGACTCCAGAGCATGCGCTCGTAGTCGGTGAGAGTGGCGATGAGCGACTCGTAATCGTCGACAGGTATGGCATACATCTCGATTTCGAACCAGGGGACAAAGGCAAACTGCTTGTCGCTCTCGTGCCGCTTGGCCCGCTCGCACTCCTGGTGAAAGTAGGAGCCGGTGCCGTTGGCCGTGCTCTCCATCACCACCATCGAGTAGGGGAGCAGCATGATGGAGCCGCAGACCGAGCGCACCAGCTGCTCGGGCGACTTCATGCGGCTGTTGCGCCAGAAGGCAACCTCGGAGAGGTGGGCCATGGCGGCATCGATACCCCGCACCGACTCCTGGCTCTCGGCCGAGCCGATGGTGACCCGGCAGTCGCGCCCGACGATGACCGAGGTGTTGGCCATGCGCTCGAAGGGGCGGAATTTGGGTCTGCCTCCCTCGAGCAGCCAGTCGGGGTAGTTGGCCAGCAGCTTGCTGTACATGCCCTTGATGTTGGCGGCCGACTCCTTGATATGGGCGCAAATCACGCTGTTCCAGTTGCGGCGGTGCACCAGCTGTATCCAGGCCATGTAAATCTGTATGAGGGTGGAACCGCCCCACTGGCGGGCCTTGAGGAGGATGAGGCGGATGGGGCGGTCGTGTGTGCGCATCGCCTCGAGCATGCCCAAGATGCGGCGTTGCGGGCGGTTGAGCCGAAAGGGGATGTCGTTGGCGCCCAGCTTGTCTTTGATGCGCACGAAGCAGAAGGCCCAGAACTCGAAATCGTAACGGATGCGCAGCCGTATCCACTCGCGCCAGAGGGTATCGAAGGGCGAGAGGTCGCCCTCCTCTTTCTCGCCGTCGACCGCCGGGGTGGAGCAGCCGTCGGGTACCTCGACCCCCTGCTGCCGCAGATGTCCGGCCAGACTGCCCGCCCGGGCAAGCTGCTGCACCAGCGGTTCGTCGAACATGGCAGCCGGGATATACTGGAGGGGGAGCGGAGCGTCGGCGAGCCGTATCGGACGGCGGTCGCCTGTGTCGCTCCCCTCGCCGGTTTCGGGTGAATAGTATCGTTTCAGTTTCTCATTTCTCAGTCGGTTGGCTTCAACCGTTATCGTTTCGTCGTGTTGTACAATCGCCATCTCTTTCGCTATTTTCTGCAAAAGAAATATCGCCAGCCCCCGGGTTTATGGCAGGGTAATAAAAGGTGGTGGCGAGGGGGCTTGAGCGGGTTCTGCTCGGGAGAGGTGGATAAAAGGAAACCCGGCGTTTCTTCCGCCGGGTTTCCTTTTGCCCGAGAGCAGAGGTCTCGGGTTTATGTGAGTTGCCTTATTTCGTGGCAGGGGTATCGGCCCCCGGTTGGCTTTCGGGAGTCGGGTTTCCAGGAGCAGGGGCTTCGGCGGAACTCTCGGCCGGCTTCTCCTCGCGAGGCTTCTCGGGCTTGTTGAGCTCGGGGTAGCTGATGCGGGTGTGGTAGATGGTCTTGAGCTTCTCGATGAAGGTAGCCTTGATGGTCTCCACATCGCGGAAACTGAGGGGCGTATCGCGCAGCAGGCCGTCGGCAATCTGCGAGTCGATGATGCGGTTGACGAGTTGCGAGATGCTCTCGTTGGTATACTCCTTGAGGCTGCGCGAGGCAGCTTCGACGGCATCGGCCATCATGAGGATACCCGTCTCCTTGGTGAAGGGGTTGGGACCGGGATAGGTAAATTTCGACTCGTCGACGGGGCGGTCGGGGTATTTGTTGCGGTAGGAGTTGTAGAAGAACTTGGCCTTGCCCTTGCCGTGGTGGGTGGCGATGAAGTCTTTGATGGCCTGGGGCAGTCCCTGTTTGTCGGCCATCTTGAGGCCGTCGACGACGTGCGAGATGACAATCTGTGCACTCTGCTCGAATGAGAGGGGCGTGTGGGGGTTGAATCCCGACTGGTTTTCGGTGAAGAAGGCGGGGTTCTTCAGTTTGCCGATGTCGTGATAGAGGGCGCCGGTACGTACCAGTTGGGCCTTGGCCCCGATTTTGTTGGCCGCTTCGGCTGCCAGGTTCGAAATCTGCAGCGAGTGCTGGAAGGTGCCGGGGCACTCTTCGGAGAGCTGGCGCAGTATGGGGTTGTTCACGTCGGAGAGCTCGACCAGCGTAACGGTAGAGATGAATCCGAAGGTCTTCTCGAAGATGTAGATGAGCAGGTAGGCGAAGAGCAGGAACACGCAGTTGATGCCGAAGTAGATGAACATGTTGTAGCTGATCTTCGACAGGTCGCCCTCGGAGAGGAGCGTGTAGCCTACGTAGGCAAAGCAGTAGGCCAGGAAGACGAGCACGGCGCAGCGCATGAGTTGCGACCGTCGCGACAGGTCGCTGAGGCTGTCGATGGCGGTCATGCCCACGATGAGCTGCAGGAAGATGAACTCGAGCGCAAAGGGGGCGGTGAAGGCGCAGATGAGTACGGTGATGAGGTGTACGTAGAGGGCCGTGCGGGAGTCGAAGAAGGTGACGACAATGATGGGTATGATGGCAAAGGGCACGAGGTATATGCCCTGAACTCGCACTTCGGAGAGGAAGAAGGCGATGAGCGAGATACCCACGATGAGCATCATCATAAACCCGAGGGTGCGCATCTCGTTGAAGGTCTGGGGCCGGAAGAGGGCCAGGAAGAGGTAGAAGAAGGCAAAGAGGCAGGCGAAGACGATAATCTGTCCCACGATGGTGTAGCCCCGGTGGTCGTTGCCGGTACTCTTCTTGAGCGATACGGTCTCGAGCGACTTGAGTATGCGGTAGGTTTGCGGGGTGATGATTTCGCCCCGGTCTACGATGCGTTCGCCGGCCTGCACGATGCCGTCGGAGAGGGCGATGCGTTGCAGCAGGTTATCCTTGAGCCGGTCGGTGGTGATGCTGTCGAAGGTGATGTTGGTGTTGAGGTAGTCGTTGAGGTTGCAGTTTTGCAGCACATGGTGCGAATAGGAGTCGGGGAAGCGGTTGATGATGTTCTCGTAGGCTTCGCGGGGCGACTGCAGTTCGGCCACGGGCATTTCGCAGGCTACGTTGTTCTGTACGATGCGTATCTCTTTGGTGGTTCCCGATTGCAGCCGGGTGTAGTCGTCGGACGAGATGATGCCCTTGTGGTAGGTTTCGCGCAGGGCTTGTACCAGGTTTCGGCGCAGGGCTGGCGTAATGGTGAGGCCGGGGCGGCTGGTGAGCGACTTCTCGAAGTCGGCGGTCGATTTGGCACCTATGGCTTCGTTGAATGAAAATACCGGCTGAAAGCCGAGCATGATGCTGTCTTTCTCTTGCTGGATGACGGCCTCGTCTTTGTAGATGGGGAAGTCGAAGGGGGCGGTGAGCAGGCCGTATTTCCAGGGTTTCCCTTCCTGGAAGGTGTAGCGGAATTTCCCTTCGCCGGGGAAGAAGTAGGTAACCAGCGCTACCGCAGCTATAAAAAAGAGCACTTGCAAGACTCGCTTGCTCGACAGAATCTTTTGTATACGGGATTGATCCATGATTTTAAGGGGTTATTCTTTGCAGCGTGCAGCCTTCTGTACGCCTTTGATTTTACGTAATTTGTTGCACAGCGACTCGATTACGCGGGTGTCGTGCACCATGATGTTGACCGTGCCGTTGAACACGCCTTCGTTGGCCTGTATCGAGAGGCCGCGCATGTCGATCATCAGCTCGTTGGAGATGACGCGGGTAATCTCGTTGAGGATACCCATGCGGTCGATGCCCTGAATCTCGATTTTGGCGGGGAAGGAGAGCGACTCGCTGGCCTCCCACTGGGTAGATACCAGACGGGGCCCGAAGCTCGACTTCAACCGCATGGCTACGGGACATTCGCGCTTGTGTACTACGACGGTTTCGTCGTCCTCGACATAACCCAGCACGTCGTCGCCGGGTATGGGACAGCAGCAGTCGGCCACCTTGTAGTTTTTCACACCGTTCTCGTCGCGCAGGATATAGGTTTGCTTGCGGTCGATGGTGGGCTGTTGCGGGGCCGGAGCCTTGGGTTGCTCGTTCTTGTTGCTGTTGCCGAACGAGAGCTTGAGGTATCGCATGAAGGGGTTCAGACTCTTGCCCTTGATGATTTTCTTGATGTTCTCGTTGAGGGTAATCTCTTCGTTGCCGATCTTGAAGAGGAGGTCGTCGCGATGTTGCAACCCCAGATTGCTCAGTATCTTGGTCATCAGCTCGTTGTTGAGCTCGATGTGGTTGCTCTCGAGAAACTCTTTCAGCTGGGCCTCGCCCTTGGCGATAATCTTGCGCCGGTCCTTACGCAGGGCGGCCAGGAGTCGGCTGCGGGCTTTGGCGGTGGTGACGAGGTTGAGCCACTCCTCCTTGGGAGTCTGCGACTTGGAGGTAAGAATCTCGACCTGGTCGCCGCTGTGCAGCTTCTGGCTCAGCGGTACGAGGCGGTGGTTCACCTTGGCGGCGATGCAGTGGAACCCCAGGTCGGAGTGCAGGGTGAAGGCCAGGTCGAGGGCCGTGGCATCCTTGGGCAGGGTGATGAGGTCTCCCTTGGGGGTGAAGACAAAAATCTCGGTACTGAAGAGGTTGAGCTTGATGGTATCGAGGAAGTCGATGGCGTTGGGTTCGGGGTGCTCGAGTATGTCCTTGATGGTCTTGAGCCAGATGTCGAGCTCCGACTCTTCGTCGGAGTTGCCTACCTTGTACTTCCAGTGGGCGGCGAAACCGCGCTCGGCGATTTCGTCCATCTTCTCGCTGCGTATCTGTACCTCGATCCAGTTGCCGTCGGGGCCCATGACGGTGAGGTGCAGGGCCTTGTAGCCGTTGGCCTTGGGGCGGCTCACCCAGTCGCGCGTGCGCTCGGGATGCAGCTTGTAGATGTCGGTGATGACCGAGTAGATGGTCCAGCACTCCTTCTTCTCGTCGGCCTCGTTGGGGCACTTGAAGATGATGCGCACGGCGTAGAGGTCGTAGACCTCCTCGAAGGGGATGTGCTTCGACTCCATCTTGTTCCAGATGGAGTAGATGGATTTGACGCGGGCCTTTATCTCGAAGTCGAATCCCAGCTCCTTGAGCTTGGCGACGATGGGCTTGGCAAAGTTGTTGTAGATTTGCTGGCGCGACTCTTCGGTCTCGGCAATCTTCTGTTTTATCTGGTTGTAGGCCTCGGGGTGTTCATATTTGAAAGCGAGGTCTTCGAGTTCGGTCTTGATGGCAAATAGTCCCAGGCGGTGAGCCAGCGGAGCGTAGATGTAGAGCGTTTCGCCGGCAATCTTGTATTGCTTGCTGGGGAGCATGGAGCCGAGGGTGCGCATGTTGTGCAGGCGGTCGGCCATCTTGATGAGGATGACGCGGATGTCTTCCGACATGGTGAGCAGCAGCCGGCGGAAGTTCTCGGCCTGGGCCGATGCCTGGTCGCCGAAGATACCGCCCGAAATCTTGGTGAGCCCGTCGACAATCGAGGCTATCTTTTTGCCGAAGTGGTTTTCGATGTCTTCGACCGTATACTCCGTGTCTTCGACCACGTCGTGGAGCAGAGCGGCGCATATCGAGGTGGAGCCCAGCCCTATCTCCTGGCTCACGATGCGGGCCACGGCAATGGGGTGGAGGATGTAGGGCTCGCCCGAACGGCGGCGGATACCCTTGTGGGCCTCTTTGGCAAACTTGAATGCACGCTCGATAATCTCGACTTTCTTGCGGTGGTTGGAGTTGAGATAGCCATTGAGCAGTTCCTGGAATTTATCTTCGATCAGTTGCTCTTCGTTGGTGTATGCTTGGTCGGACGGTTCCATAACTTTGAGATCTTAGTGAGATAGACAAAGATAAAGGATGTCGACTGTAAATGCAAATAAATTTTATATTTTGCCGAGCGGTTCTGCTTAAAATCCCTGCCGAATACTACAAACCC
Source organism: Barnesiella sp. ET7 (assembly GCF_024733785.1). Taxonomy (NCBI): domain Bacteria; kingdom Pseudomonadati; phylum Bacteroidota; class Bacteroidia; order Bacteroidales; family Barnesiellaceae; genus Barnesiella; species Barnesiella sp. ET7. Next base: position 28,440 of record NZ_JANRHM010000023.1, read on the forward strand.
CTTACCATGAGGAGGATGCCTGCCTGGTAAGGGGTGGTTCGGTGGTTGTCTGGCCTGTGACAGTCGGGCGGTTATTTACCCTTGTCGAGTCGTATTTTCTCGTGGTAGAAATAGTTGACGATAACCGGTTTTCCCTGTTGCGAGCGGCCGTATGGCAGGTCGTTTATGCGGTAGGGATAGTCGTGCTGGCGGGCATATTGGGCGATGTCGGCCTCGAGACCTTTCCAGTAATCGGTGCGCTTGCGGTTGTAAATCTCTTCGTAGAGGGGCAGCAGGTGGGGATTCTTCTCCCGTATGTAGCTCATGATGCTGCCTTTGAACTGTCCGCGCAGGTTGAGGTTCTCGAGCCAGATGAGGTCGGCAAAATCTTTCACTTGCTCGATGATGGCCTTCACGTCGGTGATACCCGGGAAGATAGGCGAGATGAAACAGACGGTGCGGATGCCGGCGGCGTAGGTCTGTTTCATGGCTTCGATGCGGCGGGCGATGGTGGCGGCGTGGTCCATGTCGGCCCTGAACTCCTCGTCCAGTGTATTGATCGACCACGATACGGTGGCTTTGGGGAATTGCTTGAGCAGGTCGAGGTCGCGCAAGACGAGGTCGGATTTGGTGCAGACCATGATTTCGGCCGTACAGCCGCGCAGCTCCTCGAGGATGCGCCGCGTGCGGCGGAAGGTGGCCTCCTGCGGGTTGTAGCCGTCGGTCACCGAGCCGATGACGATGCGGCTGCCGTTGTACTTGTCGGGGTTCTTGATAGGGTCCCATGTTTTCACGTCGAGAAACGAGCCCCAGGGTTCGGGGTGTTTCGTAAACCGTTTCATAAAGGAGGCGTAGCAGTACCGGCAGGCATGGGTGCAGCCTACGTAGGGATTGACCGAATAGCCGCCGACCGGGAGGGTCGACTGGGTCATGATGCTGCGTACTTCGATTTCTCTGATTTCGGGTTCTGTGTTCATAGTCTTTGGTGTATAAACGATTGCGGTAATTCTTGAATCATCTTCTCTTCGCCAATGATCGGGACGAGTTCTTCCTTCATAAACAGGGGTATCCCGCAGGCTTTGGCCTGGTTGGCAATGTGGGCTATCCATTGGGGATTTGCCTCGATTTTTCCCTTGCGCCGCCCGGTTTCGGTACCGATGACCACCCAGTCGATGCCCTCGAGGTCGAGGTCGGGTATGTCGCCGAAGAGGGGTTCGAAGGTGACGTGGTAGTGACGGGCCCCGATGTGCCGGCGCAGGTCGGCGATGCGTCTCTTCTCGGCCTCGCAGGTGACGGTGACTCCCATCCATACGTTGTCGAGGTCGGTGTGGAAGTTTATCCGTTCGGGGTGTTTGGTGAGGAAGAGGCAGGCGTGCTGCGGATTACGGGCTATGCGGTCGAATATTTCGTCGGTCCACTCGGGGTGCCAGTCGGAGAAGTCGCTCATACCGGTGAGCAGGAAGTTGTGCGGGCGGGGATTGTCGAGCAGCCGCAGCTTGCGGCTCATGTATTCGGGTACGGAAAAGTCGTCCGTGATATGGAAGCGCCGGCAATTGTTGCGGGCATAGCAATAGCTGCATCCGATGGTACACCCGATGACGATATTCAGGTTCTGGATAAACGATTTGATACATTGGCTCATGGCTCGTCGCTTTTACAGGTTTGCTGTCGGTTGCAAAGTACGGAAACCGGGACCGATTGTCTCATACCCAAACCGAATGAAAATGTACCATTTTGATAAGTCGGCAGCGGTGGGGCAGATAGGGGCGGGGCTCCGATGAATCGGCTTCCGTCGGTTGTGCACCATGGGTACCAGTCTTGCGGCACACAAAAACAAAGGCCCGTCGGGCGGTTGCCCGGCAGGCCTCGGTATGGATGAGGGTGAGAGGGGGAGGACAGCGTTCCGGCCTCCTTTTCTCTCGCTTGTTTTATCTTTGTTAAAGCTCCTTGCCCGGTATCAGATCGAGAGCTTGCGCAGGGTGTTGAGCAGCTCGCGGTCGATGGGCTTGTCGTTCTTGATAGCCTTGTTGAAGGGGATGTATTCGATTTCGTTGTTGCGGATACCGATCATGACGTTGCGCTGGTCCTCGAGCAGGGCGTCGATGGCTGCGGCACCCATGCGGCTGGCCAGGATGCGGTCGTGGGCCGTGGGCGAACCACCGCGCTGGATGTGGCCCAGAATGGTAACGCGCACGTCGTATTGCGGATACTCTTTCTGTACGCGCTCGGCCAGGTGCATGGCACCGCCCGTGATGGGGCTTTCGGCCACGAGTACGATACTACTGTTTTTCGATTTGCGGAATCCGTTTTTGATGAGTTCTTCGAGTTGGTCGACCTCGGTCGAAATCTCGGGGATGATGGCAGCCTCGGCACCGGTAGCGATGGCACCGTTGAGGGCGAGGAACCCGGCATCGCGGCCCATGACCTCGATGAAGAAGAGGCGCTCGTGCGAGGTGGCCGTGTCGCGAATCTTGTCGACGGCCTCCATGATGGTGTTGAGAGCCGTGTCGTAACCGATGGTGGTGTCGGTACCGAAGAGGTCGTTGTCGATGGTACCGGGCAGACCCACGATGGGGTAGTTGTATTCGGTGGCAAAGATGCGGGCACCGGTGAGGGTACCGTCGCCGCCGATGACTACAAGTGCGTCGATGCCCTCTTTGACAAGGGTGTCGTAGGCAATCTTACGGCCTTCGGGGGTTTTGAATTCCTGGCAGCGGGCTGTCTTCAGGATGGTACCGCCCTGCTGTATGATGTTACTTACATTTTGCGTTTTGAAAGGAGCTATTTCGTCGGTGATCAGACCTTTGTAACCTCTGTAAATACCTTTTACCTCAAATCCGTTGTAGATGGCTGCACGGGTTACCGCGCGAATAGCCGCATTCATTCCGGGAGCATCGCCTCCGGAAGTCAAAATACCTATACATTTAATTTGCGACATAACCTGTAATGTTTAGTTGTTGGCAAAGATAAAGATAAAAATCGAATTACCGATGCTGAATAGTTAACGATAGTTGTAAATAAATGTTTACCCCCGGGCCGATTTTTTATTCGGTGGGGTAGAATGTCATTTGCTTGTGAGGTTCGCGTCTTATTTGTCGGCAGTTTTCCCACTCTCTTTCCCGTCGAGCAGGCGGGCTACATAGTCCTGCACTTCGGTCATCAGCCAGCGGGGGGTCGAGGTGGCACCGCAGATGCCGATGCTCTCTTTCCCCTCGAGCCAGGCGGGGTCGATTTCGGAGAGGTCGGAGACCAGGTGCGACTGGGGGTTGACCTGCAGGCATTCGCCGAAGAGCACGCGGCCGTTGGAGCTCTTTTTGCCGCAGACGAAGAGCACGAGGTCGTGGCGCCGGGCAAACTCGCGGATGTTGGGGATGCGGTTGGCTACCTGCCGGCAGATGGTGTCGAACGACTCGAAACGGCCGTCGGGTTTCAAGTGCTTGATTTCGTCGACGATGTGGCGGAAGCCCTCGACCGACTTGGTGGTCTGCGAGTAGAGGAGCAACTTTTTGTCGAGATCGATTTTGTCGAGGTCGTTACTGCCCTCGATGACAACGGCCTCGCCGTGGGTCTGGCCCACCAGGCCGTTCACCTCGGCGTGCCCGTTTTTCCCGTAGATGACGATTTGGGCCTCGCCGGGCGGGTTGGAGTCGTAGGCGGTCTTTATCTTGCGTTGCAGTTGCAGCACCACGGGGCAGGTGGCGTCGATAATCTCGATGTGGTTCTCGGCGGCGATGCGGTAGGTTTCGGGAGGCTCGCCGTGGGCGCGCAGCAGCACCTTCACGTCGTGCAGTTGCTTGAGCTGCTCGTGGTCGATGGTGATGAGCCCCTTGGCCTTGAGCCGCTCCACCTCGTTGCTGTTGTGGACGATGTCGCCCAGACAGTAGAGGTGACCGGTGCGGTCGAGCTCCTCCTCGGCCTTGCGTATGGCGGTGACTACTCCGAAGCAGAATCCCGAGTGTTCGTCGATTTCTATGCGTGCCATCTTGTCTCTCTCCTTTCGTTTGGGTCGGGGGTTATTGTTGTTTGGCTACGGCCTCTTCGTATCGGGCCAGCAGCCAGGCGTCCTGCTCGTCGAGGGTCATGTGCGAGTTGTCGAGCAGGATGGCGTCGTCGGCCCGACGCAGGGGACTCTCCTGGCGGGTCTGGTCTATGTGGTCGCGCTTGTTGATGTTGGCCACCACTTCGTCGAAATCGACGGCCACGCCTTTGGCTTGCAGCTCGTCGACCCGGCGTTGGGCGCGGGTCTCGGCCGAGGCGGTGACGAATATCTTCAGCTCGGCATGGGGGAATACGGTGGTACCGATGTCGCGGCCGTCCATGACGATGCCCTTGCGTTCGCCCATCTTCTGCTGGGCGGCCACCATGGCGGTGCGTACGAAGGGGATGGCGCTCACGGGGCTCACCTTGTCCGATACCCGCATGGAGCGAATCTCCTGCTCCACGTCCCGGCCGTTGAGGAAGGTGTGGGTCTTGCCCGAGGCGGGGTCGGGGCGGAAGTCGATGTGGATGTCGTCCATGCGCGACCGCAGCGCTTCGGTGTCGACGGTGTCGCCGTCGATGAGGTTGTGGTCGAGGCAGTAGAGGGTGACGGCGCGGTACATGGCGCCGCTGTCGATATAGATGTAGCCGATGCGGCGGGCCAGGGCCTTGGCCATGGTGCTTTTGCCGCAAGACGAAAATCCGTCGATGGCGATGGTGATACGAGGTTTATCCATAGATGATTGCTATTTTTTGAATTCAAAGAGGTTGAGCGAGAGGTTCACCATGAGGGTGGTGGCTCCCGTGTGTTGCTGGGCCAGGGCTATGCCGAGGCCGAACATGCGCACCTTGATGCCGCCGCCGATGCTGAATCCCGAGAGGAAGTTGCGGCTGGCCGTCTTCATGTCGGTGCGGGTCTTGTAGTTGTATCCCACCCCGAAGTAGAGGCGGTCGGTGGGCAGGAACTCCACGCCGAAGATGAGGTGGCGGAAGAGGTTGTCGACAAAGCCGCTCTTCTCGACAATATCGGAGTTGCCGGTGTAGGCGCTGTTCTCGATGGTCGGGTAGGGCAGCTTCCAGCGGGTGAGGTTGCGGGCCGTGACCGAGATGCGTATGGGGGCATGCTCGAGACTCTGGGTGTAACCGAGTTGCAGGTCGAAGGGCATGCGTTCGAAGGTCTCGTTGTAGCGCTTGATCTGGCCTCCCAGGTTGCGGGCCACGAGCGAGAGCGACAGGTCGTTGTCGGCGTTGTAGTAGTTGAGGCCCAGATCTACGGCCAGGGCCCACGAGGTGTATTGCTCGTAGGAGGAGTAGATGACCTTGGCGTTGACGCCGCCGCGCAGCGTGGAGGTGATGTCGTGCGAGTAGATGCCGTTGAAGACGATGTCTTTGGGCGAAAACTCGCCGGTGATGACGCCCGTCTCGTCGGCGCTCTTCATCTTGCCGTAGCCGTAGTACTGGATACCGGCCGCCCAGGCGCTGCGTTCGCTGGCCGCCTTGCCGAAGGTGACCCCGGCCAGGTTGATGCCGCCCACATACTTCATGTAGTTGAGCCCCAGTTGCAGGTCCGATTCGGGCCCCAGCAGGGCGGGGTTCTGGTTGACGAGGTTGATGTCTTCGTCGATAACCGATATGTTGGTGCCGCCCAGCGCGTAGGCATGGGTGGAGGTGGGGATGTTGAGGAAGTCGAACGAGCTTGTCCCCTCCTGTCCCCGCCCGGTCAGGCAGATGACCAGTGCCAGCAGTACCGATATGTATCGAAGCGAGTATCTCATAATTCCTTTTCGGCGTGCAAAGATAGTGAAAGGCGAGAGCCGAGGCAAACGGAAAACTTGTTTTTCAAGTTTGACAGGGCCGAGCCGCCTCCTTTCTTCTGGAAAGATAGTGAAAGGCGAGAGCCGAGGCAAACGGAAAAACTTGTTTTTCAAGTTTGACAGGGCCGAGCCGCCTCCTTTCTTCTGGAAAGATAGTGAAAGGCGAGAGCCAAGGCAAACGGAAAACCTGTTTTCAAGTTTGACAGGGCCGCCTCCTGTTTTCGTATAACAAAGATAGCGAGAGGCGAGGGGAAAATGAAATATCGAAACTGGTTTCGAATATTTTCTGTCTCGGGCCGTCCTCTATCTTCCTGTAAAGGAACCGGGGTAAGCGGTTCCCCACGGTTTAATAACGCAAAAAAGGAAAATAAAGTATATCGCCCCGGCGGTTTGTGGGTAAACTTATCGGGCTCCCGCTTGTTCGACTCGACAGAAATGATTAAATTTGACCTCCATTCTATGTAAAACATCAAAAATCGGAAAAGAAAATTTATGGAAGGTTTGCAAAAATATTTCGACACGATAGAGAGTGCCCTGTCTCAGATAGAGTATGCCCCGTCGCCCGACGGGCTGTATGCGCCGGTGCGTTACGAATTGTCGCTGGGGGGCAAGCGGGTGCGCCCGTTGTTGGCGTTGCTGGCCTGCGAGATGTTTGGCGGCGATTGCCGTCGGGCCATCGATGCCGCCGTGGGACTGGAGGTGTTTCACAACTTCACCCTCCTGCACGACGACGTGATGGACAAGGCCGATGTGCGCCGGGGCAAGCCTACGGTACACAAGGTGTGGGACGAGAATACGGCCATTCTCTCGGGCGATGCCATGCAGATTATCGCCTTCCGCTATATAGCCCGCACACCGGCTCCGCACACGGCGGCTGTCATCGACTGGTTCCTGAAGACGGCCCTCGAGATTTGTGAGGGGCAGCAGTTCGACATGGAGTTTGAAAGCCGCGACGATGTGACCGAGGCCGAATACATCGAGATGATACGCCTCAAGACGGCCGTATTGCTGGGCGGTGCCCTGAAGATTGGCGCCATCATAGGCGGTGCCGGTGCCGACGATGCCGACCGCATCTACCGATTCGGCGAATCGCTGGGGCTGGCCTTCCAGTTGCAGGACGACTGGCTCGATGTCTATGGCGATCCGGCCCGTTTCGGCAAGAAGATAGGCGGCGATATTCTCAACAACAAGAAGACCTACATGCTCATCAATGCCCAGCGCAGAGCCCAGGGTACCGATGCCGAGGAGCTGTCGCGCTGGCTGTCGGCTACCGATTACGACCCGGCCGGGAAGATTGCGGCCGTGACCGCCCTCTACAACCGTCTGGGCGTGGGCGAACTGTGTCTGCAACAGGTCGACGACTACAGCCGTCGGGCCATCGAGGCGTTGCAGCAGATTGCCGTGCCCGAGGCCGCCAAACAGCCGTTGTACGACCTGGCCCGGTCGCTTATCAAACGAGACCATTGATTCACCTTTTTACCGAAATCCCCGTATCGTCATGCCATACCGCCGATTGCCCAATACCGACAAAGCCCGCATCGCCGCCCTCGAGAAGGCGGTGGCGATGGAGCACGCCTGTGATGTGGAGCATCAGGCGGCTTCGTACAAGACCCTGAACGAGGCGCGGGTCCTGTTGCGGCGCTTCAAGAGTGCCGTAGAGCAGTTCCAGTATTGCTACACGGCCCAGGCCGAGGCCAACCGTCGGTATCAGGAGCATCTGAAGACGGCGCGGCTCTACATCTCGCACTTCATCCAGGTGCTCAACCTGGCGGTGGTCCGCAACGAGGTGCGCAAGGAGCACAAGCTCTTCTACGGCCTCGACCCCGACGACTTTGCCGTGCCCGACCTCACGAGCGAGAAGCATATCCTCATGTGGGGCGAACGCCTGATCGAGGGGGAGCGCGAGCGGCTTTCGCACGGAGGGGCACCCATCTACAACCCTACGATTGCCAAGGTTTCGGTGCACTACGATATTTTCAAGGATGCCTACCGCGAGCAGCAGAACTACAAGCTCAACACTACCCGCTCGCAGTCGGGGCTCGATGTGCTGCGCGAGGAGGCCGACCGAATCATTCTCAACCTCTGGAACCAGGTGGAAGCCTATTATGCCGCACTTCCGCCGGCCGAGCGGTTGGCCCGCTGCCAGACCTACGGCATCGTCTACTATTACCGGAGCGGCGAAAAACGACCCGAAAATGATTGATACACATACTCATATTTATCTCGAAGAGTTTGACGAAGACCGCGCTGAAGTGGTGCGCCGTGCCCGCGAGGCAGGTGTGGAGCGGGTGATACTGCCCAATGTCGACCTCGATACGGTAGCGGCCATGCAGGCCACCCACGACCTTTACCCCGGCTATTGCCGCATGGCCATGGGGTTGCACCCCACCTCGGTCGATGCCGACTATCGCGAGCGGCTCGACCAGACGCACCGGTTGCTGCTGGCCGGCGACTATTGTGCCGTGGGCGAAATCGGTCTCGACCTCTATTGGGACAAGACGTTCGCCCGGGAGCAGGAGGAGGCTTTTGTCGTGCAGACGGGTTGGGCCGTCGAGCTCGACCTGCCCGTGATTATCCACTGCCGCGATGCCTTTGCCGAGATGGTGGCGCTGTTGCAGTCGGGGCGGGTGCCGTCGTTCCGGGGGGTATTCCACAGCTTCACTGGCACGGCCGACGAGGTGCGTACCCTGCGCACGTTGGGCGACTACTACTTCGGTATAAACGGCATCGTCACCTTCAAGAACGCCCACCTCGAAGAGATGGTGCGCGAGGTAGGCATCGACCGCCTCCTGCTCGAGACAGATGCTCCCTATCTGGCCCCCGTGCCCTACCGGGGCAAGCGCAATGAGCCGTCGTATCTGCCTCGCATGGCCCAGCGCATAGCCGATATTCTGGGCGTGACGCTTGCCGAGGTCGAGGCGGCTACCACGGCCAATGCCTTCCGTCTGTTCGGGGAGTGGTGACCCCACTCAC
>NZ_JANRHM010000024.1:0-36198 GCF_024733785.1 Barnesiella sp. ET7
TTCCGGTAAGGATATGATTCCTGCGGAGAGTATATACAACTGCTATACGGGTATCGGAGGACTGCACAACCTCAAGCAGTCGGACTTCGCCAGCTACCACGAGTATGCCGAGGCAAAGAAGGAGTTCGAGATGGGACAGTTCTTCACACCGCACGAGGTATGTCGGGATATGGTAGATGTACTCTCTCCCACATCATCGGAGATGATTCTCGATATGTGTTGCGGTATGGGTAACTTCTTCAACCATCTGCCAAACCAACACAACGCCTACGGCTTTGACATAGACAGCAAGGCTGTGGCAGTGGCGAGGTATCTCTATCCCGATGCACATATCGAGAAGTGCGACATACAGCAGTACCACTCCGAGCAACGCTTCGATGCCATCATCGGTAATCCTCCGTTCAATCTGAAGTTCGATTTTCGACTCTCACAGGAGTATTACATCGACAAAGCCTACCATCTGCTCAATCCCGCAGGATTCCTGATGATTATCGTACCTGCCTCTTTTATGCAGAACGAGTTCTGGGAGAAGAGCCGTGTAGGAAGAGTGAACGAGGACTTCTCCTTCATCGGACAGACAAGGTTAGCACCTCACGCCTTCACATCGGTAGGTGCAGATAACTTCAACACCAAGATAATGGTCTTCCTGCGTCGCTCACAACATATCGAGATGAATCCCTACAATGCCGAGGAGTTCGTCTCTATGGCAGAACTCAAAGAGCGTGTGAAGAAAGCCCGCGAGATGAAGCACCGCCTGCGTCTTGACCTTATGCGTGAGACCAACCGCATAGACAAGGAGGAGTTGGAACACTTCGAGTACAAGCTCGCCAAGTACATGTACGAGTTGAAGGCTCACGCAAGGCTCAACAAGCATATTGACAAGGCAGTGGCTCTTGTTACCAAGTTCCGTAACCAGAAGCCTCCAGAGAATGCCACCAACGAGCAGATGAAGGAGTGGGAACGCAAGAAACTGACCACTGCCAAAGTGCTGGCCACCATACGCAAGTATATCACCTCGCAGAATGTCGTGCCACGCAAGGAGGTCGCATTGGTAAAGACCTCCTACGGCTTCAAGCTCAAGCAGTATGCACCACGACTGCTTGACAAAGTGGAACATAAAGCGGCAAGCATCAATGACCTTATACTGGATAGCAGCACTCTTCCTATGCCGGAGATAGCAACAGAAGAGAATCTGCGACAGATACGCATCGCCAAAAGACTTATCCGCCGTAAGCGTTGGCTCTATGATATACAGAATCAACCCTTCTCGGAGATGGAAACGGATGATACCCTTGCCGAGTATCTTGACAATGCCACCTTCATAAACAAAGATGGCGAGGTGTGCGAGTTCACACAGTTGCAGAAACACGACCTGAACCTTGTACTTCAGAAGCGGTATGCTCTGCTCAACTGGCAGCAAGGCTCAGGCAAGACCGCAGCGGTATATCACAGAGCCAAATATCTGCTCAAATATGGCAAGGTACGCAATGTGGTAATACTTGCCCCTGCCATTGCCACCAATATGACCTGGACTCCGTTCCTCGCCATCAACAAGGAGCGATACAGAGTGATACGCACATACAAGGATCTCGAAGATGTACCGAGAGGTATCTTCCTGCTGCTATCCACCTCTATGGTAGGTAAGCTCAAACGCGACCTTATGCGATTCGTGAAACTATCGTCAAGGAAACTATGCCTTGTATTCGATGAGTCGGACGAGATTACCAACCCATCATCGCAACGCACAAAGCATATTTTGGCAGTGTTCCGCAGGCTCAAATACAAGATTCTCGATACGGGAACAACTACCCGTAACAATATCGCAGAGCTATACAGCCAGTTTGAATTGCTCTATAACAATTCGGTCAATATGACCTGTTGGTGCAGCAGTATCTATCATGAGAATCGGGATAAGGAGATAGAGTGTGAACGAAATCTCCACTGCGGAGAGCCGTTCCCAGCATTCAGAGGTCATGTGCTGTTTCGTGCCTGCCACTGTCCGGGTAAGGCAACGGTATTCGGCATAGAGAAGCAGAATCAGGATGTCTATAACAAGGAAGAACTCTTCGACCTCATAGGCAAGACCATCATCACCCGTAAGTTCCGAGACTTCGCCGGTGAGAAGTACAAGATACGGACACATACCGTAAGCCCGTCAGAGGGTGAACACGAGGTCTATCGTGTCATCATCGAGGAGTTCTGCCGTATATGCGAACTATACTATAACAGCACGGGTGACACGAAGAAGGATGCAGGACTGAGGCTTATGCGACAGATAAAGCTGCTTATCAAGGCTTGTTCGGTACCACACCTCATATCGGGATACTACGGCGATGACTATCCGAGCAAGACACGATACATAGAATCATTGATACGCAAGATACCGGGCAAGGTCGCCATCGGCTGTACAACACTTGCCGCCTTTGACCTCTATGAGAGCTATATCAGCGAACGCTTTCCCGACAGACCTATATATGTCGTGAAGGGTGATGTGGCATTCAAGAAGCGTCAAAGCATCGTGACGGAGTTCGACTCCACCATCAACGGCATACTGATATGCACGCAGCAGAGCCTGAGCAGTTCGGTAAACATACCTACCTGCAACGATGTGATACTGGAGTCACTGCAATGGAACATACCCAAGATGGAGCAGTTCTACTTCCGCTTCATACGCCTCGACTCCAAGGAGATGAAGGATGTGCATTATGTTACCTATGAGGACTCCGTGGAGCAAAACCTGATGGCATTGGTACTCACCAAAGAGCGTCTCAACGAGTTCATCAAGACGGGCGAAGTGAAGGAGCAGTCGGAAATCTTCGAGGAGTTCGATATCACCATGTCGGTCATCGACAGCCTGCTGATACGTTCTACGGACAGCGAGGGTAAGATACATATCAGCTGGGGAAGCCAGCGAGTAACAAGTTAAACAGAAAGTCTATGGAAAATATGGATTTGAACAATGCCGAGGTGGCCGTAACCACGCAGCATATCCTGGACGGGAAAGAGTACAAGGACTACTGGGTGCAGATGTCCGACTATAGCGATATGGGAGAATTTCTCTGTGCCTGCTCCGACCTCTTTCCCGAAGAAGAGGAACCCGAGTACAGATATACCAAGTGGGAGAATATACCCGACAGGCTGATAAACCGAGAATGGATATGTCCCAACTTCTTCGAGATACGCGATGCCATGGAAAGGCTCGATGAGAACGAAAGGGAGTATTTCGTCACTTGGAGCGAACACTTCGGATATGACATAACAACCGATGATCCGCATATGATGGTATCACACTATCAGGATATATACGGTAACACCATACAGGAAACCGAAGAGGAACTTGCAGACATATCCGATGATGCTTTGGTATATACAGGCATATCGGGCAACTTCTGCGATATGCTTCCTCTTCAGTATGAGATATTCGATGATAACTACAACTAAAATAAAGGATATATGGAAATCAGTTTCAAAGGACCGGTAATGCCGATTGACCCATACTCGCAGTTGGCATTTGTGGAGATACTAAACATCATACTCATCGCAAAGCACATTATGGATGTGAACAGGTATCTCATAGCAAGGAATGTAAACCCTCAGTTCGGTTCACTGTCGGGATATTTCCGATGGTCGTTTGCCGATGAGAGGTTCACGCTGTGGCAACGCACGGACTACAACTCCGATATGTGCTTCTCACATCGCATATTGGATATGCCGTTCTGTATGCTTGCAGCAAAGGATAAAGAGAACGATGAGAGAGTATTCAACTAACCATCAAAGAATATGGGAACGACAATCAAGGTATCCAACAGGGAGATAGCGATACGAGCCTTCGACCATCTGAGGCAAGAGAGAAAGACCGACGCTGCACTGCGATTGGCTCACCACCTGCTGCACTATGACCGCATATCGCTCGGTATAGGTGAAGTGGATTGGGAGATAGATATGGCTATCCAAAAGTTCGGTGGCAATCCTCGAACTGGATACCGATATTCGGCACATTTCAGTTTCAATGCAGAGACGGAGATGGAGAAAGAGAGATACGAAGAGATATTCAACGGTAAAGAGTAACCGAAGGGCGGCCACAAGGTCGCTCTTCGCATTTATAGACATATGTACGGGAAACAGAATCCTGCCGTACACAGGTAACGACAAATGAACGAAGCAAAGAAAACACTCACAATGCAGTTTATAGAAAGCATAATGGATGAGAAATACACCCTCGTATGGGTGGACTATCGGGAAAGTTTTGATGAGAACCGAAACCTCTTGCAACAATGCCTTGAGAAACAAGGCTGCGAGGATCTATGGTCTAAGGTCGAGGATTGGTACGAGGATGCCGAGGAGCAGGCAACACAAGAGATTATCAAAGGACTGAAGAGCCACTGCATCGACTTCCACGACTTTGAGGAGGACGAGGTTGAAGCCTTCTTCGATGAACACGATGATGAGATAAGGGACGAGATACGCGAGCGTGACGACTCCACAACGGTAAACGACCTTATCAAGAATACCAGAGATATTCCTGTACGGGTGGAGATGCTATCCAACTACGACTGCATCAACTCCTGTTGGTTGGAGTCACAAGGTGGCTTCCGATACAAGGAGAGTTACCTCGGAGATATGATAGATACTCTTCACCTCAACCCTGCAAAGGTGAAGAAGGCATTGACGGAGAAAGGCTATACGGTATATGGAAGGTTCCCGAACAAGAAGTATCGTGACGGCAAGGAGCAGGTATCCTACGAGGACTTCTGCCAGGAGTTGGAGAACTCCTGCTGTGGAGCCAACCTGCTTACCTATATCGGTCTTGTAAACCTCCGTGACCTCTACGATGCCGACTTCAAAATAAAAGAGGTCATTATCCCCAAAGGTAACACATGCGGGCTGTTCAGCTCGATGTATGGCGGTGGCAGTCTGATAGAGATGGAACTCAAGAGCGATGTCAGAATCCGACTGAATAAGGCACGCAAGGACGGCTATGGCTTCCGCCTGCGACTTGACAATGAACGCTTCGAGTATGACTGCTCCATCAAGCATGTATATGGTGTCTGCGATACCTTCTTTGGCAAACAAGTAAGTATCGTTCCAATGAATTAAAACAAGTATTAACCATAAATACATCAATGTATGAAGAAGATTGAAGTAAAGGTAAGATACCTCTTCGAGGGTACTTACACTGTAGCGGCAGATGACCGCAATGAAGCACACACAATGGTAACAAGGGATTGCGGGTTGGTATTGGGTGGAAACATTCACACCACACTCGATGATGACGAGGTGGATTGGGAGTTTGATGTTCACCCCGATATGCAGATTCTATCCTACACAGAGTTGGAGAAGAGAAAGACGCCGAAGCGTCTGAAGATGGACTTCTCCGACAGAATAGAGACGCTCCGCAAGGACATAATAGATGCCATACGGCAGTTGCTCTACTCGCACGGGCTGACAGAGATAACCTTCCCCGAAGAGCAGGATGATCCTGTATGGGTGATATGGTTTGACAATAATGCTGATCCGTTTGAATGCAAGGTAACAGGTATTCAGGTAACAGACAACAGTATGACGGTAATAGCCCACGAGAAAGAAGCCAACTTAGAGGCTACCTGCCATACTCCGTTTGAACTTGGAGCATCAAACATCGACTGGCTACAACAGATGTACGATGCCATATGGCAGCAGTTGGAAGAGAACAGAGATAATAACGCTTAAAGATTACGACTATGAGATTAGACCCTGTAAATGCAGTGTCGAGCTTCCACTACTATATGTGGAATGCTTGGGGCGAGGAAGAGTGCAAAATCACCTTCGGAGGTGCTTATAAGCACTTCTGGGAGAAATGGAACTCCCTTGCAAGTAAATCAATACTCGGAGCGGCAGAACGATTCTATGCCGAACTCTCGGACAACAATCGTGAGATGCTGGTAAATCGTGCAGTGGCACTCTATGACGGCAAGGCTACAAGAGAGGAGCCACACGATGAAGATGTATATGTTTGTGATGCTTGCGGTTCAAGAAAAATTGAGATTCAAGTTTGGGTAAATGCCAATACCAATGAGTATCTAAGTGATGTAGATGATGACGATACGGACTGCAAATGGTGCGCGGACTGTGAACAGAGTCAGAATTTCTGCACATTGAGCGACTACAAGCAGCGTATGGAAGACTGGTGGAAAGACCTCGACTTCATTACGATGGAGAGCATAACAGGATTGCGTGAGGCAGACTTCTCATCGGGAGACGGCTCACAATCCTTTGTAGATGCCTGCAATGATTGGTGGAATGGTCAAGACTACGATATCCAACGAGAACTCTATTTCAAATCACAATCTTAATACTAACTGTTATGGCTGAGAATGAAATCATCGAGAGAATATGCGGTTCGTGCGGTTGCGATGAAGCGACAGCAAAGGAGTATCTGAATGATGAGATACGCCACCTCAGAGAGCTGCAAGAGGTAAACGACCTGCAAGAGAGTGACATTGAACTCTCTTGCAGTGGCCTCGGCATTGAGTCTGAGTGTATGGAGTATTTCACAATGGTATTAACCTACTAACATTTACTACTATGGCTTACTTTAAGAATATACATTCATTGGCGGAACTCAAGAAGGAGTATCGCCGATTGGCATTGGAGAATCACCCCGACAAAGGCGGCAGCACCGAAGTGATGCAACAGATCAATGTGGAGTTTGAACGACTCCACGAGATTTGGAAGAACGATACCACTGTATCGGCAAATGCTTCAGGCTATGAAAACGACTATGCAGGAGCATCGGCAAAGGAGTATACCGACTTCGTATATAACGAGTATCGTTGGAAAGGTCGCAACTATCAAGGACAGCACACTCCTGAGATTGTGGAGCTGGTGCGTAACTGGATAAAGGAGACCTATCCCAAGTATAAGTTCTCCGTATCAAGGCACCACTATAACTCTATCCATATCTACCTTATCAAAGCAGACTTCGAGGCATTCAAGAAGGATAAAGGCGTTGTGTTCCACCACGATGTGAACCACTACCATATTGACAATGACGACACCCTAACCGACAGAGCCAAAGAGGTGATGAAGAATGTCTGCGACTTTGTGATGTCTTATAACTTCGATGACAGCGATCCGATGACCGACTACTTCTGCACCAACTTCTACCTTACATTGGGAGTCGGCACCTATAAGAAGCCATACAAGGTAGAACTGCCAAAATTGGATTGTAAAGGCAAGAAAACCGATGTATTCAAGCACCCCGAAGGTGCTGCACACAAGGTAATACGCCAAGCATTAGGCGGTGCATATTTCAGTTTCCACAACAGCCAACGACTGCAAGGCAAAATGGTGCTCGGAGAAGATTCCTACGGACATAGTGGCGACAAATACTTCTGGCCACTCTCATACTCCAGTGCCAAGACCGCCCAGAAAAGAATGGATAAATTGGAGAAAGCCGGTATCCGCTGCAAACTCACAGGCTACAATGGCGGCTGCATCGAGTTTCTCGGCTACACTCCCGAAACCGAAGCCCTACTTGAAAAAGAACGACAAGATGTTATTATCGCACATAGAGAGTGGCAGACAAAGCAGGTGCAGACGGCGTAAAAAGAGAAGTCGGTTGTCCTGAGATTTTACTCTGGGGCAACCGACTTTAATAGTTTAGCTATAATCAGTATCGTATTTCTTTCAAATCTACCAAATCATTATACAATCTCGTGTGCATCTGTTTAGTAATTTCTCGATATGATTTCTGTTTCTCTTTTGGGAGCATCAGTGCTATTTGTTCACGCACTTCTCGCCAATTTGATAGAGCTGTTTCGTAGTAACGAAGCATCTCTGCTATCTTGTCAAAATCAAAGCGTCCATCGGTACGTTCACGAGCAAAGTCATAATCTTTCTCTGCCCAGTCGGAAACCATCTCTTCGACAACCGTATCATTTGTTCGAGCCTTGAAGTAAGATAGTAGCTTCTCGAACTTCTTGGCAGAGATGGTTTTTGCATCACTACTAAATGGCTTCCAATCGTAAGACCAATAGATATCCCGTTCTATCTCAAGTTCTGCAAGGCGGTTCTTTGACCAAATCTCGAATGTGCCGTTCAAGTCCATTGATAGTGCTGAATATCCGGCGGCGGCATAGGTATAGAAATACATAAGACCGTTTACGGCATTATTCAAATCAAACCACTCCGTAAACTCACGATAGTAAAGAACCCTCAACTGTACATCCCAATTGCTATCCTCATCATAGTCATCAATAAACTCTATAAGGCGGTAATAGGCATAGACAGCTTTGTAATGTTCGAGGATTGATTCCACATAACTTGCGGTATTCAACTCCGGCTGATTACCGGCATTGTAGATATTGATAAGTTCGCCTATTGCATTGGCGGCAGCATCAACAGAGCCTATCTTACGACCGAGGCGAGCGTTATACTCCTCAACACTCTCATTCATAGCCAACATCCAAGCCCAATCGTCATCGGCAGTCTTAATCAACTGTACCATCTGCATCATTCGGTTCATCAGTCAATATGCGTGAGGATCTTGCGACTGAAACTCGGTATCGTCCGAGAACCAGAAATGGCCTACGCTATCGGCAACTGCCAACATCTCCTGTTTTCTCTGCTCAATAGCCGTAGCATTGGCAGTATAATCACTGCCGACGCTATCGACATTGATGGTTGTGGTCTTCTCATTACCGCTTGCTGCATTTGTACAGCAAGATGTAAAGAATAGTATTACCGCAATTGTATTTATAAGACATTTCATTGTTCCAACTTTATTTCTTGGATACCACATTGCCATTTGTATCTACCAAGTACCAATCGTAACTTTCCGGATCTTGTACCTCAAACAAATCCTTTGAGAGCATATTAATATCTGAATATAGTGCAAAAGTTATCGGCTTACCTGTTATGCGATTCATTATACCATAACGGTTCATAACCTCATATTTGGCATAATCGGCAAAAGCATATTGAATATCTCCACACTCGTTGTAACCAATCGGGTAATTTAGATAATATGTTCCATCAAACATAAATGGTTGAATTATATTACCCTCAAAATCCACCTGCCACTTCTTGCCACCTTTGGTGAGAATAAAGCCATCAGACAACACATCTACATAACCATATTCTGCCGAATAAATAACATTGCCTCTTGAATCAAGAACACCGTGTTTACAGTTATCAACAATGATTCTGTAACCACTTTCGTGAGGAGCCCAGATTTCATCGTATGCAGGTTCAACAACCCACTTTCCGGTAGTGTCAATCAAGCCCAAGTCACCATCTTTATTCGTCATTATACAATATCCATCGTGGAATAGGTAGCCAAAGTTCCACATACGACATTTGTCGGAATACTCGAATTGGAATGGAATCACAACTTCATTCTTAGCATTGATAAAGCCTATTTTACCATCTTTCATTACAGCTGCAAGACCTTCTGAGAACACCCATGCCTTACGATAGTTGTTAGCCTCTGCATCGATCACAATTTCTCCATTCTTGATATTTATATAGCCACGCTTGTTTGGGATGGCATATACAGTCAATGAGTCATTGGCCGGACTATCAGCAACCCAATTCACTTTCGGCGTTGTATATTTGCCTGTACAGTAGTTATATACACGAACCTTATCGTCCCGGAAACCGTGAACCTCTACATTCTTTGACAGATAATTGTCTTTCCAATACCATCTGCCATACTCGCTATCATAGTAAGCATAAGCAATAAGTGCCACAAAACCTACCGGTATCAGAATGAAGATTGTTGTAATTGAGCGGCGTACCCATTTTGAGCGCTTCTTCCACCAGTTACGAATTGTGCGCCACGCAAGGCGACCAGCAGCAACCAAAGCCGTGAGAATCAAGGCTACTACTCCAAGTAGCGCTTGAAAAATTTGAGTCAGTCGTTTCATCGTTGTTCTGTTTAATATGTTCTTTTTGCCAATACCTTAAGACGTTCTACCTCTTGCTCATCATACTCAAGCATACCTTTCTGCCCAAAGTAATCGTACATTCCCCAAAGTGCATTGGCATATTTGGGAATAAGCATACCATATGCGTCAGCCTTGTAGTAACAATCGATAGCCTTGTGAATATAGGAGAAGTCCTCACATTCACCATACTTCATGACATACAATTCTCCAAGTAACAGATTAAAGAACGGATATTTCTCCGCTATGCGAGTCAGGCACTCTTCTTGACCTGTTTTATCTTTAGCTTCATCATAGTATATTGCTTGAAATATTACAGCTAGTTCACTTCCTTCATCTTCTGCCTCACGAAAAATATTCATTGCCACAGTCGCCTCATCCATCGTAAAGGCTCTTTTTGCCGCATCAATAGCTTTAGCTTCAGCGGGAGCCGATTGTTTGAGTCGTTCCAATTTCGCTTCAACTTCCTCATTGAAGGATGGTGAATCCATAATCTCAAAAAGCAATCTGAAAGGATGCCCTTCATCAAATAGTTCTACAACATCCTCAATATCTCCACCTGTCTTTTGGCTGTAGGTAGCATACATACAAATCATGTTGAGCCAGCTTTTTTCAACACCATCGCCATCACGATAGCATAATGCCAATGAATTGTATGCCTCCACATCACCTTGTCTTGCCTGTTGAATTAGATTCTGTACTCTCTGATCAACCGCACGAGTCTTTATTTCTACATTAGGACTATCCAAGTCCATAACACTATCATTGCACGATGTATGGAATACCAATAATGAAACCATACAGAGTATAGTAAATAGTCTATTCATATCTGTCGGATTAGAGGTTCGTATCACTTATCATCTTCATCGAAGAAATTCTCGTTGGCTTCTGCTGCACTGAAATCAGGCCTAGCCATACAACAATATAGACGTTCACGGCTTCTGTTCACTCGGTCTGTCATCATATGAGTTCCGGCAGATGTCGTCTCAAAGTTCATTACATTGGTGATGGATATCGTTGCAGCAACAGCCTCTACATCTTGGTTAGCGCCGATGTAGGCAAATACCCAACCTTTGGTTTTAAGTTCATCAACAAGAGCCTTGATAGCCTTGCCGCTGTACTCCTTTGAGGAGTTCTCGTAACCGTCAGTTACGACCGTTACAAGCACCTTGTCATCCTCGGCAACTTTCTTACGAAGCGCATTCAGCGAAATACCCATTGCATCGTACAATGCGGTGCAACAATCTGGCTGATAGGTTTCTGCCGTAAGTTCTTTGATCTCATCCACAGGAACACACTCATAGACGGTCTTTACATCATCGTTAAAGGTTACAAGGCTCACATAATGCTCCTGGTCATCGTGCTTCTTTTGAGCCGAACGAATGGTTTGGATTGTTTCATTTACGCTGTCAATTGCCTCTTTTTTGATGCTCTGCATAGAGCCACTCTCATCAATGATAATGAGATTGAAAATTCTTGTTTTCATAGATATATTCTGTTTATTCGTTAATGTTTTATGTTTTTTATTCCTCAACTCTTTCAGATAATTAGCGACATCTTTTATCGGGCGGAATGGTTCTACAATGACCAGATTAGTATCAATGATTGCGTATACTTCTTCTTCGTCATTGTCCTCCATCCCAAATCCATCGCTATCGGCAAAATATCGTCCATCTGGATACAACATCCAAGATATAGCACAAAGTCCGTCCTTAAATCCGTCCCATCGATTGATTCCTGCATAGCGTATAGCTTTTGCACGTGCATTGCCAATACCATTCTCGCACAACTTAACTATCTCGTCATAGTCAATATCATCGTCATTCACCAACAACTCGCCATCTGTAGTTGAAAGTTTGCGAATCTTACCGGTTAAAGTATTGGCTACATGCAATTCATAATTCCGCCAACCTTCGCCAAAGAAAAAAGCCATTCTATCACCTGCAAGAATGCCTTTTCGGTCTTTTAATTCTGGATAACCATACACGAATACATCGTTATCCCGCTGCTCAAATCTAATAGTTTCTTGTTCCATCATATTTTTCACTTTACTTGTTTTATGATATGAGATTTGATCATGTTGAATTCTATCGTGAGAGAAATAAAAATCCGTCAAATTTTCAATAAGGTTTTTGACGGATTTATAAGTATGCAAACTCGGGCGTATTTATGGACGACAATAATTCAATTCATCCCAAAACTCTTTAGGCAACCATACATTATTTAACAAAGAAGCATCTCTAAACATTGGAGCAATTTGCGAAATTCGCCAACCTCCTAATCCGCAACCAATGCGAGTTACCAAGAAATGCTGTTCTGGATGTCCCATTGCGTATTTTGTAAATCTGTCAACAGCAGCTTTCACATCAGTTAATCCTACTCCAGCAGTTGCTATTGCATATGATCTTCCTTGAGGACCTTCTCCTTGTCCGAATACTGCTCCGAAATTCTCTAATGCGAAAGCGGCTGCACCTTCCCAATGTCTGCCAGAACGACGACAACCAAATACAAAAATCTCATTCTCTTTTAGAGATGTTATAAATCAGGGGTTATACGATTTTCCATAGCTGTGTATTTTAGTGTTTCTTTAATGCATCTGCTGCCCAACGAAGATACATTGCCGCTTTATCATCAGCATCTGAAGCGTATCTTAATTGTGTCTTATACTTATCAATCGCATCTTCTGCATATCGAGTTTGAGTCTTGGCACGATTTATATCTCCACGTTTTGTATAATAAGCCGCTTCTCTCTGATAACCTTCTGCCTTTTTAAGATAATAGGAAGCTTCCCTTCGGTAACCTTTAGCCTTCTTTTGGTAATACTCAGCCTCACGTTGGTAACTTTGTGCTTTCTTGATGTAATAATCACTTTGGGCAAAGGAGATTGTAACTAAACCCAAAAACATTGTAATAAATAATAGTATTTGTCTCATAACTTGTACTTTTACATTATGAGTAAAACAAACGGCAAAATCTATCATTGAGATTTTGCCGTTGCTTGATTGTTAGAAATTGTCTTTTATTTGTGGTATTTTTTATGATGCCCACAACGCTTACAATATGATTTTTCCCATTCTTTTCCATTGGTCTTTGGAGAGAATCCAGAGCAATCACAACCTACAGTGTAAGTACAATGTTTACCTTGACATGAAACATGTGTATGTACAGGTGTTTCAGATTCTGTTACGTTTTCGCTGTGTGATGTGAATGAACTTAAACCTACAATGGTGATTGCAGCTGCAAAAATCGAGAATCCTGCAAGTATAATTTTCGTTCTCATAACTCTATACCCTAATATGTGTCGGGCACAACCTTTATGTTATAAAAATACAGTTAATAAAATGAGAGGAAGAATAAAACTTATCTATCAATACTATAATATTATTTTATACTTTCAGGTGTTGAATCATCATTGTTCTCTGGTGGATATTCGATTCCCATAATCTTTGCGAATTTTACGATTATATTATCTATGATTTGCATTTTTATAGTTAGACCATTATCTCTTGCTGTTTTAATCAATTTATCAGCCAATTCTCTATGAGATATTCTCCAAGTTAAAAAACTTGCCTCGAACACGAAGTCTGCACCAGCCAAGAGTGTACAAAATTCTAATGCTAATTGATATATATCTATTGAATGAAGATCCCCATTCTCAATTTCTTCAGCGAAATAATCTCCTAACATCTCAATTGTTTCTTTTTTTTGTTGCTCTGATAATTTCATATATAAATTATTTAAAGTTATAATTATTATCTAAAATATAATTGTAAAACATACAGTCTTTCACATTCCCACCACCATTAGGGAGATAACTTTTATACTCTCTAGTTCGCAATATCTTATATTCACAGTTTGTAAGAATCTCAATAAAATTTTCAAATGAATCACAAGCCTGTGAAGCTCTAATACAACCATATTGGCTAAAAGGACATCTCCAAACACCTTTATTAAGGTATTTATTTATGGTTGCAGATGAAAAAAGGCGATTAACTATTTCCCTCAATGCTCCTTTATTGTTATTCATTATAATTGATATCTTATCTGCGCTTGTTTCCTCCAAAGAATAAGTTTGATATTTTACAATATCTCCAAAAAATGAAGAATAACAATCAATTAATCCCGCTGATGAGTAGATGAAATTTCCTATAAATTGATTGAAAATAAAACCTTTACTATTATTTATTATTACAGGGAGTCCTAATGAAGAAATAACATCGAGAGGTTGTTTTTGTATAAAGCGTTTAAAATCCTTGTGTTTGTGGTATAATGCCGTTAGTTGAAAATTAACAATAACTTCTTTTGATTCCTCAGCTCGTTTATACAGAAAATAGGAAATGGAATTATATGTTTCTTCAAATGAAAGCCAACCATAGATATTTGATACCCAATCATGAAATGTTTTGAAGAAATCCTCACCTTTAACAGCCTCAGGATAACCATTATTTTCTCTAATAGCCTTTATTATTAAATAAAACCTATGTACCGGAGAAAATTCCTCAATATTTCTTTGGTGATCATAAACCTCAGTCATTATATGACTTAGACTAGGGATATTTAATGCCGTTTCAAATATAAGTCTATAAGCAGAATGTATATTTATTGCAGGTGATTCTCTATAATTTCTAGGAATATAATTTTCGCAATAATTTAAATACGCTTGATTGTCCTTATTGTCTAATCCCAATAGCAATAATAAGTTAATGACTTGATAAGGTTTATTCCATTCTATATCATACTTTAAATTGTTCACAACATAACTATTGTTTCTAAATATAACAGGATAGACTTTGTTCCTTTTAACAATTTCATGCAAAAGACTTTCATTATGAGAATTACAATACAAAAATGAATCCCAATATGCTTTATGATAAGCATATGTTTCCAAAATATAATCTACGGATAGTGGATTTTCAGTAAATAGCGATTCATGTATACTATTATATGAATATGGATTTGTTATAGGTTTACAGTGCTTCCGTACAAAAATAAAATCATATATTTTATAAAGTTTATCAATAACGTGTAATACATTATCTTCTTCTTGAGATAAAGTCAATTGATGGTTGTATTCATAATTATTCTTTTGATTTAATGGAAATCTAATGGCTGGAACTCTTGAGAGTTCTTTGCTATATGCTGCAATATAATCTAATAATGTACCCTGAACGATGCAAGCATTAATAGATAAGTCTTGCATATAATGATTTACTTCATGATTCAATGTTATGGCATTGTCTATAGATTCGACATCATTGCCAGAAGTAAGTGATGTTAAAGTTGCATATAGAGACTTCCCGTCTCCATAAATTTCATTATCTGACAATGTGTTTTTATGATCTTCTATGTAGAAACAATTTTTTTTGTAAGAAAAACTATATGCCATATTATATCTTTAAATATACCAACATGAATACAATATTTACTCAATAATGATTATTGACATTCCATATACATCATAAATTCCATCTTTAGCATGGAGCTTATAATCCATTTCGATATGGTATGATTTATCTTGTTCTACTTCAAATTCAAAAGGGGTTGAGATGATTCCTGATGGAGCATAGGCTGTAATAACATGCTTGCCTGGAGATGTTCTTCGTTTGAGTGTATAACCCTTTATGAAGTTACCAGAACCGATTTCTTTACCATCAAGCATAATCTTATATGTGGCATCAAACCACGGTAGTTTATGTTTTTTCTTATCAAGATGAATTTCCAATAATACAGCTGTGGAAAGTTCTCTTTGATGCATATAAATCATAAGCCCTTCACGTAGCCATTGTGCAAATTGATATGCAGAACAAGATGATGTTAGATTAGATTGTGAAGGAATAATCTGCATTGCATATTCCCTCACCTTACATACAGACTGTAATGGGAGTTTATCATATCTAAGTTTTCCGAGTCTTTCAACTCGTTTTACAACTTCAGAAGATAAAAGTCTTCGTGACGGACGAGAATAATTACCAACAAAATGCAGAGCCAGGTAAATGTTGTCTACTTGAATATTTTGAGGTTGTAATTGTTTCAATCCCCATTGAACAACATCATAATTATATCTGATACAAGCTGCATGGAGCAAGGCTCTCTGGAATGTTACTGCACCCACATATTTCACCGCAACATCATCGGCATCATATTCCATTTGTTTTGCCAATTGCGAATAAGCTTTATTAATACGATTGCAAAACCATATTGTATAATAAGTGAATAATAGTAACTGTACTTTCAACTGCTGCTGCCATGTACTCTCTTTTTTAATATCCTTAATAGAGACAAATGATTGAGAGAATTGTCCTACCGTATAAACAGATAAAGAACTTTTCATCTCAGCCTGTACATAATGCCCAAATTCATGGTACAATACAGCTCGAATTTCGTCATCATCCATTTGTGTAAGAAAGCCCATACCAATTACCAAATTACGTTTCGGTTCAAATAGAAGATTCCGCAATTGTGGTTGAATAAAAACTGCAGCAATAGCATCTGGAGAAATATACACTCGCTCTATTGGCGATAAATGTAAATTGTCTGTGACTTCGTTTATAATAGCAAATAATGTCGGATACTCATGTGTTTCAATAGAGCGAAATTTAGACGGTAGTTTCGCTCTGAAACGGAAAGCTTTGGCAATTTCCCAAAGCAACCAACATCCTGCTAGAGACAATATCATAAACTGGATTGGCAAATCATGCTCGCCATAGTCCCGTATTATATAATAACCGAACCATATTGAAGCTATTGCCAAGAAAACAAAACAAAAACAGCCGACTATATACATCATAATCGCCTTGTTTATTGCTCGCTTCAAATCACTCATTTAAGTAAACCTAAATATCAGTTTCAATATTTTCTTCGTTCTCCTCGTCAGAGTTACTGTCCCCCAAGAAACCAGCCATTGCTAACGGTTCGTATAATGGACGTATTGAAGCAGATGCGGCAGTCACATTTTTCCACGATGGCAATTCCACAACATTACCCTTGTGAAATTCATTCATAGCCTGACGTGATACACTCAAAATTTCGAGAGTATCGATATCCATAGCATTATCAACTTTTGCGGTATCTTGTTCTGACAACATTCCCTCTAAGTACGCAGCCAATTCTTCATCGGATATTTTATTGAACTGTTTCATATATGTCTATTTTATCATCAAACAATTTTGTGGCTTTTAAAGCTATCAGAAAGCATTCTTCAAATAGTGGGTCAATTAAATTTAATATTACCATTTGACGTGTAAGTTCATTAGCCTTACCATCAAGGACTTGGCCCAATAGTTCATAATCTGTTATTTGTATAGCATTATTTTTCATAACCAATAGCAATCATACTTTTTTGTAACGATTTTCGAACTCTGTTGTATCGAGTATAAATATATCCTGCAAACTTTTTTCTATCATGTGCCCCAGTGTTTATAGTTTTGTCAGTTCTCACAAATTCTTCGGCTTCATCAAGAATATCACCAGGCTTTTCCCCATCTATAAGAATACGCTGAACTAAAAATCTATCAAATGGAGCCATTCCCATAATTACCTTATTAACATCTTCCATGAAGAAAACCCCATTCACTCCACTGGCTTCTTGCAGATTCTTTACTATTGCTATATTGTCATCTAATGGTAACATCTCTTTATCTCTCTTATGTTGGAAATATCGTGATGCAATAATTGTTATGTAAGAGTTCAAGGAACAAGTGTATTTAAAAATTCTCAACTTATGCCAATCATCTGCCGATAGGAATTCATAGAATTCTCCTATAAGTTCTTCTGCTGTTTGTTTGTCACGACAGAAATACTGCCCAATATATTCCAATGCTCCCCGACATTTTACAAAAAAGAAGTTCTTTATTGTGAGGGGATCACCAAGAATGAGTTTGTTTACAATCTCTTGATCTGTCATATGTAATTACTGGTAATATGTAAATTGAATGTTGTTTTTACGATCCAATGTGTTTCCTCGTCTATCTTTTATCAACACATCAAAAGAAAAAACTCCAGAGCCATGCCCCATCATTCTAAGTGAAGGATAGGGTAAATAAAGCTTAAAATCTTCAAATGTACCAGAGTCATGGTTCACATTCCCGGTATCAGACACAGAAACTTGTCCTCCATAACCATTATTAAGAGGTGTAGTATTATCACCATAATAGAATAATGCTTGTACTGTTACTGTTTGATTTTTAAGATTCTCCACATCAAACTCTACATGAATCACCATTCCTTTTGTTGCACCATATCCATATCCTCGCACTATATTGTGATCAACCCAAATCCTCTCAATATCCGCATTGGGGGTGTTGTCCCCGAATTGAGTTATATTTATCCGTTTCTCAAGATTGCCTGATTTTATTGTAAAATAATCATCTCTGTCATTTGTAGAATTATTTCGTTCAATATCCAATGTCAATGTATTTCCAGATTTAGATAGTTCAATCCAAGATGCCGTCGGAGTACCAATCTTCCAATTTCCATCACATGAAACAGTAATAGTTCTACGGCCTCCTTTATGTGAAACAGATATTTCGGATTGTGATGGCCTTAAATATGTTGTTGATTTTCCTTCTTGTGATATATTAATTCGCGCTTCTTTTGTTCCTGATTTTAAAACAAAATAATCAGTTCGAGCATCGCCATTATTAGCATCGACCCTCAATGTTATCGTATTGCCATTTATACTTGTATGTCCCCATGAAGCGGTAGCAGTACTAATTGACCAACGACCATCGGTAGATACGTTGATAGTTCTACTTCCACCACTAGCTCTAAAAGAAACAGACTTCGGAGATGTATTTAGATATGTTGCGGACTTAGCATCTTGTGAAATATTAACCCGTTGAGTTATCTCTCCAGCCTTAATTACAAAATAATCCGTACGAGTATCTCCGTTATTAGCATCAATTCTCAGTGTTATATTATTCCCATTTATGCTTGTATGTCCCCAAGAATATGTGCCGGTGCCAATCTCCCAACTACCATCAGTTAAAACTTCAATTACTCTGCTTCCTCCAGAAGCCCCAAACGAAACAGAATTATCTGAAACAGATAGGTAAGTCGCTATTTTCCCAGCTTGTGAGATATTAATGCGTTTTTCTTTTGTTCCCGACTTTATGATAAAATAATCTGTACGGGATTGATTATTAGTATTTTCATCAACCTTAACTATTATTTCATTACCATTTATTCTCACATGTCCCCATGAGTAAGGTTCTGTACTTATTGCAACTATTCCATCTGTATCAAGTTGAATCGTTTCAGTTCCTCCAACGGTAGAAAATTCCAACTCTGTTTTTGATACATTCAAATATGAGGCATAACCTGATTGCTGTTCAACAGTTACAATCCTTTTAACTTGTTTTGATAATTTATGCCCGAAAAAAGAAGAATGAGCTATCACTTCAATACTCGTTCTCCGAGATTCTCCAGAATTTACTTCTGCACTTATTAATAATTTTGGTGGATAATTATCTGAAATCTCAGATTTAACCCATGTATCTTCAGATATTGCACAGAGAGTATAATTCTCGGCATCTGTAGAAAGTGCTAATTCAATAGTACTACCATCATTTAATATCGTAACGGATTCTTTGGCGGTAAGATAAGATACTGGGGAGTAATTTGACCAACAGTAAATACCCACAACAAACAAAATAATAATGAAGATTATTATACCTACACTATTATTTCTTTTATTCTTCTTTTTGAATAGAAGATTATTTTCAGATGTCTCTTTCTCATCCTGAGATTTCTTTATATATGCTTTATTTGAAGAATTTAAATTATTCTCTTTAATGTATGTAGTCATCATAAGTTATAGACATGTTAAAAGAATTATTAATCCGATAAATAAAATAATACCTATTATTATTCCACATCCATTATTGTCATCACCCTGTTTCTTGGTAGGTTCTTTATCGATGGTAACTTTATTCTTTTGTTCTTGCTCTAAGAATTTTTGTTCAGGGATGGTTAAAATATTGTCGTAAGGACAATGATTTAATACCGTAATTGTACGTCCGTTAAATACATATGTGTTATTTGGGAATATTTTTATTTTATTCTCAATTCGTATTCTTGCCGAATCATATATTAATACATCATCCTCAAGAACTTCAATCTTTCTTTTACATGTCGGACATACATAAGACCCTAATAAATGTGGTGTTCTAACAATAACATTAGCTTTAGCTGCTTCATACAAACTTTCCCCCCATTCTTGTGCAGTAGGACGATGCTTTATATCACAAGAAAAAGTTCTCATAAAGAGTTGCTGTATTTTCGTAGGTAACTCTTTAAAATTATTATGTATTGGAGGATATCCTTGAATTTGATTTTGTTTCTCACCAAAAGGAAAAAGGAATTTAGCTATATTACTATAAATTTCATTAGTGGCATTCTCCTCTATATCACAAGGTGTTAAGACATAAGGATGCAAACCTATCAAAACTTGATAAAATATTACGCCTAAAGCAAAATCATCCCAGGAAGTATCTAGCCTTGTTTCTTTATTCTTCAATGCATAATATTCAGGTGGAATATAATTTGGTGTAGCCGCTGTACCAGGATACAATAATTTCCCTTGTTCCGAAATCTGAATAGAATCCATATCAACTATTGTGACTTTTCCATCATACGTAATTAATATGTTTTCCGGTTTAAGATCCTTTATTACATATTTGTTTGTTGAATGAAGAATATGTATCGGAACTGCAATGTTACACAGTAATTTTAATCGAGATAAGGTTGAATATTGTCTGAAATTTCTGCTATACCTATAATGCCAATACTCATTTAGTTTTTTACTTACTTTTGTTGTAGTAAGCATTACTAATTGCTTACTGTCATTAAAAGCAAGCGGCATAATAAATCCTATAAAATTACCTTCTCGATCTGTTATGTACTCAATGGGCCATCCAAGCATAAAATTATTATTTCTAACAATACTTGGAGGGTTGTTAACCATATATTTTATCTTTTCTTTTTGAAGAGAAGTCCTCTTCTTTAAATAATAAATTTTAGCACAGCAATTACGGAATCTTTCTGATGGCTTCGTAATTGCATGTATTTCTCCCTCTCCTCCAGAAGATAATGCTTTATCATTTAATACTATTTCCTCCTTATGTTGAGTAAAAACTATCATATTATATATTACTACAATGAATGACCTTTACTAAAACTTCGTATAAGTTGTATTATACTCCAAGGCAGGATTATAAAAGGCCATAAGATATTAGCCAGTAAAATATTATATGTAAATCCTTTCATGAATATATGTTTTCTCATGCAATGAGGACAACATGTATACTCAATATTTTGATAACTGATAAAAATCCATAAAAACAACCAAACATGTGGAAGCGTAAAACGTTTCATAGAATCAGTCAGTTGACCACATTCTGGACACCTAATCATATTATTTGGAATAGGAGGCTGTGGTTGTGGAGTTGGTTGGGGTTTAGGAGTAGGCTTCGGTTTCGGAACTGGTCTTGGTTGTGGTTTTGGTTTAGGTATCGGTGTTTTTTCGGCTTCTACAACAATATCATGAATTGTTTTTCCCCATTCCTCTGCACTTGGTCTATTATTATAATCTAAAGAGAATGTTCTCAAAAATAACCGTTGAAGGGGTGGGGGTAATACCGTAAATTTCTTGTGTAAGTCTGGATACGATTTTATTTTATTGGTATTCGCACCAAAAGGAAACAAGTCATTAGATATGTTTTGAAAAATCTCATTAGTATCAGACGCACTTGAGACATATGGTGTTACTACATAAGGATGTAACCCAAACAATAGTTGATAAAATACTACACCTAATGAGAATCTATCCCATGAAACTGCCAATATATCTCCTTTATTCTTTCCTACGCCTTGTTTGTAAAACTCTGGAGGAATATAATTGGCAGTCATACCTGTTCCCTGATACAACAGTTTTCCATTTTCCGAAATTTGCACTGAGTCCATATCAACTATTGTAACTTTACCATCATGAGTAACAAGGATATTTTCAGGCTTTATATCTTGTAGTACATATCGTTTTGTTGAATGGAGTAAATGAATGGGTATTGATATATTGCATATCAATTTTAATCTAGAGATAAGCGAATATTTACCGTTACCTCTATCATATCGTATAAACCACTCGTCTGGTAACTTCTTATTGAGTTTTGGAGCGACTAAATTTACCAACTGTTTACTATCTGGGAAAGCTAAAGGCATCAAGAATCCTAAGAACTCACCATTCTTATCAGTTATATATTCAACAGGCCATCCAATTAAGAAACCATCTCCCTTAACCTTTGCAGGAGGATTATTAACCATATATTTAATTCTTCCCGCCAATTGAGGTGTTCTCTTCTGCTGATAGTATATTTTTGCACACATCCCCTTATACTGTACAGGGGCTGACACTATTTCTCTGACCTCACCCTCGCCACCGGAGCCAAGGGGTGAGTCCGAAATTTTTATCAATTCATGTTTTGAAGTATATATATCCATTATTATATTAAGATATTGTTCCGAGAATCATTGTTTTGTCATCAGTCTCTTTAATAAAAGACTTGTTGCCTTTATCAAGGTAGTTACTCCATTTTTCACTTCTGTCAGTAAATGGTAACTGTTCTTTCTTGTGTTCCTTCAATGTTTCAATTAAAGGATTGAAAAATGCAACATGAGGTGTGTTAGGATCATAATATATTCCCTTATCTGCATTGTATAGATTACAATCCCAAGATGTATGTTCACATCCATCACTCATTAAGACGAATGATTTCGCACTTTCTCTTATAACCCTTGTCTCTGGAACAGAAACTCCTGACATTTCATAGAACGGAATATTCCAAAAGTCTGAAGTGATAAAAATAGTTTGATTAGCTTCCTCTCCCTTATGAGGAGTAATTAATGAATGCCAAGCTCCCGATTTATCTTGATAACCGGCTCTACCATCACCTATATGAGCTACTAATAGTCCCAACGGAGTATGAACAACAACAATTACTGTAGCAGCAAAGGATTCCAACTTAGCTTGTTTTTCTTCTGCAAATTTCTGCATATCATCTCTAACAGCTTTTAAAGCTTTAAAAGCAGCCTTAGACCATGTTATATCATCAGGGAGAATATTATTTTTATACCATGATGAAGCAAGAATTAATTGCTCAAAATAGGACTTAGCACGAGTTACGACAATCTTAGATCCAACATGTGAATGTTTTGCAGACCCAGCACCATCGGAGGTAATTGCAATCCCCCAACCATTACCTAAGCTTGCATAGGAATTACTATCCTGGCATGGCATATTTGATTCAATATGTCCCCTACCTATAACAGATGCTCCAACAATAATCCACTCATTATTCTCAATTGCAAATTTTTCAGTTTGCAG
The DNA here is from genome assembly GCF_024733785.1 of Barnesiella sp. ET7. Lineage (NCBI taxonomy): Bacteria > Pseudomonadati > Bacteroidota > Bacteroidia > Bacteroidales > Barnesiellaceae > Barnesiella > Barnesiella sp. ET7. The sequence continues at coordinate 23,305 of NZ_JANRHM010000024.1, forward strand.
TTGTGGTCGTGGCTCAGGGACTGGTTGAGGAACGGGATTAGGATTCGGTATAGGATTTGGCTTAGGTGTAGGACTTAGTATTGGTTCTGGACTAGGTTTTCTAGTCGTTGTTTGATTATTCACATTACTTCTTCTTGGTAATAACAAAATAAATTTGGATAATATTTTATTCCCTTTTTTGTGCAAATGGTATACATAAGCACCTAACAGCATTAAAATGATTAAAATAATTATCCATGAATATGAGAAGCCCTCATTGTTGTCAGGATTTTTTCCCTTCAATTCTGCGATTTCCTCTTTTAATTCTGCGTTCTGTTTTTCTAATGCTTTATTTTGATTTTTTAATTCTTTGATTTCTTCTTCTGGAGTTTTCCTACTACCATTGCTTGGATCTTTAGGAGGATTATTTTCAGCTGGTGCTTCTGATTTTAATAATATAACAAAACGTCCATTAGGATACTGCTCCAAATAATTATCATTGTCATGGTTAAAAGCAAGACATTCTTCTGTCAAAGCGTCTATTTGCATTAAGAAAACCTTATAGTCATTTTTTATAGCATCTTTAATGTTTTTAGGTTCGTCTTTGCATACCCATAGCAAATTATTCATAAAAGTCGTATCCGATGCTATTAATTTATTATTATACTCGTTTATATTACTTCCATATAATTGCTTTGAAGAACTACAAACAGTATTATAAAGGTTGTCAATATTTTTTATAGCATCTTTAAATTTTTCAACAGATTGAGACGTTATTAATTTTAAAGTTTTTTGGTCATTATACTTACAATAATGACATGCTTTGAGAACCATCTCTTTCCTGATTGCACCATAATGTTCAACCAAAATCTCCTCTTCAAGCGTTTTCTGAGCATAAGAATATGTTATGCTCAGAAATAACAACGATATAATTAATCCTATTTTTTTCATATCCTAAATAGTAAATGAGTCCATCCAACTTGCGGCACCTTCTGATAAATTAACAGCAGAACCTTCTTCTGACGATACAACTGTTCCCATACTAGCACTTAGCCATTTGAAGAACGAACCAAATTTAGTACCTTTCAACTTCATTGCGGGAATTTGTCCTTGAATGCTTTGGAGTACTTGCATATTGGCATTATCAACGCCAATAGGAAGGAATACATATTTCTTCTCTGCAGTATCTTTCTTTATTTTACTTGCTAAAGCAGAAACATCCTGACCTTCATTTGGTTCTCCGTCAGTAATGAGAATAATCCAAGGACGATAATAAGGTTGACCTGTAGATTTATACCATTTCTTTCTATTATTAACGATATCAATTGCTTCATCAACAGCATCAACTAAGGCTGTATCACCATCAGCCATTAGTTCTGGAAGCTGAATGTCAGAAATTAGAGACGGAGACTGGATAACATTAACACTATCGCCAAAAGTTACAACAGCAAGTTCAAGTCTTTGGCTTGTGGTCTCATCATTTTCAATATCAGTATAGAATGACTGTAAACCCTCAACAAGGTTATCCAATTTAGAAATGCCTCCTGTTACAATGTTATAATTTTTGCCATCTACATAAATTGTTTGACCTGTTGCTACCGCTGTAGAATCATCTACAATTTCATTCATTGAACCTGAAAGATCCAATACTAATACGCATAAACATTTCTGCTCGTAGTTTTCCGCTACTTCAGAAGAAAAATCATTCTTTGCCATATTTGTTATTTATTTGATTTATTCATTATTAAATAGTGAACGCAGACATCCAGTCTTCTGCGCCTTGTGAGATATCTACCTTTTCTCCTGCTTCTGCATTGACAATAGTTCCCATACTAGCACTAAGCCATTTAAAGAAAGAACTGAATTTTGTTCCCTGTAGCTTCATTGGTTTGATATCGCCTTGAATCTTGGAAAGAACATTCATATTTGCACCCTCAACTCCGATAGGCAGGAAAGCATAACGCTTATTTTGTGTATCTTGCTTTATTCTCTCTGAAAGCTTATCGACATTCTGATCGTCATCAGGTTCACCGTCTGTCATTAAAATAATCCAAGGGCGGTAATATGTCTGGTTTGTAGATTTGTACCAGTTCTTCCTTTCATCAACCAAATCTATGGCCTGATTAACAGCAGAAACAAGAACTGTTGAACCTTCTGCAGTTAACTTCGGCATAGTGAAGTTCTCAACCAATTTAGGAGTTTGGATTGTCTTAGCAAAACTTCCAAAGGTAATTATAGACACTTCTAGTCTTTGACTAGTTGTTTCATCTGCAGAGATTTCATTATAGAAATCCTGCAATCCTTTATTTAGTTCATCAATACGTTTTCCACGCATTGAGCCTGAAACATCCAACACTAAAACACATAAGCATTTCTGTTCGTAGTTTTCCGCTACTTCAGAAGAAAAATCATTCTTTGCCATAGGATTATATTATTTGTTATTTAATCTTTTATGATTGAGCATATACTCGTTTCTATTTTCTTCAATTGGCTGATATAATCATCAATCAATCTTTTTTGATTACTTATTTTCTGTTTTTCCTGATAAGCATTTAAAACAGGAAAAGAAGCTAACATAGGTGTCAATGTTGCGATAATTTTTATGGTTTTTGAGGCATCAAAATAATTACTCAGCCCAAAACCGATAGCAGCACCGGCGATAGACAATAGGTATTTGGTACTATTTGACAAAATTTTAGCTTCTTCTTTTGTTCCAAACTTTAAATCATTGGTTAGAATATTCGAAATGCATTGTCCCTCATTAATATGAGTATTACAATACTTATTAAGCCAAGACCCTTTGACATCAGATGAAGAAAACCAGTAACAAGCAAGTTCACTTAAAATGAGATTTGCCAAGGGTAAGGATAGCTCCTGAGTTCTGGCCGTAGTCAATAGTTTACCTCTTAATTCAGATAAAAAATTGTTCCAATTCTGTAAAAAAAGTTCTCGGTTTGTCATTATATGTCATTTTTTAATGAGATTATCTTATTTGAAATATCATTTAATTTTTTTCTTCGTATTTCTATTTCCTGACAATCAGAATCAAGTGCATTAATTCTTTTCTGAACTTCAGCTTTTTTCATTAACTGCTCTTTTATCTTTTTCTCTACATCTTTTTTATATTGAGTCTCATACCGATTAATTTCTATCACGATTTGGTTTTCTAATGTTTTTATATAATCATTAAAAGTACGCTCTAAATCACCAGCAATGGAATTAAAATAACTAATAAGAGGAGTTCTTATCTTTTCGACTAATCCTTTTTTTACTGTTTCCGTATCTGGAGCCATTTGACTACCAGCAAACATACCTGCTAAAAATCCAATAGCTGTTCCTATTCCAGGACATATTGCAGTTCCTAAAGCAGCTCCACCAAACGCACCAACCCCAAAAGCCTTATTCTCACTTGATAATTGTTCGCTAACATAGTTCTTTACTACCGATAAATTCGCTGTATTTACAGCCTGAGGGGTTGGAACCTTAGATGTAGTATTAAATGTAACTTTGAGAATACTAAAATCTTTAAAGTGATTTTCAAAATCCTTTTGAAATAATTTCAGTGATTTAAAAAACAAATTTTGTGGCTTGCACAAAATACTCTTTTGACTGTTCAAAATATCTTGTGCGAGCAGCTCACAATCAGAAATAATATCATTGTTAATATAATTCGACAAATCGTCAAGTGTAGCCTTTGATAAAATAATTCCTATTATTTGATTTGTTGCCTCATCTGCTTTCACATAAAATGAATCAATAGTGGATGATTTTATTTTTTGAACAGATGATATAAATGAGTTAGTACATTTCTTTTTTTGATTACTAACAAAAGTTGTCAAATCAATTTGTCTACTGTTTTCAAGTATAATAAGTTCGTTATTATAATCAACTCTTATTGCTTCTATTTTCTTAGAAATTAAGATAAATAAATCATTTAGGAAGAATAACAATTTTTGAGTTTGAGCCTTTATCTTTTGTCTACCCATATACTCAATGATACCTTTCTCCGATTTTAAAGAAAGATCCAACAACTCCTTATCTTCCATTTCAAAAGTTGATGGGGCAAAAGAATTTATAACAAGAGGTGCTATGTATGGAAATACGACAATATCATCTCTGTCTAAAAATGACTCCAATTTTTTTTGGATATAAGTCATCATCATATGACGCTCATTTTTAGCAATAAGATCTAATTTGGTTACGACAAATGCGCACTGGTGAAGCACTCCTTTTAAATGAGTCTCTATAAAATCAAGTAGAGTTTCAGGTAATGGTTTTGTGGCATCCACCAAAACTATAGATAAATCTGAAATATTTCTTAATGCATTTTTTGTAACCTCTTCATGCCATTTTTCTGTAGCATTAGTTCCGGGAGTATCTATAATTCTAATACCAGAGTGTAGATTAGATGATGGTAATCCTATTCTAACTGCTTTTAATACTTTTGCAATACTTTCCTTTGTTGTTACACCTGCAATTCCTTTTTTAAGTTCGTCAATATTGGGAAATTCTTTCACTGCTTTTTCCCCATTAATATGATGTAAACATATTGCAAATGAGGGACAAAAATCTATGATAGTATTAGCTAAGGTAGTACCCTGCATAATGCTTGAAACCAATAAGTTGTTTCGTATAATTGCATTAATAAAAGTACTTTTACCAGTTGTAAACTCTCCAATAACACTGAGATTTAAAGACTTATCTTTCTCTTTGTCAATAATACGCGATAGTTTTTTTTCTAATTCAATATGAACATCTTTAGGCCACTGATATTTGTTTATCAGTGACCTTGCTGTTTTAATATGTGAATCAATCTCCGCTATTTCTTTTAAATTACTAAGAGATAGATAATCATTTTCCATCAATTTACTAAACTTATAATTAGTTCATTTAACGCTATATCCAAAGACTGTATCTTCTGCTCGCATTTGTCAATAATTGATTTACGTCTGTCAATTTCGTCTTGACCTTTCTTCATGTCTTTGATTATTGTTTTAACCTGTTCTTCGGCTGATTCTATTTCTTTATCAACGGCTGTTGACATCATAGATTTTACCTCATGAAGTTTTGCAGTAATACTATCCGATAATTGATCTGCTTGCATATTTGCAGGAGAGCAAATTTGCGCGACCATAGCATCAGAAATCTGCTTTTTTGCTTTTTGTATTACCTTATCACTTCCAGATTTCCAACCTAAAAAAATGGTTCCTGCAATTACTGCAATCAATGTTACAGGATTTAACAAATTCAAAAATCCCAATAAAGCTATAGCACCGAACTCAAACGCTGCTGTTTTCGCCAAATCTTTACTTAATCCATTGATGCATCCACTAGCACCTAATCCAATACCGCCAACGAATGTGCCAACAAGAGCACCTGCAACTCTTTCCCATGCAGGAACATCTTCAGTTGTACAATCAACTCCAGATACATCCGTTTTAAAATGGTCTATTGCTTTAAATAATTCGCTTAATTGACCCTCTTCTGACTCAAAAATTTGTTTTGCGCAGTATTCAACAGATGGAAATAACACATCATTTTTCCATTGTTTTTGATATTCTTCAACTTTTGATTGAACATGGTCTGTGATTTCAGAAATTAGTTTATCAACCTTCTCGCGACGAGGAATAAGTCCAAACTCAGTAGTAGGTGTATATTCTTCTATCCACCCAGGTATTAAATTTGCTAATTTTTGGGAATTTGTCAAGACTAGGCGCCTAAAACCAGATTTACTTTGTTCAATCTTTAATGACATATCTGCCACTAGTTGATCTTTCTTTTTTCGTAGGATCTCAAGTTGAGGTTTAGAATTATTGTATTTATCTGTGAGCTCTTGTATAGATTTATCCAACATGTTTCTTTGGGCAGGAATCACTTTATACAGAGCCTCCTCCGTCAATATTCTTCTTAATTCTCTAGCTGGTTGAGCTAATTTAGCCCGACCTTTCTGTTTAGTTAAATAATCAGACAAAGTTTCTTCAAAATCCTTCATTCCACTTTGAGCATACAATTGCTCATCGCCAGAAGATTTTGCATTCTCCGCATTTGATGCAGAAACATAGAAAATAGGATTAGTAGAGAAACCAGATAATTTCATTTTAACATATTCAATCATTTGGTTCTTTTCTTCTTTCGGAACTAAATCCCATTTATTTACGATAAAGAATGGTTCATTGAAGCCTTGCTCTTTCAAGTTGTTTTCTATGAACTCCATTTCATTAGCAGCACATATTGCTGTAGAAAGCAATACAAATAGAATGGCATCTGCCTTAGATAAATAATCCATAGTAACCTTCGTTCTTGTACTATGCTCATTTAATCCTGGCGAATCTATAATTTCAACCCCTTCTTTTAATAGAGAAAGTGGCCAAAACAACTCAACCTTTTCATAAGGAGATTCTAAAATAGATTCAGTTGCATTTTTCCCAATAGGAATAACTACATAATCTTCAATCTTTTTATAGTCTATTTCTATTGGAGGAATGTTTTGCCCCGCGTATTTTGCCATATGAGATTTTATATCTGAAGGCAATGATTGAGATATTTGTTCTGGTAATGGATTTTTAAAATACAAGACCGCCTTTTTCTCTTCTCCATATTTAACCTCATTAATAACAGCTGTACATGGTAAAGAGTAGGCTGGCAAGACATGACTTCCTAACAATGCATTTATGAAAGTGGATTTTCCATTTTTAAATGTTCCAACTACTTGAATTTTAAATGTATCATTATTAACTTTTTCACTAAGTTTAGACAACGAATCACTATAATTGGACATGTTCAAATATTTAATGACATCTGAAGATATCATTAACATTTTTCCTAGTTTTTCTCGCTGTTCTTTGAAATGTGTATATTTGTCGAAATTATTCATAGTTAACAACTTAAAATAACCTTAAATCCTTTATACAAATCATTGATTGCTTGAATGTCATTTTGAAGTTTGTTGAAGTAATCTTGATTTTTCGGAGCATTACTTGATTCTATAAGTTCTTTTTGTGCTACCAACCAATCTTTTTCTTTTTTTATAGATTCAGATGCAATGTCAGCATAGATAATCTTTATCTTCTTTTCACTCTCCGTAATGGCATCTTCAAGAGCAAGAGGAACATCTTTTGCAATTAACGCTTTAAGTTGTTGTTGCTGTTCTTCTTTTTTAGATTTTAAGAGCTTGTTTGATAATATTCCGGCACCAGAACCAATACCAAGCGTAGCTATAACACCCAAACCGCAACAAAGTCCTGCGATACTTAATGCAGCAGATCCTAATGTCATCATATTCTTCTTCTTATCTAAGTCATCAAACTCTGCACGATTTGTTGAAATAGGTAAAAAAGTTGCTTTATCCGTTATAGAGTTTCGTCCTATCTGGATGTAAGTCTTAAACATTTCATTTAATTTATCATTAAGCCATTTCGCATCTAATGAGACAATACTTGACACATAATTATCTAATTGGCTAGCTAAGTTCGCTGCTTCAACTTTTAATCTATATGGGTAATCTTCATTCCACCACTTTTGAGCTTGTACCGTATGTCCTGCTTCATATTGCAATTTTTCAATTATACCTTGAACAAGTTCTTCGTATTTGATTCTAAACAAGTCATAACATTTGCCACATCGTTCAGTTAGTTCAACTCTAAGTTTTCCCCAACTTAATGTCATTTCTGTTAATTTGTTATTTTTCTCAGAAATTATAGCCAATCTTTCATTGTCACTCTTTTGGTATAGTTCTACTTGTTGAGCCAAAGAATTTTGTGCTGTTACAAGAATATTCATAATCTGAGAAGAAAGCCAGTTCTCAATGAGTCTTGAACGCTCAGGGCGCTGTAACCAAGAGACAATAAGTCCACGCAACTTATCCATGCCTTTTATGCTTTCGTATTTATTGGAGGGCAGTTGTATGTCATCTGGTATTAGAATAGGGATATTGATATTCCAGCTCTTCAATTTGTTTATTATATACTCAACTTGAATATCTCTTTCTTTTTCTGGAACTAAATCGAGTCTCGTTATAGCCAAAGCTAAAAATGGAGTACGGTTTGCAATCAAACGTTGTTCAATAAATAACTTTTCGCTAAGACTTAATGGTTGTGCTGCACTAACTGTTATAATCGCAGATTCGCAGCCCAACAATGCCTCGCCGATTACCTTAGCTCGTTTTTCACTTAAATCTCCCGCACCTGGAGTATCTATTAATTCAATTCCATATTTACCCAACCAAGGCTTATCTATTAAAACTGTAACAAATCCTTCAGGCTCATTATCATTAAAATTAGCAGCAGTTAAGCCACTCCATGAATCTTTTACTAATGGCAACTCTTTTTGCTTAATACCGTGAGAATCAAACACAACCATTTTTGGCTTTATGCCATATCTGATACGAGTCATTAAAGCTGTCGTTGGTAAATTTGCCACAGGTAATATATTTGTACCAAGCAAATTGTTAATCAATGTACTTTTCCCTCTACTGAATTCTCCGACAAAACCTACCGTAAAAGTTTCTCGTGCCACTTGATTGAAAACGTTTTGAACTCTACCTGATAAAGTAGACATTCCTATTTCGCCTAATGTTTTAATAGTATTAGTAACAAGGGATACAAGATTTTTTCGGATTTCTACATTATTTCGCTGTGGTACTGTGTGGGTCATAACTTCAGGAGAACTTGTTCTTTCCCCGTTATTTCTTCTTTTGGGTTGAACTGTGTCAGTTGTACCATTGAAGAATGTTTGATTAATGATTTTCCCCATGGCTTTTTAAGTATGAGTTAAAAAATTTCACATCAATTTTCTCATATATTGGAAGAATAGAGGGTTCAATTATACCCCTTAATATTTTCTTCATCAATTCTGAATCCTCAGCACTAAACTCGGTGCCTTTTAGCATTGACATTATTGCTTTATCATATAATTGAAATAAAGCTGTTTTTGCTTGATTATATTGCTCTTTGGTTAATTTTTTAATTTGCTCATGACGAAATAGACCACATGGTTTATTAAATTCTATTTTTGAAAATGCTTTTCGATATGACAAATCATCGAGATTGATTAACTTCATCTCTGGCAATGTAAATGTGGCAACATATCGAATGGGGAAAACTAATGTTTTATCAACTTCACCTGTAATCTTGTATCTTAAAAATGGAACTTTTAAACATAACTCACCTTTTATATTTGACAAAATGGGATAACCATAAGTATATCCTAAAGGAATACTACCAGCAATAACAGGATTTGATTTTAATCCAGTTAAGATATTTAATAATGAGAATTTATTTTCCATAGTACAATTTTATGCGTAACATTCAACCATTTGTTTATCTCCAGCTGCCCATGCATCTTCAAATACATCCATGGCAACCATTTCGCCACATCCATTAGGTGAACCAGAATCATTCAAAATTACCATTGGTTCCTCTGGGTTTGAGTAATCAATGCCTATGACTTCAACAGCATGATTTGCAGAATCGGCTGGGCTAAATATATTGCTATCTTCTCCATACCATACTTGATCGGCATCTATTGATACAATAACTTTTCCACCATCTTCTAGACATTTTTTTATGTCATCAATATCATTGTGGAATGACATTTCATTCTCAATGCCATATGCATCCAACACTTTTGTCATATTAAGCGATGCGGTTCCTGAATCTTCAGAGAACCAACCATTTTCAGTTGCTATATCGACAATATCTTCAATAGGCACATCTTTTCCTGTAAGTTCTTCTATGACAAATTTCTGAGAATATAGAGCACAACGATTAGTATCGCCTTGGAACTCCCATTCTTCCATTGATTGCCCTGGATCGCCAGAAACTAATTCAGGGTCGGATTGAGACGGATCAAAGTTATCTAATTCAAGAGCTCCATTACTAGGAATAGCTCCCCAATAATCTACAGGATAATATTCTTGTGAAACGGCATCAATATAAAAATATCCAGCATTATCAATGTTTCCATCGCCATCATAATCCATCTCCATATATGAAGACTCTTCAAAACCATCACCATCGGAATCAAAACGCTGTTCAGTATAAGATTCATCTGCTACTCCATCGCCATTATAATCAAGGTCGGTATCAATAGTATGAATTCCGTTTTTATCTACATATTCATTAGAAACGAGTTCTGCTTGGCCGTCATAATTCCAATCCTGATAAGATTTGTGACTATCATAGAATCCATCTTGATCGTAATCATACATCCTCTCTGTTGTCTCCATATAGCCATCACCGTTGGTGTCGCATTGAGAAACAAACGCATCTGCAATTCCATCGTTATTGGTATCGCCAACAGAACTTATCTGGTCGTAAAAACCATCGTAATTACTATCCGTGTAATAGGTTGTTCCATCAACTATCCCATCGCCATTATAATCATCCATAACGGCCATCGTATCAAGGAAACCATCACCATTAAAATCTAAATAATTATACATATTTTAAAATGTTATATTGATTATATGATTTATGAGTTAACAAAACTCTAAATCTATCACTACTCATATAGTAAAATCCATTCTTAAGAATAAATGGCGGTCAATCTACCAATGATAAAAAAGATTTATCTATTTTTAATTTCACACATCCTATTAGTTCTATTTCTAAAACCAATATTGAATTCGTATTTTCTTGAATAACATATCCTTCTATACCTTTTAGAGTTCCCTTAGTCACTTTTACTCTATCACCTTTATGTATTATTCTTGATTCAAAACATACTTGATTGGGAGCTTTCTCTAAAAGAGCTTTCAGCGATAAGATTTGCTCATCTGGAATAGGTGTCGCTAATTCTTCAGAGCCAGGATATGTGATGAATTTAAGAATGAAAGGTAATTTCCGAAACTCATCTTCTTCGTTTGGAGTTAGATGAACAAAAACAACCATAGGAATAACAATCCTATCAATTATTTTTTTTCTGTCACTCCATTGATGTACTTCTTTTTGGATTGGCACATAATTTGTAATTCCAAGTTTGTCTAGTTTAGACGCTACCTTTCTCTCGCAATTCATTTGAACAAGAGCCGCAACCCAACGTTTCGGGTACGCTTCGCGGTCGTTTGTCCCATTGACAAGCGATTCTCCGCAAGAATTGAGATTACTTTTTCTCGTACCCATAACTCTTGTATTTTTGCATCTCCTAACAGGAGATAATAATCCATAATGCAAAATTAAGAAGAATATTCCATTTGGACGCACTTGGAACGAACAAAATTAACATAGGACTAAAAATGTTTAAGAAACGTATGAGGATGTTTTACTATGCAACAAGTATCTTACTGCTAAATCATTATTGCTTACTATAATACTCTGATTTTATATCTCCTGTTAGGAGATAGGTCATTTTACCTAACAAATCGTAAGTTTATTAGTATAAAAAAGGAGCTCGCTCCTGAACTCCTCTCAAAAAGCAGCAATCATAGCATTCATAATAATTTCAGTATTTTTTTGTTGGCTTTGTCTATTACCTGCGTTTCCAGTGATGCAAGGTATATTTGAGTTGTACTCTCTGAATCGTGTCCCATTCCTTCGCTGATTACAGATATTGGAATTCCCTCATCCCTGGCAATGCTCGCCCATGAGTGGCGTGCAACATACATTGTCAAGGGTAAAGTCAACCCTAACTCTTTACCAATTGCCTTTAAGTTATGATTTATAAGAGTCAAGGCATTATGATACTGTTTTCGGGTATTTCCGGTTGGTTCCTTTATAATCGAAAGAAGAAATGGAGAACTCAATGAAGAGTATTGATCAACAATGTTTTCCATACAATCCTCCCAACGGATTGACAGTAATTGTCCTGTTTTCTTTCTTCGGTATGTAAGCACATTATCTTTCAGATTCTTTTTCTGTAAGTATGCCATATCCACAAATGCCATTCCTCGTGTGTAGAAACTGAACAGGAACATATCACGGGCAAAACTCTTGGATGGAGAATAGCTCAAATCCAAATCTTTCAATTTACGAACGAACTTCAACGGAATAGCTCTCTTTACAGTCTTTTCTGATGAAGTAAACACCTTCTTAAATGGATTCTTATTCTCTACATAGCCATCTTCCACAGCATTATTATATACCGCACGCAAACGTTTCATATAGAAAGAGATTGTATTGGGAGCCAATTCCTTCGCTCTTAAATGATACTCATACGAAATAAGCATTTCCGAATCAATATCATCAAAACAAACATCTACACCTTCTCTAAACTTCCTAAAACTGTTAAGAGTCGCTTGATATGTTTCACTTGTGCGATGTTGTCCTTGTCTCCAGAGTTTAGCAATCATTTTCTCCATATACGAAAACAAGGTTATTTCAAATGATTGCTTATGAAACTCATCTACAATCGTATTAACGCTAAATGGAGAATCTGAAATGGTCAATTTCTTTACAATGCGATTGAAACATTTCTTGTCGTATTCTATATGGCTCTGTACATACTGTAAATAATTTGCACGAGAAGAGTCATCATCCTTAATGATAAGATCTTCCAACTCAGAATCCCATTCACTCTGGGTAATCCGGAAGTTCGTTGCAACTTGTCGAACTTTTCGCATATAAATCACTTGGTAGTATAGACTACCTGCTTTCCCCTCAATAGATGAGGGTCTGAATTTTAATTTTATAGACACCATAGTATGTTCAATTAATCTTTGTTTTACAATAAGAGCCTTCTCTCAATTGCTTAAGGGAAGGCTCTTTAAATAACGGCTACGGGATATACAGCAATTGAAACTCTCTTTTTCTGCGGCGTTCGATACTGGGGATTGGCTTGCCTTTGTAGCAACGGTACGATATGTACTCTTCGTAAATATCCCTGTCGCCGGACTCGATTTTCTTGATAAGGTTACTCTTCGGGCGTTTGCCATAGCCAAGCAATCTGCTGTGACCGACATTGTAAGCCAACACTGTTAGT
>NZ_JANRHM010000025.1:0-36150 GCF_024733785.1 Barnesiella sp. ET7
AAAAGGCAAAGCGTTGAGATACAAGTGCTTACAAGGATACATCAATCCCTGGTGGCACCACTTTGAAGAAAAGCAAAAGACAGTAAAATCCTGATTTCCAAGCGAAATCGGGATTTTTTGTTTTCCCCAAGCACGCAAAAAACGGCAAAATATTACCGTTCGAGGTGGAGCAAAAGGTGGAGATAAAAGGTGGAGCAGAAATCTCCACCGAATTAGGCTCTTTTTCACTGATTGTCAATATTTTGCATAGCAAGAAAACGGGCTCGGTTTCCTACTTTTGTACAAACTAAAAACTGTAGGAAAAATGAAAAGAAGTTCATTCAATGTGCTTTTCTTCTTGAAGAAGACCAAGCTGCTGAAAAACGGAGAAGCATCGGTGTGCGTATTCCTGGGGTGCAACAGGGCTTGGATTTTGAAGACCCTGGAACTAACTGTATGATGGGGGCTATCCCCAAGTCGGAACCGTGCAACTCAATTTAATTCATTTTATTTGGTAAAGAGAGGCGTTCTGACAAGGGGTGGCTCTATGTTTCTTTTAATGGACTGTTAATTATGTCGTTAAAGGATTTATTGTATTCGATGTTCAAGACTTCCTTATACTCATCACAGAATGAATCGTATTCGTTTTTTGCCAGACTGGTTCTTCCGTTTCTGTGCAATGCCTGACATTTCATGATGAGGGCATACTCGTCAATTTTATCATGAGCAAACATGACATTTGCTATTTGAATCAAGATGTCGTTATTATTCTTAATGCCTTCCTGCTTGGACAAAAGTATCGAGGTGTCCAAGATTACATTTGAATAGTCTGCTTTTATGGGATCAAGCCAATCGCATTGGACATAGGGCAATAAGGGGTAAGATAATAGCTGGAAGGGGATTTCGTGACAGTTGCTGCTGTCGAAATGGACATTGGTCTCGACCTTTCTGATAAATTTGTATATTTCCAGATAATCACAGTAAGCGCCATTAAATTTTAAAAACCAGTAGATGTTCTCTTTAACAAGGTCTATGCCATCTAATTTTTCCAACAGGACTTTCAGTTTGCGAATATTTACCCGCCGGTTGTTTTGAGCGCTCTCATCGCTTTTGTCGCTCCAGAAGGTTTCTCGTAAAGTTATGTTTGAAATGCCTTTTTGATTATCCCTGCTATAAATTGTGATTATGATTAACAGCTGTTTCAATACCGGCGTGAAGAGTTTGGTAATGTCATTTCCCTCTTTATCCCAAACTTGAAATCCGTTGAGAAAGAATATTGCCGACTTTTTGGGTTGAACAAAAACTTCATTGTTGGTTATATTTTCAGGAATACGGTTAGACTCGGTCGCCGATTTGGGCTTAACCAGATGTCTCTTCAAAAGGTACAAGTATAGAAATATGATTAGCAGTAGAAGAATTGCAAACGTAATGACAATAAGGGGTATAGCTTCTGATTTATATTCCTCGGGCTGTTGTGTGTCCACGATAGTCAATGGGGGATAACGTAAAGAGTATATGTTAAATATGGAATTGCCGCCATCTTCGTTCTTCGTAACGGCATACAACTTGGACATGGTGGGGTTGTAATACAAGTTGCAACTGGAATGGACATCATTGAATACATAAGGAATTGTGTCGGCATAATTTCTGTGTATCAGACTGTCGTTGACAAAGAAAGCTTTTAATAGAATATGTGTATTCGACATCGAACTCGGATAGCACAAGGCATAAAATATATCCTTATCTACAACGATGTTATTCCCCACTACAAAGCCTTCCTTTTCTAATGATTTGTTTTCCCACAGTTTCTTTACTGTTAGATTTTTTACATCTAGGGAATATAGATCGTAGTAATTGGTTACACCAAATTCTTGTTTTCCCTTGGGATTTCCACAACCGCCAAAGATTAACAGTGTGTCTTTGGATTTATATCCCATGGCGCCTAAGTATCTGGGTGGAATTTTATCCGTGTATTTTACCTCTTGCCAGAAATTGTTATTGCGGCTCGTCTTTAATATTTTATTCTTATATGTGTAATCACCATACCCACCAAAAATATATAGGCATGAATCATAATTAGAGAGGAACGCATTGTGTTGTGAATATTGGGGATTTTTTATCTCCAAATCATTTTCGGTCCACTCCTTGGTTGCGAAATTAAATATCGACTTTGTTTTGCCATCATTAAAATCATAGGACCACAATTCATTAAAATAGGGAACATAAATCAACTGATTGTTTTCTTCTAAAAAAGGACCTCCTTGGGTAACAATCGTATCTACCTTATTCTCATTCAGAATATATTTTAGAATAATGCCGTTGTTTGCAAAATACAAACTGTTGTGATTCTCAGCATTACAGGCTTGAGAATTTGCCGGCAGTTTTAGCGTTAGTTCCTTGGTCCACTTGGTGTGCTGATCGATTATCCACTCTGGATTACTGACTTGCAACGGATATTTTTTTATACTGTCAAAACAGATGTCATTGCAGTGCTCTCTGAACAGCCAGTGGTAAAGAACATGATGATTATAGTCCGATAATTTGAGATTCCTGATAGACATGGGGGGAATATCGGAAGAGTAGAATAAAGGGTGTGTAGCGCCTCCGAAATATAACTTTATATTATCAAAGGCCAATGAATTTAGGTTATAAGGTTCCGATATTTTAATATTGTCGAAGGTGATAGAGACACTATCCCTGTTGACCGACAAAGAGACATTCGCCCATTCACCCCATTTGTATTTTCCCAACAACCCATTTGGAAAATCCAAATACAGATGCTCACCTTCTATTAAGGTCAAGCTCCTGGATTTTTCTGAAAAATTGGCGATTAAGTCGATGCTTTTTTTATCGTCTATGACAATCCTGAAAACATATCCGTAATTATATTTTTCCAATCTTAGACTCAAATCGAACTCTACAAAAAAGCCTCGCTTCAGATTAACATCGGGCTCTATATAAAAGCTCGTTCTATCTTCTTTGGCTTTTGCATGGGAATGAAAGAACAGGCCAGAAGAAACTGCTCCTAAACATGCAAAAGATGAATACAAGACAAAAACTATATATGTTAATAATTTTCTCATGTCAGCAATCATTGATAGACAAAGATAATAGTTCTTGATATGTTTCACAAAACAAACACAATATAAATGCTTAAAAGCATAATAATCATAACTCCCTGAATTCAAAACCTAATTTTAATATTTTATTAATGATAATTGGGAAAATTATATTCCTGTGATATAACATTTGCAACTTTATTAATGATTAATTAATGACTCCGTTAATGATATACAAATACATTTGCGATGAAAACAGAATCCATACCATGAACAAAAACTTAATTTAAATGCGAATACTTGCTTATTTAACGCTTGCTATTTTAATCACGGGCTGTTCGTCCACAAACCAAGAATCTGATTATGTAAACACATTTATCGGAACGGGTGGGCACGGACATACATTCTTGGGAGTGTCTACTCCATTTGGAGGTATACAAGTAGGTCCTAACAATTTTAACAAAGGATGGGATTGGTGTTCGGGGTATCATTTCTCCGACAGTATACTGGTAGGCTTTTCTCATTTGCATTTGAATGGGACGGGGTGTAGCGATACCGGAGATATAATTTTCATGCCCTATACCGGGGTTGAAAAAACACAACTCGGGCAGCAAGACGATATAACCGATGGTTATGCCTCTTTGTATTCAAAGGGGCATGAGCAGAGTGATGTTTCCAGATATAAAGTTTTGTTGGAGACCTATGGGATAGATGTAGAGTTGACATCGTCTGATCGTGTCGCATTCCACAAATACAAATTCCCGGCCGATTCGCAGAATAAGTTTATAATGATAAATTTAAAAGATGCGAACGGAGATGATAGAGTAACCGAATCTTTTCTGGAACAGGTCAATGATACAGTTGTCAGAGGATATAGGTTCTCAACCGGGTGGGCAAAAGCACAACAGATCTATTTTACAGCCATATTCTCTGAACCCGTAGGGATTAAGTTATATGATGATACCTGTTTTGTAGAAGGCAAGTCATTAAAAAACAAATATGTAAAGGGAAATGTGTCGCTTCAACAAGAAACGACCGATATATCGATTAAGGTTGGTATATCTCCTGTAAGCATGGAAAATGCTTACAGGAATATCAATCAGGAAATACCGCATTGGAATTTTGAACGAACTGTAAGTGAAAACCGCGAAAGGTGGAATGAAGAGTTGTCAAAGGTTAAGATAGAAACGCCTGATGATAATATAAAAACCATATTCTATACGTCGTTATACCATGCGTTTCTCCAGCCGATAATTTTTAATGACTGTAATAATGATTATCGGGGTACGGATAAGAAAGTCTATAATTCGGATTTTACGAATTATACCGTATTCTCCTTGTGGGATACCTATCGTGCGGCTCACCCATTGTACACGATATTACAGCAAGAACGTGTCCCCGACTTTATTAATTCGATGTTAAAGATTTATGAGCAACAAGGCCGATTGCCGGTGTGGCATTTATATGGCTCCGACACGAACGAGATGATTGGTATCCAATCTGTTCCCGTAATAGCAGATGCCATTTTGAAAGGCTTCGAGGGATTCGATCATGAGGAGGCATACAAAGCGATGAAAGAATCCATGTTGTCGGATTACAAAGGCTTGCAATGGCTGAAAGAACTTGGATACATTCCTGCCGATAAGGAAATAGAATCGGTTGCAAAAGGATTGGAATATGCGATTGCTGATTGGGGTATATCTCAGGTCTCAAAAAAATTGGGCAAGGCAGATGATTATGAATACTTCAATAACAGAGCGAAAGGCTATGTGAATTATTGGGACAATGGCTCTAAATTTTTTAGGGGACGGAGGATTGATGGGAGCTGGGAAGCGAACTTTGATCCCGTTAATTCAACACATAGAAATGATGCATATTGTGAAGGAAACGCATGGCAATATCTATGGTTGGTCCCTCACGATGTTGATGGGTTAATCTCTTTGATGGGAGGCCGGGAAGGTTTTATCTCAAAACTGGACAGTTTGTTCATATTGGATAGCGATTTGGGCGAGAATGCATCGCCCGATATTTCCGGGTTAATCGGACAATATGCCCACGGGAATGAGCCCAGTCACCACATCGCCTATTTATATGCATTTGCCGGTGAGCAGTGGAAAACCGCAGAAAAGATAGATTATATCTTACACAATTTATATAAGAATGCCCCCGATGGATTGCAAGGGAATGAAGACTGTGGTCAAATGTCGGCCTGGTATGTTTTCTCTGCGTTGGGATTCTATCCGGTAAATCCTTCTGACGGTAAATATGTTTTTGGTAGGCCAATTATAGATAAGGCGACGATTAAGTTGGATTCGGATAAGACATTTACGATTACAGTCCTGAATAATAGCATGAAGAATAAATATATCCAGTCTGTAAAACTCAATGGGAAAAACTATAATAAATTCTATATTAATCACGCCGACATTATGCATGGAGGAGAACTCACTTTTGAAATGGGAGAGAAACCGAATAAAACACTTTTTTCACCTGAAACCCAATATTAACAATTAAAATTAATTATCATGAAAAATTTATTCTACAAAGGTTTGGCTACAATATGTAGCAGTATTGTTTTGACGTCCAGTTTATACGCGCAGGAAAACTTGTATGCCGGAGGATCGGGTACAAAGAGCGATCCGTATATCATCGAGACGCCCGCACAATTTGATGCGATAAGAGAAAATCGTAGCGCATATTTCAAATTAAATGCCAACTTGGATTTCGAGAATTACGAAAAAGAGGGAGGCTGGTGGCCCCTTGGAGAGTGGGGAGCAGGTGACGGCGATGCTCAAAGATTCTCCGGTACTTTTGATGGGAATGGTTTTACGATTTCAAATCTTCTCGCAAAACATGGCGATGATATCGGTGCCCATGATATGAGTGTTTTTGGAGTAGTAGACGGAGGTACGATAAAAAATGTAATCTTTGATAACATAACCGTTATCGGAGGTGGCCGTTTAGGAATTGTTTCCGGTCAAACCAGAAATGCTTCATATGAACAAATCGGAGTAATCAATAGTACCTGCTCAAATATACAAACCGGGTCAAATGCCGGTGGCATAACCGGGCCCAGCGCCGGAACGACTACCATTATCAACTGTTATACGCAGGATTGTACCATTGAAGCAGAATCGCCTCACGAGGAGGGAGCAGAATGGACGGGTGATGCAGTCGGTGGAATCGTTTCTTCGGGAAATGCAACCATCATGAACTGTTATTCTACATCTACGGTAAAAGGAAAAACAAATATTGGTGGCATAATAGGTAGTTGCGATGGGGCAACGGTTGTCAATTGTTTGGCCTTGAATCCTGATATTATTGGAGAAGTGGAAGTCTCGCACCGTATAGTAGGAAAAAGAAATGGGGGAGATGTTAGCGATAACTATGCCCATTCATCGGTGAAGATCAATGGTAATGAAGTTGTAGAAAATACAGGCCTGTCATCAGATAATGGTGAAACGGTAACCGATTTGACCGCCGATTTTTATCAGGACTATCTATATTTCGATTTTGATGAAGTTTGGAAATTGGATTCCTCCATTTCGCAATATCCTGTTTTCAAATGGCAGGAAGGAACTGGTGCTGCTGTCAAAGGCCTTGAATACAATTCTTACAAGATTTACACTACGGATTCTGGAATTAAAATAGAGAATTTGGAAGGCAATGAACATATCGCCATTTACTCTATCGCCGGGTGTAAACTTGTCGATACGAATGCTGCTGAACAGTGTGAATTCACATTGGATAACCATAATATTTATATTGTCAGCATCACAAACTCTAACAGCAGAGAGGTTTACAAAGTTATAAAATAACAAGTTCGGAGAATGCCATGTTTATGGTATTCCCCCAAACTTAAAACTTATACCAAGAAAAATATGAGAAACAACAATATACGACAAATAATAAGAATAGGAAAAGTTTTTCTGAGTCTTACTATATTCTTTATTATATTGTTATGCAATATTCCCTCGGCTATCGCTCAATCTAATAGTAATATTGAGGTCTCGGGAACCGTAACCGATATTAATGGAGAACCTTTACCCGGGGTAAATGTAATAATAGAGAATAGCGCCCGTGGAACCATCACCGATATGGATGGGAATTACAAAATCAAAGTAGATGATGATAAATCGATATTGCAATTTTCTTTGGTAGGATTCCAGGAGCGGAAAATTTCTGTAAATGGAAAAAGGAAAATAAATGTTACCATGAATGAAGAATCACAACTGATTGATGAAGTTGTAGTTGTCGGTTATGGTACACAAAAAAAGGTCACCTTAACAGGTGCTGTCAGTTCGTTAAACTCCAAAGAGTTGTTGGTCACACCCTCTTCAAATGTGCAAAACATGTTAGCCGGAAAAATCCCCGGGGTCAGAATCCAGCAACGCACAGGTGAGCCTGGAAGTTATGACGTAAAAATGGATATAAGAGGATTAGGCTCACCTTTGATTGTCATTGATGGTATTGTAAGAGAGGTCTCTGATTTTCAAAGACTCGAAGCGAATGAAATAGAAAGCGTCTCTGTACTGAAAGATGCGTCGGCTGCCATATACGGTATGAGAGCGTCCAATGGAGTAATCCTTGTTACGACAAAAAGAGGAGAAGACGACAAGACAAGAATCGACTATACTGGGAGCATTGGCTTCCAAAATCCATCAGGACTTCCCGATGTCCTTAACGCCGGTCAATTTGCCGAACTGGTCAGGGAAGCCGATAAAAATATGGGTAGAGGGATAAACTCGACTTATACATTGGAAGATCTGGAACGGTTTAGAGCAGAAGGTGGTACAGATTGGTATGACTTGGCCATGAAATCGTTTGTACCTCAAACCCACCATAATGTGACAGCCAGTGGACGGAATAAGAGGACTCAATATTTTCTCTCTTTTGGTTATTATGGAGAAGATGGCGTTTGGAAAACCGGAGATTTGAATTATAAACGTTATAATATACGGTCCAATCTGGGCTTTGATATAACCGATAATTTGAAAGCCGAAATGTTAATCAGCCTTCTAACCGATGAGCAGAACAGACCGTATAAAGATACTTGGGAACAATTCAAGGCGATATGGGCTTTGAAACCGACAGAACTGCCCTATGCCAACAACAACACAAATTTTCCCAACGATGTTCTGTATGGCCTCAATCCGCTCATGATTACAGATGCAGACAAGAGCGGATACAAGCAATATAAAAACAGAACTTTAAATACGACATTTTCCTTGACCTATAATATCCCCTATGTAAAGGGGCTTTCGGCCAAGCTGTTATATGGATTCGACTATAAGAACAGTCTTTCGAAGGAGTTTCAGAAAGAATATACATTATACAAATATGATTCCAAACTAGATGTATATAATCCCCAATCCTATAATGGGCCATCGAGCATTAAAAGAAGAATTTGGGAAGCTACTCAAAATCAGCTCCAATTTTCGATTAATTATGATAAGCAATTTAACGACAGCCACAACCTGAAAGTATTGGCGCTATATGAACAAAGTTCCAAAGCGGAAGATAACTTTTGGGCTAAAAGAGAGTTTGAGATGGATGCCGTTGACGAGTTGTTTGCCGGCTCTGAAGAAGACCAAATAGGCACCTCCGATGCAAGTAACATATACAGAATCACCAATATGGGCTTTGTGGGACGTGTCAATTATGATTATAGGTCAAAGTATATTGCGGAAGCAAGTTTTAGGTATGACGGCTCGTCCAAGTTTGCCAAAAATCACAGATGGGGATTCTTCCCTTCGGTTTCAGTAGGATATAGAATATCAGAGGAGAGTTTCATAAAAGACTTTGAACCCCTGTCATTCATCTCAAATTTCAAAATAAGAGCTTCATACGGGGTTATGGGAGATGACGGGTCTTCTTCTTATCAATATTTGGCTGGATATGATTATCCGGGAGCCAGTTATGTATTTGGCGATGAGGTCTATAAAGGGCTTGGGTTCAGAGCATTGCCCAATGAGCTGCTTACATGGTACACCTCGAAAACATTAAACGTTGGTGGAGATTGGGATTTCTGGAATGGCCTGCTGTTTGGACAAATAGATTTCTTTTGGAGATACCGAGATGGACTGTTGGGCAAAAGAAGCGGCGAAGTCCCGGGTACAATTGGAGCAGAATTGCCGGAAGAAAACCTGAATGAAGATTTGTACAAAGGTTTTGAGATTGTCATAGGCCATAGAAATAGAATCGACAAGTTCAACTATTCGGTTTCTTTGAACTTTGCATTAACAAGAAGAATGAACAGATATATACAAGAGGGAGATGCTGTCAACTCTTATGACCGATGGAGAAATAAATATTCCAACCGATATACCGACATGGGTTGGGCATATGGTTCGGCCGGTCAGTTTACCTCAATGGAAGATATTTGGAATTCTCCGATACAGGACGGACAAGGAGGGGCTACCCAACTCCCTGGCGACTGGAAATATGAAGACTGGAATGAAGATGGTATTATTGATGATAATGACGTTTATCCCAATACTTATGAGCATACCAATGATAACGGAAATCCCAAAATGACATTTGGTGCGACAATCGCAGGTGATTGGAATGGGTTGGATTTCAACTTGTTGTTCCAGGGTGGAGCCGGATTCAATGTTATCTATTTTGAGCAGTTGCAATATCCTCTTTGTTTCAGTGGTAATGGATTGGCTACATTTTATGACAGATACAGACAAGATGACAATGGGAACTGGATTCCGGGCAAATGGCCGACGACTCGAGATGCGGGGTCATATAGCATAAACTATGCTAGATGCAAACAAACTACTTATGATGCCTCATATCTACGTCTGAAAAGTGTAGAAATAGGTTATACGCTACCTGGTAGTTTTACTCAAAAATTCAAGGTTGAAAGACTGAGATTTTTCGCAAATGGCTATAATCTTTTTACGTTGTCCAATTTGGATTTTGTCGATCCGGAACATCCCGAAGGCAGTTATGGGTATTTATATCCCATCATGAGAAACTTTAACTTTGGAGTCAATATTACATTCTAAAAAATTCTCTTATGAAATTCTACAAATTAATTATAGCAGCAGTTTTAGTCAATTCCTTTCATTCTTGCGACTACTTGGATGTCCCTCCTATAAATATCATGCAAGATGAGGCTATATTTAAATCGGAATCGGGTATCAAATCTTATTTGACCACCTTGTATTACGATTTGCCTATTGAAGATTTCCGGTTTTCACAGCAAGGATTTAACGTAACGGGAAAAGGCCAGGGCCGACTCCCGAATGTTTGCGGTGAAGCCATGTGCCATACAACAGATGACATCTCTTCAATCGGTGACGGAACCTGGTGGGGTTGTTGGGATTATGGGAAAATAAGAAGAATAAATTATTTTATTACCGAATTTCCCAAATACAGTGATAATTTTTCCCAGGAGTTTGCAGAAGCCTGGCTGGGAGAAGCCTATTTTATGAGAGCGTATTGCTATTTTGCAATGGTTAAAAGGTATGGTGGCGTACCGTACTTGAAAGAGCCTCAAAAATATACCAGCGATTTTGAAAGCCTGAAAGTTCCGCGGGACAGCGAGAAAACATGCTATGACAATATCGCCAAAGATTTGGACGAGGCAATCTGGCGTTTGCCGGACAATGAAACTCTATTAGGCAAGGGCAGAGTGACTAAATATGCTGCATTGGCATTGAAATCAAGAGCTATGTTATATGCCGGCAGTATTGCCAGATACGGAAATGTGGATAAAGACGGGCTGGTTGGTATCCCTGCCGAGTATGCAAACGATTATTTTGAACTGGCTTATGAGGCGGTTAAAGAGATAGAGAAAGACAATAAATTCTCTTTGTACCGGAAAAATGCAGATAAAGAAAAGAACTTTGCCGAGTTATTCCTGGCAGAGGATAGTCCGGAGAACATATTTGTCAAATATTTTCAAAGGAATGTAAATGCTCATGGCTGGGACGTCTATTTTATCCCTTATCAGTACCGTGGTGTAGGATTCTCTTCTAACATGAATCCTCCGTTGGAGTTTGTAGAGATGTTCGAACATAAAGACGGAACACCTGCCAATTTTGAAGCAAGAGCTGCAAATACGTATTTCGATGATCCTTCCGAATTATTCCAGGATATGGATGCTCGTTTCGGTGGGTCGATCATTTATCCCAATGCTGTTTTTAAAGGTGAGCCCTGCTCTATCCAAAAGGGACTTATCATCGAAGATGGCAGCAAAATTGAGAATGCCGTCAACTATGAAGATGCGGTCTATACCGCCAATGACGGGACTCAATATCATATTGTCGGGAAAAGTGGTTGTGGCAATTATTCGGGTAATATGACAGGATTCTTCATTCGAAAATATCTGAACGAAGATATGCCTACATCAGAGGTCTTGGAAGGATACTCCGAACAGCATTGGATAGATATGAGATATGCCGAAGTCCTGTTAAATGGAATTGAAGCAGCTGTTGAATTGCAGAAATATCTTGACGATGCTTTAAGATGGATAAATGACATCAGGGACAGGGCCGATGTAAAGCTCTTGACGGAAGGCGAATTGACCATCGAGAAAGTGAGACATGAAAGACGCATTGAATTGGCCTTTGAAAATCACACATACTGGGATTTGAGAAGATGGAGGATTGCCGACAAAGAAATAGAGGCGAAACAATATAATGGCCTGTGTCCGTATTTTGACATCAATCAGCAAAAATATGTATTTGAAAAGAATCCGGCCAATAAATATTATTATACATTTGATGTGAAAATGTATTATGAACGAATCCCGGATAGCGAAATTGCAAAAAACAATTTATTAATACAAAACCCATATTACAATTAAGGACCATGAAAAAAGTTTTTTTATCATCAATATTTGCCGCACTTTTACTCTTTTCCTGTGATTATTTCGAGTATGATAATTACGAAGCTCCAAACTCGGGAATTGAGGGGCAAGTGGTTGATGCAAAGACCCATGAATTAATTCTTGGGGAAGCTGCAAATAGTTATAAGGTAGAATACTACGAGTTGAGCTGGGAGGAGGCCGGACATACAAACACGCAATCTCGCTTTTTCTGGGGGAAAGCCGACGGTACATTCAAAAACTCGAAAATATTCGCGGGAGAGTATAGAATTACGTTGAAAGAGGGAGCTTTCTATGCTCCTGATCCCGAGTTTGTAAAATTGGAAAAAAACAAACTCACCCAGTTGAACTATTCTGTCATACCGTATGCTCGAGTAAAGATTGACAATATTGAGATTACAGGGAGCAAACAAAATAATCTGACCATAGAGTATACAATTGAAGATACGGAAAATGAGATAAATACCGAAAATGTTGATGCCGATATCTATTCTCTGAGCGAGTCTCAGGTATTTATTTCAAGCAAGTCACCCAATGTTGGTATCACAAATTCAGAAACAAAATATACGATACGGGCTAAAAAGGAATTTACAAGAGGTGATGACTATACTCCGGGCACACCTTTCCAAGTAAGAGAAACAAATGTGCGAAACTTGGAGCCTGGTAAATATTGGGTAAGGATTGGAGTAAGAACGGGCAATCCTTATAAAAGATACAATTTTAGCTCTATCCAGGAAATAACCATACCAGAAATAGATGAATGATGAAAACCAAATATATTTTTGTAAATATACTATGCCTCATGGGCTACATGACATTGTCGGCTCAGACTACTGTACCTTCGACTAACGGAGCATTGACAATTCCGATGAATGACGAGAGTGTATCGATTGTCTTTGATCCCAAAGGAAGTGCCATGTTTGATGACGAAGGAATAAGAGGAGCCAGCGATGGTCTTACGGTCAATTTGGGTGAAATAGATTTTGGGAATAATGCCTATAATACGGTAAGCGTAGAAATGGCTAATGTCATGAAACCTTCATCTGACAACGGTTTTGAATTTTATGCCGAGAATATGTTGATTAAGCCTAAAACCGATTTCATCATAGGGCAGGAAATACCTCATTTGGATTCTTATGAATCGGACTTGCAACCCCAGAGTGGATTATTCTTTAAAAACAATAATCTCCCAATCGAAGATATCTCTATATATGATTTAAGGAATGATGACAGCTACGGGAAGATAACGGCTTGCGTAGCACAAGGCATTCTTAATCAGGAAAATGCTGAAGTTTATCTGGTCTTGGAGAATCATCACCAAACTCAGTTTGAAGATATATATGGACCGGAAGGAGGTACTTGGCATCTTTTGTGGACTGATTTTTCACCCCAAAAGTACTCTGGACTTGCCACACTCATAAATGACAATAAAGATAAATTTTCCAAATTCGTGTTATGGGACCCTGAAAAAGAATGGACTTGGTGTATTGCCCAAATGATCTGTGCTCAACAAAAGGGTCTCCCTGTAACGGCAGAAATCAAGGAATTTTTGAATACAGAGTTGAACCTGAATTTGGAGTGTGAGGATATAACAAACAAGTGGAGTAACAAAATCGAGGCATACCAATGGGCTATTGATAATTTGGCTGACGGTTGCCACAAATATTTAAGTTTCTCGGCTGGTTTAAGAAGCGATTATATTTCAAACCCTTGGAAGATATACGATTATGCAGCAGCTTCGAAAGGGTTTGTATTCTTTCTGAAAAATTCAATACCCGAGGAGTCCGAGATGATAACAAAGATATGTCAAAAAATGAATTATCAGCCCGGAGCCTCAACCATGGGGTATGGAGCCGAAGATGATGGTGACGGACTCAATAATGCCACCAACCCCTATAATGTCGGGTTTATGGTCAGCGATTACTATGCAAATGGTAGTTTTTGGTGCTCTTTTCCCAACAAGTCTTTTCAGCAGAGAAAAGGACGTGCTGTAAAAGCAGAACCTGGTAAAATATATGTAAGCCTTATTTGGAGTGACGGTGACAATATCCAATTTGATGCCAATCAAATGTATAATATGTTCAAGTCGGCACAAGGCCGCGGCGAGGTTCCTGTGGGATATACGATGGCTTCATCTTTGCAGGAACTGAATCCCAAATTATTGGAGTTTTTCTATCAGAATCTTACCCCGAATGATGAGCTGTTGGCCGGTCCGTCAGGATTCCAATTCATTTATGGCGACAAGTATAATGCCGAAAATTACGGTAAATGGTTGGAGCTAAATCGCAAATGGTTAGAAACGGCTGGATTTCACACGGCCTGTCTCTGGAATACGACCGATAAGGAAAGATTTGGCGAGTATATGAGAACCTGTGGGCTGCAAGGGGTCTTTGATGGGTTTGACAATAATAAAGAAAGGTATGAAATGGGTAACAACGGAGAGGGTATCGTTTGTGTTTTACAGGGAACTCACTGTTGGAATGAAGGCGATGTATTTAACGATTTGATAAAAATAGCTCCGGACGGTACCAAACCCATATTCCACAACGTTTACCTTATTGCAGCAAATTATGGAGGCACCGATGGTTATCAACGTTTGATAAGAGAGCTGCAAAAACTTGAAAGTTATCAACCGAATACTTTTGAATTTTTGCTCCCCATGGATTTATGCGCTACATTAAAGAACTATATAGAGAACAATCAACAATGAAAAGTATAATTCATATTTTAGCAGTCATTTTATTGCTTCGTATATCATTTGATGTTTATGCGGACGACATACGCATTCCGGCAAAGGGTGATGAATCATACTCGGTCTCAATCGTTGACAGAGGAACCAATGGAGCCAGATACGATGCAACCACAGAATCTATTATTAAGACCAGCGATGGAACCAAGATAAGAATCAAGGATATAGATTTCGGGGAGGGTAATTATGGGACCTACAATCAATTCTTTTTTGAGTACAACTGTCCGGACGATATTCAAGATGCTTATTTTGATGTCTTTGTAGAGGATACTACAACTCCGTTCCTTTCTATTCCAATATCGAGGACTAATGAAGACGAATATGTCGGTGTTTCTCAGGTTATGGACTTCGGACTATTGGGCAATCATGATATTTTCATTAAGTGGAGAAATCATTCGGCTTCCTTGAAAACGATAGGGCTCAATGCATTGAAACCCGTTGCAAAGGTAGACTTGATACGAACAGGATCATTATCCACCTATAAAATAAGCAGTTCAGCCATCAGCATGAATGGTGTACAAAACTTGAAAATGATTTGGAAAGGCAATAATGCCAACGTTAAGAATGTCATATTTGGGAACACAGAATCGGCCATTCATGGAACCACAAGCAATGGAGATATTCGAATAATAAAGAATGACAATAACATAATTCTTGAAAATCCGGCAGGGCTCTTGAAATGGGTAGAGATTTATTCCATAAACAGTATCTGTGTATTCAAGTCTTATGTAGACAGCCATAGGCTTGAAGTAAATTTAAATCCTGGGATATATATTGTAAAAACAGATTCCGGGGTATTTAAAATATTAATTTGAAGCGTTTTATCTTATCTAATTGAGGAGCACATTTCTATAATAAGGCGACTGAACGAGTACAATTGTACGTTCGATTATTCGAAACGGTTGACCGGTCACCCCTGCGGAGCTATTGTTATCGAATGGCCCGATAAAGATATTGGGGTAAGTTGTAACAAGGGGATTGCCAATTTAGAATCTACCTTGTTATAGGAGGATTATTTTATTATACCAGATTATTTCATATCAAACGAATGTATCACATTTATGAATAAACATATCTATATATTGTCTCTATTATTTCTAGTCTCTTTCGCAGCTAAATCGCAAAGTACAATAGGCGTTTTTGATTTGAGATATACCTTGGAAACCGATCTTAACACGATCGACGGTATCAATACCGCATGGGACGATGTCCATGCGGTTGCCACTTTACAAGGCATTGTCAACAAAAATGCTCCCAACCTATACATCTATTTCGTCATGGAAGGGAATAACGATATAGATGCCTATTGGTGGAACAAATATTCGCAAAAAGGCGAATGGCTGTATGGGAAACAGACAGTAACCTATGAAACTCTTGAAGATTTATTTGAGGCTTACAAATCAAAAATCGATGGAGCCGTGATCTATGATGGAAAAGTGGCATCAACGAGCAATGTCGCATCATCGATTGCAGGAATAGAAAATTTAGTCGCCATTCGCTATGATTTGTCTCCCAACAGTTTATATTCCAGGCTCATATTGAATGGCCCCAAGTTGGAAGTCAAGCAATGGCTTGTCAACAAAGATGGAACGTCGCTGTTTACAGGAACCCCCGGAAGTCTTATACCTGGGACAAACAGGGTATCGAGCGGTTCGCTAAAAAATGATCCCTATATATGGTTCATAGAGAATTATATCAAGAAAGGAAAGTGTAATACTGCGTATGCGGCATATTATATCGATCAGTATTGGAAAACAAATCCAATGGCTACGGTAAGAAATCATCACACCTTGTGCAACCATGATTTTTTTGTCAGTAAAGGAGCTTTTTTCTTTGATTTATCTCCATGGGGCGATGAACCAGCAACAGACGACCCGTCGCAACCGGTTGGAACCGACTTGAATACTTTGAAAGAGATGCTGCTGTTGGCATATCGGCAAAACGACAATCAAAAAATGTGTTATATAGGCGGTTTCCCGGCCTGGGCATTTAAATATACCAAGCATGCAAACGGCATTCATGACGATGTCCCTACCGAATGGGAATTTAGCCGTATAATAAGTGCATACAATGCATTTAAAGATGCTGACGCTATTGGATATGGGGCTTTGGCAAATGCCTCTTTTTGGCAACATTTCGAGACACAGAATACTTATGAGCAAAAATGGGTAAGCAATGATGACTTGATTGAAAGAGGCTTGTTGACAGAAGATGGGAAGGTAAATTATAAAAATAAGAATTTCATCATATTCTATGTGGGTGATTATGATGCCTCATCTTGGATAACACAAAGGACGCCCTCTATCTGGGACGATCCAAACCGGGGGAAACTCCCATTAATGTGGTGTATAAGTCCCGTATTGGAAGAGCGTGTACCTCATGTGTTACATAATTTCAGAGTGACAGCAACGGAAAATGACTATTTTGCTGCATCTGATAACGGAGCTGGTTATCTGATGCCGGGAATGCTCATTGAGCCGAGAGAGATATCGGGCCTTCCATCGGGATTGAATGTATGGGCTAACCATTGTAAAAAGTATTATACCAAATGGGGCTTGACCATAACCGGCTTTATTATCGATGGGACGGCTCCGGGATTAAATGATGAGGGGTTGGATTGTTATGAATCTTTCAGTCCCAATGGTATTGTTCCTCAAAAAACGACCATTGCAAGTTTGCATAACAATATGCCGGTTTTGAGGGCCGACTTGGATATCAACGACAGTGACCCCAAAATAGCGGCTCAAAAAATTGTAGACAGAATAAAAGAGAGGAAAGAAATACCATTCCACTGGTTTAGAAATATTTTGAAGACTCCTACCTGGTATTGCGACTTGATAAAAGAGATACAGGCCTTGGACGATTCGGTTATATTGCTAGATGCGCCCTCTTATTTTGAACTGTTACGAATATACCTGAAATCAAAAGAAGACTCTTCGGTGGAAACTTCTCTTGCCAATAACGACGGACCCGATATTAACTTGACTGATAATATAATAAAGATTTTAAGCAATTGTGTTATACACCAAGTTGCAGTATATACCGTCGACGGGCAGAAGGTTTATGAATCCAATCCAGATTCATGCAGCATCAATATGGATATAAATAACTTTAACGATGGGGTATACATACTCAAATACACGACTGATAAGAATCATACATCAGGAATATTCAAGTTTGTCAAAGGTGAGGTCGGTTAAAACCTTATCTTTGCATAAATTCCATATCGATGACTATTCCTATTTTGTCAGCAACTATTTATTTCCGGAAAATCCAAACTAAAACAAATGATATGAAGACTTTGAAACTGTTATCTGCAATTGGTCTGACAATGCTGGCTGGTTGTCAACAGAATACGACCAGTTATGAAACAGGCTTGGAGCCTGTCGATTATGTAAATATCCTTATGGGAACAGACTCTGAATTTCTTTTGTCAAACGGAAACACTTATCCCGCGGTTGCCATGCCGTGGGGTATGAACTTTTGGACTCCGCAAACGGGTAAAATGGGTGACGGTTGGGCTTATACTTATTCTTCCAAACAAATAAGAGGATTCAAGCAGACTCACCAGCCTAGCCCGTGGATCAACGATTACGGGCAATTCTCAATCATGCCGGTAACCCGGGATCTGAAAATTGATGAAGAAGAGCGTGCCTCTTGGTTCTCCCATAAGGCCGAGACGGCAACTCCATACTATTACAAGGTATATTTGGCCGATTATGATGTCGTAACCGAAATTGCACCGACTCAACGAGCTGCGGTGTTTCGTTTCACATTCCCCGAGGGAGATCGCTCTTTTATTATTGTAGACGCCTTTGATAAAGGATCGTACATAAAACTCGTTCCCGAAGAGAATATGATTGTGGGATATACCACCAAGAACAGTGGCGGGGTTCCCGAAAATTTCAAAAATTATTTTGTCGTTCGATTTGATAAACCTTACACCTATCAGTCTGTATGGTCCGATTTCAAAGAAGTTAAGGGAAAATCGGAGCTAAAAGATAACCATGTGGGGGCAGCGATAGGTTTCTCAACGAAAAGAGGCGAAAAGATTCAAGCATTTGTCGCTTCATCATTTGTCAGTCCCGAACAGGCTTTGCAGAATTTGAAGGAAGTCGAGGGCAAGAGTTTTGACACTATCAAGGAAAATGGGCGCGAGCGATGGAACGAAGTGCTGGGGCGTATCCAGATAAGCGATAGAAATATAGACCACATGCGTACATTCTACACCTGTCTCTATCGCTCGGTGCTTTTTCCAAGAATGTTCCATGAAATAACGGCCGACGGAAAAACCGTACATTACAGTCCTTACAACGGGCAGGTTCTCTCGGGATATATGTTCACCGACACAGGTTTTTGGGATACATTCCGAAGCCTTTTCCCCTTCGTGAATCTTGTATATCCCGAGATGGCCGAGCAAATGCAGGAGGGGCTGCTGAATGCCTACCTTGAAAGCGGATTTTTCCCCGAATGGGCAAGTCCGGGACATCGCAACTGTATGATTGGAAACAACTCGGCATCGGTCGTTGCCGACGCATTTCTGAAAGGAATAACCAAGGCCGATGCCGAAAAGATGTATGAGGGGCTGGTCCATGCGACGACAAACGTTCATTCTGAAATAAGCTCAACGGGTCGACTCGGATATGAATACTACAATAAACTTGGTTACATACCTTATAATGTCGGTATCAACGAAAATGCAGCACGCACTCTCGAGTACGCCTATGACGACTGGTGCATCTATCAGATGGGTAAGAAACTGGGCAAGCCCGAAGCGGAAATTGCCATCTACAAGGCCCGGGCAAACAATTACAAGAATCTGTTTAACAAGGCAACCCGTCTGATGAGCGGAAGAAACGAAGACGGTTCGTTCCCTCCCTTGAACCCTCTGAAATGGGGCGATGCATTTACCGAAGGGAATGCCTGGCATTATACCTGGTCGGTTTTTCATGATATAAACGGCCTTATAGAACTTATGGGTGGTCGAGAAATGTTTGTACAGATGCTCGATTCGGTATTTAATCTGCCTCCGGTCTTCGACGAAAGCTACTACGGATTCGTTATTCACGAGATACGGGAAATGCAGATTATGAATATGGGTAATTATGCTCATGGCAATCAGCCTATACAACACATGATTTACCTGTATGACTATGCCGGACAACCGTGGAAAGCTCAGTATCATTTGCGCGAAGTGATGAACCGACTGTACAATGCCGCTCCCGATGGGTATTGCGGAGACGAAGATAACGGACAGACCTCGGCCTGGTACGTATTCAGCGCTCTCGGCTTCTATCCGGTATGCCCTGGTACTGACGAATATGTGTTAGGAGCACCGCTGTTTGAAAAGGCTTGCATCAATCTTTCCAATGGGAAGAAAATCGAAATCACCGCCCGGGAGAACAGTAGCGAAAACAGATATGTCGACGAGCTCAAAGTCAACGGAAAAGCTTACACAAAAAACTATTTGAAATACGGTGATTTGCTAAATGGAGCAAAACTTGACTATACAATGTCGGACAAACCAAACTTGAATCGTGGAATTAATCCCGAAGATATGCCTTATTCTATGAGTTTGGCGGAATAACTGCTAAACGACATTATTGTATTCGATTAGCTGATTAAATTAAGGGCAGAGTGTATCTGGCTTATTAAAAGTCACTACACTCTGCCTTCTTATTGGGTACTGGTTCATTCTCTTGTCGTGATAAAAGATGACAAATCTGATATTTTTCCTCTGTGGGAATAAGCGGTTTACGGCGCTATCGGGCATTTAACCAAAATTCGAGCGTACCTCCATTGATGATAGCTTGGTGTTCGAGCTTGAAATTGCTTAATTCGGTGCCGTTAAGCGTTACTTTCTCCACATATATTGCTTTTTTACCTTCCCGATTTACCTTTATGGTGAATTTGTTTCCATTGTCGAGATGTATGACTGCTTTGTCGACCGATGGCGAACCGATGACGTAACAGCCTGATGCCGGGTATACGAGCTGGTTGCCGTCGACTGACAGGCCTGAGCGACAGCCTCCGTGCACTTTGAACCCTCTGCACAGGAAGAGCCTCCGTAACCCCGTGGCGGGTAGTGCGTCAGGCTCTTCCCTGTTTTTTGCCAGGCCGCATCTCCCCGCAGCCGTTGGCGAAAAAGTACGGCTCTTTTCTTCGTCCAATCAGACGGAATCCCTATCTTTGTCATAGGCAAACGACAATCGTGAAGCGATGAATGGCCGGGGGGCTGCCGGTATGGCCGCGCGGTCAGTTTGCGCGGGAGAAGCGGTGCGGCCCGACAGGCCCGAACCGGCGGGCATGCGGGGCATCGTCGCCCTCCCTCCCGGGTATGCCCCCTGGTTTACTGAACGTTGAAAACTACTGAAATGACAAGTACACAGCAAAGAGAAGAGTTACAGGCCAAAATCTGGAAGATTGCCAACGAGGTGCGAGGCGCCGTCGACGGCTGGGATTTCAAGCAATTTGTATTGGGCACCCTGTTCTATCGGTATATCAGTGAGAACTTCACCGACTATATCGAGGGGGGCGACAGCAGCATCGACTATGCCACTCTGCCCGACAGCGTAATCACTCCCGCGATAAAAGACGATGCCGTCAAGACCAAAGGCTATTTCATCTACCCGAGCCAGCTTTTTGTCAACGTGGTGAAAACAGCCTATACCAACCCCAATCTCAATACCGACCTGAAAGCAATCTTTGATGCCATAGAGAGTTCGGCCAACGGATACGCCTCGGAGAAGAACATCAAGGGGCTCTTTGCCGATTTCGACACGACCAGTACACGGTTGGGCAACACGGTCGATAACAAGAACAAGCGCCTGGCCGCCGTCTTGAACGGGGTAGCCGAGTTGGACTTCGGAAATTTCGAGGAGCATCAGATCGACCTGTTCGGCGATGCCTACGAGTTTCTGATCAACAACTATGCCGCCAATGCCGGGAAGTCGGGCGGCGAGTTCTTCACCCCACAGAATGTCTCCATGCTCATTTCGCGGCTGGCCATGCACAAGCAGACGACCGTCAACAAGATATACGACCCGGCCGCCGGGTCGGGCTCGTTGCTGCTTCAAGCCCGTAAACAGTTCGATGAGCACATTATCGAGGAGGGTTTCTTCGGGCAGGAAATCAACCACACCACCTACAACCTGGCCCGCATGAACATGTTTCTGCACAACATCAACTACGACAAGTTCAACATAGCCCTGGGCGACACCCTCATCGACCCCCAGTTCGGGGACGAGAAACCCTTTGATGCCATCGTCTCCAACCCGCCCTATTCAATCAACTGGATTGGTTCGGGCGACCCCACGCTCATCAACGACGACCGCTTTGCCCCCGCCGGAGTGCTAGCCCCCAAGTCGAAAGCCGATTTTGCCTTTGTGCTGCATGCGCTGAGCTACCTGTCGGGCAAGGGGCGAGCCGCCATCGTCTGCTTCCCGGGCATCTTTTACCGCGGCGGAACCGAGCAGAAAATACGCAAATACCTGGTCGACAGCAACTATATAGAGACCATCATCTCGCTGCCCGCCAACCTGTTCTATGGCACATCGATTTCGGTCAATATCCTGGTACTCTCCAAGCACAAGCCCGACACGGCAATCCAGTTTATCAATGCCAGCGGCGAAGGCTTTTTCACGAAGGAGACGAACAACAATGTGCTGGAACCGAAGCATATCGACCGAATTGTCGACATTTTCGACCGCAAGGCCGATGTGCCATACATAGCCCGGTCGGTCGATTACCCGCGCATTGTCGAGAACGATTACAATTTGTCGGTGAGCAGCTATGTCGAGGCCGAAGATACCCGCCCGCAAACCGACATCAAGGAGCTGAACAGCCGCCTCCGCCGCATCGTGGCCCGTGAGAACGAACTGCGTGCTGCAATTGACAAAATCGTGGCCGAATTGGAGGAGGAGCAGGCATGAGCAGGTTGCAGGAGTTGATTCGGTCGCTTTGCCCCGATGGGGTGGTGTATAAACCGTTGGGGGAAGTGTGTTCAATTACTATTGGCACCACTTTGAAGAAAAGCAAAAGACAGTAAAATCCTGATTTCCAAGCGAAATCGGGATTTTTTGTTTTCTCCCGACACGCAAAAAACGGCAAAATATTACCGTTTGAGGTGGAGCAAAAGGTGGAGATAAAAGGTGGAGCAAAAATCTCCACCGAATTAGGCTCTTTTTCACTGATTGTCAATATTTTGCATAGCAAGAAAACGGGGACGGTTTCCTACTTTTGTACAAACTAAAAACTGTAGGAAAAATGAAAAGAAGTTCATTCAATGTGCTTTTCTTCTTGAAGAAGACCAAGCTGCTGAAAAACGGAGAAGCATCCGTTTGTATGCGTATCACTGTAGATGGTACGCGAGTTGAAAACAACATTCGCAAAAGCATTGACCCGTCTCTCTGGAGTCAGGCAAAGGAATCCGCCAGAGGAAAAAGCCGCAAATCATGCGATCTGAATGCCTATATCGAAAATGCGAGAATCAAATTACATCAGATTTTTTGTGAGCTGGAAGAACAGAACCAGCCTATAACGGCACGTCTGTTACAGGAAATATTTTTCGGACAGGACAAAGAACCGGAAGCGGTACGCACCCTCATCAGTACCATGCAGGAGCACAATGACCAATGCCGTGCCTTGGTCGGTAAAGACTACGCCCTGATTACCGTTCGCCGTTATGAAAGCTGTAAGCGCTATCTTGCCGAACTTATCAGACAGAAATACGGAAAGGATGATCTGCCGCTGGCGGAAGTCAACGGTGAGCTGGTACGTGCCTTCGAATTTTATCTGAAGACGGAAAAGGAATGTCAGCAGAATACCGTTATCCGTTATATGAAATGTCTGAAGAAGATTACTAATCTGGCACTGGCCAATGAATGGATAGCCAAAGACCCGTTTATCGGTATCAAGTTCCACGAAAAAGAAGTAATCCGTGAATTTCTTACCATGGACGAACTGCTAACCATCTACCACAAGGAGTTTCCTCTGGAGCGAATCACCGTAGTTCGTGATGTTTTTATTTTTGCTGCCTTTACTGGTTTGGCTTTCATCGACGTGCAACAGCTTTCCCCAGAGCATATCGTAAAAGACAACAACGGGAACCTGTGGATCAGGAAGCCTCGTCAGAAAACAAAGAATATGTGTAATATCCCGCTATTAGATATTCCTTTGGAAATCCTGAGGAAATATGCAGATTATCCTACCTGCAAAAAGAAAGGAGTATTGCTACCTGTCCCCTGCAATCAGAAGATGAACAGCTACCTGAAAGAGATCGCCGACCTATGTCAGATAAAGAAGAATTTGACGACACATACAGCACGTCACTCGTACGCCACATCTGTCTGTTTGGCCAATGGAGTCAGCATTGAGAATGTAGCCAAAATGCTCGGTCACTCCAATATCAAAATGACGCAGCATTATGCAAGAGTACTAGACAGTTCCATTCTGAAAGATATGAACAATGTAAGGAGTGTACTTTCAAGCAATCTTTCTCGTTAACAGCAACCCATTCAAACAATTCAGAAATTATGTTGAATCATTCTATCATACGGATAATAAGCCGCAAATTCTGCGGTTAATTATCCGCATGAATATCTTGACAGTTTTTGCTTCAATCTCCGAATTATAAAAAATACCCATCAGTCGCCTATTTCCTCGCCGTCCATAGAAGTTAGTACAGACTCTCTTGAAAGCGAAAAGGTCTGGCGGCTATGCCGTTTCGGGCAGAATCTTCCTCCTTCAGAGCGTATTCAGCCCGAAAACCTTTTCCCTTTCACGTCTGTACAATGAACGCCGACGGCAGCGGAAACAAGCGACTGACGGAAAAGTCAGAAAATAAAAAATAAAACAGCATATAGAAGAAAATTAAAATCACGTCCGATTCTATATGCCGTTTTCATCACTTAAAAAAGGATATTTTTTAGAAATATAATAAAATGGGCAGGCGGTAAACTGCGCTCCCTCCAGAAAAATCAATCCGTTTTTTCTACGACCTGCCAGTGTCCGCCTTTATCCGGTCCGACACGCTTGAGTATTCCTTCTGCCTTCATCTTGGCAATATGCTTTTCCACAGCTTTAGGGGTTATGCCTATCCGCTCGGCAAGGGCAGCTGCACTTAGTGAATTGTCTTGAGATAGCAGAGCAATAATTTTCTCCCTACTTTTCACCTTTTTCTTCC
This sequence comes from Barnesiella sp. ET7, assembly GCF_024733785.1. Classification (NCBI taxonomy): domain Bacteria; kingdom Pseudomonadati; phylum Bacteroidota; class Bacteroidia; order Bacteroidales; family Barnesiellaceae; genus Barnesiella; species Barnesiella sp. ET7. The sequence goes on from NZ_JANRHM010000025.1 coordinate 24,813, forward strand.
TACTTTCTGTCAGTTTCTCCCCACTCTCCGGAATATCTTCAATGGACTTACGATAAGTTTCAATGTCATAAGCAAGATTCTTCACCATAGTGGCAGTCATAAAATTCCGGAATATACTTAAATCTTCATTTTCCCGGGTTTCCACCAATGCTTTGATGTATTCCTCCTTATCATCCTTAAGGATTTTGGTCGGAATCAATCCAAACTCAAATTGAAGCATGTTCATTACAAGACGTGCCATTCTACCGTTACCATCAGCCCACGGATGTATAGTCACCAAATGATAATGGGTATCAAAACTGAGCTCGTATAATTGTACAACACTTTTGCTTGCATAATTTTTTCGTTCTTGATTCAGCCAATTGCAAAATTCCGCGAGTTTTACCGGGACTTTACTGTAATTCATATACGATTTGCCTCCAACTCCTGCCGTAACATTCAACAGGCGTAAGTCTCCCTGTGCAGATGAGAAATCCCCCAATGCAGTCTTATACTCCTGTCCGGTATTTTTCAGAACAAGAGCAGAGAGACTTTTCAATAAATCAATAGTTATATCAGTATGTGCGTGAGCTAGTTTTATGGCAGTCTCATAAGCGTTTTTAAGATCAAGATTCATGTTCTGCTCCGTGATACTTTTCCCTTTCAGGCTGATTCCCTGGTCGAACATGATTTGATTTTCAAGCTCTGTTATAGTCGATCCCTCGATAGCCGTGGAATGAGTAATGAGTGAATACAAATAGAACTTGTCATAATCTATCTGCTTGTCTATTTCCAATTCCCGATAAAGGGAGATCAATTTTTCAAGTTCGGTTTGCATATTATCTTCTATTTTTCACAAATATATATTTTTCTTCCTACTTCTCATTATTTTCTCCCCACTTTATTTGCTTTTCTCCCTACCTTTTGCAATAAAACAAATAGAATCTGCATCAACCACATGTTGGATAGGTGATACAGATTCCAATAGAGTGATACCGATTTTATTCATTAAGTCTGTACGCCTCCTTGTACCCTTTCATCAGTGTTTTTTCTATGTCGGAAGCCCGGTAGAGAATCTTTCCGCCTACCTGTGTGTAAGGCAGAATGCCGTTGTTGCGGTAGTCCTGCAAGGTTCTCCGGCTCACTTTCAACAGGTATGCCACTTCCTTGTCCGTCAGCAGTTCATCGCCATAGGCAGACTGTTGCCGTTTTTCCAATAATCTTTCGAGCAGGGCCAGCAGCCTGTCGAAATTCGAGTGGAACGTTTTTACCCACTCGTGGTCCTTTTCTCTGATTTCATTACTCATACGCGCTTGATATTGGTTATACATTATTCTTGAAACTCGTTCAAATGGTCTTGCCTTTCCAGCGGGCTTCCTTGCGTTTGTCCTCCACGTTTCCGACCACCCGCTCTACATCGTCAGGACGGTAGTAAGTCCGGTTCCCGATTTTCGTAAAGGCAAGCGTCCCGTTATCCCTCAGGGTCTGCAAGGTTCTCGGACTGATACGCAACCTGCGGCAGACCTCGTGGTTGTCCATCCATTCACCTGTTTCCTTTCCGCCGTGTTCACGGCACAGACTTTCCACCCGATGCACGAAGTGATCCAGTTTGGCGGCAATCTCCTCGAAAGTTCTCTTTTCAAAGCTGATGATTTCCATTTTCTTCTTTATTTTCTATTTAAACATATATTCAAGATTCCGTAACAGAACAGGTCTTTTACAGCCGATATTCCATCATGTCTCATTGTCCTATTCTCGGCTGGAAATGTGACTGTTTTATCCTGTTCCCACTGCAAATAAAAGCAGTAGAAATCACACTGCAATGGATTTTCAGACCGGTGACGATGCGTTGCCCGGAATGACATCATGTTACATATCAACCGCATACAATGAGCCTTCTTCATAAACGGAATCCGCTTGAACAATCCGGTATGGAGAGATCACTCCGACAAATCACAGCAGGTAGCACCGACCGCCCAATCGGTATAGTGCACGAGGTTACATAATTGCCACGGTATCTCCATTTGCTTGATTCTGTTCACTATACACATTTCCTTTGCTCACAACAACGAGTCAAGGTGCGCACCGAGACCAATGAGTAAACCGAGTAAAATCAAAAATGTATGGTAACAAAAAAGAAATTGACCAAAGAAGAATGGGAGGCTATGACAGGTACGGATATGTCACTCATACTCCCGTCAGATGGCAGCATTGAAACTGCCCTGGAATCATCCTTGAATGATACCGGAAATAGAGAACAGGCAAAGTCTGTAGAACAAATAGAAGTTCCATCCGAGACCCGGCAACCGCCAACAGGAAGAGAGAAAGCCTTTCCAGCGTCTCAGCGTCGTATAAGCACCAGGCAGAGGAAACTTTCTCTGGACGAATACCGGAAGGCCTTTCTTCAGGTTCCAAGAATCGAAGACCGCAAGCCCGTGTTTGTTAGCGGCGAGGTACGTGACAGGCTGGACGAGTTTGTCCGCAGGTTGGGAGGACGTAAAATGAGTGTTTCAGGACTGCTTGAAAACATCGCCCGGCAGCATCTTGAAATCTACTCGGAGGACTTCGAGCTGTGGCGAAAGCTGTAACATTTTCCTGAATGACAGACTTGCTTACTGACTTCAGTCATTACAGTATTCAGACTGTCAGTAGCCGACCTGAGGGAGTAACGGACAAAACTTCAGTTTTGGAAGTTAGCGAGGTTATCTTTCGGGCATCCCGAAAAACCTCGCTCCACTCCCGAAGAGTGGAGGCAATCCGCTCCCGATGGTCGCAGATTGTGAGAAAAAGAATAATCAGAAATCAAACAAAGGAAATATGAATGACAGAAAGAAAAACAGGCCGAGAGGACGCCCCAGAGTAAGCGGAGTGTGCAAACTCAGCAAAGCCGTTACAGTGAAATTCTCCAAGATAGACTATGAACGGTTATGCCGGCGCAGCAGACAGGCCAACCTCACGCTGGCGGAATTTCTCCGCGTATCAGCCTTTGAGACGACGATAACGGCCAGGCACTCTGCCGAGGAGACTACCTTCATACGCAGTCTTACGGGTATGGCGAACAACCTGAACCAACTGACCCGTCTGTCCCATCAGGCCGGATTCCACCGTACCCAAAAGACGGTGACAGAACTCCTGCAGAAGCTCAAGGAGATTATTGTCCGGTACAGGTACGGAGAAAGGAGGCCGTCATGATTGGCAAAATCAAGAAAGGGAAATCCTTCGGCGGCTGTATCCGCTACGTGATGGGCAAGGACAACGCGGCAATCATTGACTCAGATGGCGTATTGCTGGGAAATATCCGGGAAATAACGGCCAGTTTCAACTCCCAACGTGAGCTTAATCCGAAGATAAAACAGCCTGTCGGACACATCGCATTGAGCTTCAAGCCGGAGGACAAGGCATTGCTGACGGATGAATTTATGGCTAAAATAGCCCGGGAATACATGGAACTGATGGGCATAAGGAACACCCAGTTCATTCTGGTAAGGCATCATAATACGGACAACCCGCACTGCCATCTGGTCTATAACCGCATCGGGTATGACGGCAGGGTAATCTCTTCCCAAGGCGATTACAAGCGTAATGAAATCGCCACGAAAGTGCTTAAGGACAGGTACGGGCTGACATACGCCGAGGACAAAGGCAAGACTAACGTGGAGAAACTCCATGCTTCGGAGCGTGTGAAATACGAAATCTTCAATGCCGTCAAGGCGGCTTTGAAGCACTCCGGAACATGGAAAGAGTTCAACGATTATCTGCTTCGCCGGGGCATCAGGCTGGAATTTGTAAAGCGTACCCGGGAGATAAAAAGGCCGGAGGACATACAGGGAATCCGGTTCACTAAGGACGGGCAGACCTTCAAGGCTTCACAGATCAGCCGGGAGTTCAGCTTTGCCAGACTGAATGCCCGGCTGGGCTGGAAGACTTCGGAATCCCAACAGGAATCCGAACGTAAGGTGCAGCAAAGGATACCGGACGGAGGCCATCTTCTCGAAAGTACAGGACCTGGACTGTTCAGTCCTACAAACGGTACCGCTCCCGAAGAGCCGTTATCTCAGGAAGAACTCTTGCGCAGACGCAGGAAGAAGAGACAAAAGAGGAAAGGATTCGGATTGTAGTCCGTCCTTTCCCATTCAAATAATTCATGAACATTAAAATTGCAGGAATATGAAAATGGAAGAATGTATCGAGAGCATCTTCGGATGCCTGGAAAGAATCGAGGACAAAATCAACGGGTTGTCCGTCCCCTCGCCGGAAGGCAACAGCCCGACAGTTAATAATAAACAGGATGAGTCCGTGCTGAATGAAGTCCGGAATGGTCATGAGACATTTCGCAAATTGTTGGCTCGCGTGTACGAAGGCCTTGCCGCCATCAAGAACGATATGGTTTCCATGGACAGGAAAAACTCGTCACAGGAAAGACTTGGACAGGTCTTGTCGGAAATGCATAATGAACAGCGGCAGAACCAGGAGAAAGTGGAAGCCTTGTTTTATGAGACCAATGACACAATCAGAAAGAATGCCGTTAAGACAAGCAATATCAACCATCATTTCAGCCTGAGTTTGGAATCCCCGTACATCCTTGGGAGTTTTTCCGTGATGTTCGCGGCAATCGTGGCCCTGTCCGTGGCTCTCTGTTTTTCGACGAGAACAGATGACGAGCAAGTCGATAATGATCTGAAGTACCGTTATGTCAAGATGAAAGGAGAGGCTACCCCCGAGCAACTTGTGGAACTTGAGAACCTCTTTGGACCGAACCGGGATAACGAACGGATAGAACAAATGCGTGAGGACGTGGAAGCCTACGAGGAAGCGGTACAGAGACAGGCCACCCTGACCGAGCAGGCACGGCTGAAAGAACAGGCAGCGAGAGAACTGGACAGCAAGGCGAAGTCCATTAAGGACAAGTCTATTACGGACGAACCTAAAAAGTAAGCCTATGGCCAGTGTCAAAGTGAAATTCAGACCTTCCACCATAGAGGGAAAGGAAGGTACCGTCTATTATCAGATTATCCAGAACCGTGTAATCCGTCAGTTAAAGACGGATTACCGGATATTTACGGATGAATGGAATGAGACTGTAAGCTGTATCATTGTCGGTAGTTCGGAACGAAGCAATCTGCTTCTATCCTTGCAGGAACGCATGGAATGGGACCTGAAGCGGCTGGATATGATTATCCGCCAACTGGATAACCGGAAAGCCGGATATACGGCAGAAGATATTATAGCTTCTTTTCAAAGCAATACAGAGGGACAGTCGCTTTTCAACTTCATGCAAGGCATCATAACCCGTCTAAAACAGATGGGCAAGATACGCACGGCTGAAAATTATTCCTGTACCCTGAAAAGTTTCATGCAGTTCAGAGGGGACAGGGACATCCTTCTGTCTGAAATTGATTCAGACCTGATGCAACTTTATGAAGCCTATCTTCATGGAAAAGGTGTCGTACGGAATACCAGCTCATTCTACATGCGTATCCTTCGGGCGGTATATAACCGTGCCCTGGAAAAGGAACTGATAGAACAGCGCAATCCCTTCAGGCATGTCTATACGGGAGTGGACAAGACCGTCAAGCGTGCCGTTTCCTTATCCGCCATCAAGCGTATGAAGAATCTGGATCTGTCCTTACAGCCTAATCTGGAATTTGCAAGGGACATGTTCCTGTTCAGTTTCTATACCCGTGGCATGTCATTCATAGATATGGCTCACTTAAAAAAGAAAGATCTTCAGAACGGCTTCTTATCGTATCGCAGACGAAAGACCGGGCAGCAGCTGGTTATCAGGTGGGAAAAATGTATGCAGGAGATTGTCGGCAAATACCCGGTAGATAGCCTCAGTCCTTATCTTTTGCCGGTATCAAAATATCCTTTTAAGGATACGCACAAGCATTACAGGAATGTCATGTCCGGAATAAACCGAAACCTTAAAGAAATAGCCAGACTGGCCGATATATCCGTTCCTCTGAGCATGTACTGTGCCCGTCATTCATGGGCAAGCGCAGCCAAAGGCAAGAACATTCCGATTTCGGTTATCAGTGAAGGAATGGGACATGATTCCGAGGCAACCACACAAATTTATCTGGCCTCATTGGATAACTCCGTAGTGGACAAAGCCAACGCACAAATCCTGAAAAGTCTGTAGGATTGGAGAACGTTTAGCAAAAGCATTCATTTCTTAGACAGAGGGACTCACTCTTGCGCAAAGTTATACATTTTATTGAAAATCCTGCAATTCCGGCCGTTGGATTTTCATCCGGAAGTCATTGAAATTCAACTGTTGTTTAGCAATCCCACATATAATTCATCAGCAAATCAGCCTTATAGCCTGAGATCTCCCTCTGTCTAAGAAAGATGCAGACACCGGGACTTTCTCATCCCCTTTACGCACAGAAAGAAGATGGAGAAAACGACCGGAGAAGCCGACATACTGGAGAACAGACTGAAAGAACTTTCACCCGACTTACTGAATACCTTGCTCAAAGATCATACAACGAGTAAGGAAGGAAAACAGTGTAATATATTCTGGGCTACTTCCGATTATGAACAGCTCGGCAAAGGTTATGAATACGGGTCACAGATTCTCCCAGAGTTGATAACCGGAAAGAACGGGCATGTGGTCATGCCCCGTGTTCTGAAACACAGGGATACCCAAAGCACACGTTCTCGGGAAATGGCGGAGGTATTTACTCCGTCCTGGATATGTAATGCCCAAAACAACCTTATCGATGAAGCCTGGTTTGGCAGAAAAGATGTGTTTAACCATGAAGTGACATCTAAAGACGGTACACATTCATGGGAAATCAATCCGGATAAGATTGCTTTTCCTGAAGGCAGGACATGGAAAGACTATGTACGGGAAAACCGGTTGGAAATCACCTGTGGAGAAGCTCCTTATCTGGTAAGCAGGTATGATACGACTACCGGAACATTCATTCCCGTGGAGAAGCGTATCGGCCTGCTCGACCGTAAGCTCCGTATTGTCAGTGAGAATACTACGACAACACGTGAATGGCTGGAGGCAGCCAAGGATGCTTACAGAAGCATCTACGCCTATGAATGGCAGGGCGACAGTCTTCTTCTTGCCCGTGAAGCCCTTCTCTTATCCTTCATCGAATATTACCGGGACAAGTTCGGTAAAGATCCGCAAATTAAATCCATCAACCATATAGCCTATATCATCTCCTGGAATGTATGGCAGATGGACGGACTGAAAGGTGTTGTGCCGGACAGTTGCGGAGAACGTGTGCGAATGGAACCAAGTCTGTTCGGTACGATTGAAAGACGGGAACCGTGCGAGGGCTGTCTGAAAAATGACCTGACCAAGCACAACGGAATTTATTGCATCATCAAGGACTGGCGGGCTACAGACAAGGCAACAGGCAAAAAGGGGAAACGAATCCGATTTATCGACCTCATAAATGAAGAAGCATGAGATTCACATCGTCCCTGAAACTAAAACTTATCTATGTGTTCCGTATCAATGATGCGGCACACCGTGGATGCCTGAAGATTGGCGAGGCTACCTGTGAGGATGAAAACGTGTTCGGTCTGTCTCCTAACAGCAAGGCGCTCAATGAAGCGGCAAGAAAGCGTATCAACCAGTACACACAGACGGCAGGCATCGCATACGATCTGCTATATACGGAACTGACCGTTTATAACCGTGGCGGACTTCGTTCGTTCAACGACAAAGAGGTACACAATGTCTTGGAACGCTCCGGTATCAAAAAGAAAGTATTCGATACAGTCAACAAGGCCAATGAATGGTTCATCACCGATCTGGAAACAGTCAAGCGTGCCATTGCGGCTGTCAAGGAAGGCCGGAGCTCCCTTTCATCAGCGGAAGTTACCCGGGAATATTCTCCGATTGTATTCCGGCCGGAACAACAGGAAGCCATCAACAAGACTAAAAAACAGTTCAGAAAAGGCAACCAGATGCTCTGGAACGCAAAGATGCGTTTCGGAAAGACTCTTTCTGCCCTGCAGGTTGTCAAGGATATGGAGTTTCAGCGTACCCTGATTCTGACTCATCGTCCTGTGGTGGATGCCGGATGGTTTGAGGATTTCGGTAAGATATTTTACGACCGCAAGGATTTTGCATACGGTTCCAAGAACAACGGGGATAGTTTTGCCAGTCTAGAACGGCGGGCAGAAAGCAACGGGCTTCATTATGTTTATTTTGCATCCATGCAGGATTTGCGCGGTTCCGAACTTGTGGGTGGCAACTTTGACAAGAATAACGAGGTGTTTGCTACCGATTGGGACCTGATTATCGTGGATGAAGCGCACGAAGGCACCCAGACCGAACTGGGTAAAGCGGTTATGGGAGAGCTGGTCAAGGAACAGACCAAAGTATTGCGCCTGTCAGGTACTCCATTCAACCTGCTGGATGATTTCAAAGAGGATGAAATCTATACCTGGGACTATGTGATGGAACAGCGGGCCAAGATGAGCTGGGACGAACTCCATTTTGGTGACCCCAATCCGTATGCCTCACTGCCAACACTCAATATCTATACTTACGATTTGGGACGGTTGCTTCATGAATTTGTTGATGAAGATGTCGCCTTTAATTTCAAGGAGTTTTTCCGGGTCAATGAATCCGGCAGTTTCTGTCATGAAAAAGACGTGCAGGCTTTTTTGAATCTTCTTACCAAGGAGGACAAGAACAGCCTTTATCCATATGCCAACGAGGAATACCGGAATATTTTCCGCCATACCCTCTGGATGGTGCCTGGTGTGAAGGAAGCACGGGCTCTGAGTGCCATGCTCCAGACACATCCGGTGTTCCAGCATTTCAAGGTGGTCAATGTAGCCGGTGACGGTGATCAGGACGAGGAAAGCCTTGATGCCCTGGAAGCCGTGGAACAGGCTATCGGAAAAGATCCGGATGCCACACGGACCATTACCCTTTCTTGCGGACGGCTGACGACCGGAGTAAGCGTAAAGGCATGGACTGCCGTATTCATGTTGTCCGGTTCTTACAATACGGCCGCATCCAGTTATATGCAGACTATCTTTCGTGTACAGACACCCGCTACTATCAACGGACGGATGAAGGAGCAGTGCTACGTTTTTGATTTTGCTCCGGACCGTACCCTGAAAGTGATAGCCGAAACCGCCAAAATATCGGCCAAGGCTGGAAAGACTTCACAAAGTGACCGCAAGGCCATGGGAGAGTTTATCAATTTCTGTCCCATCATATCCATTGAAGGCTCACAGATGAACCGCTTTGACGTACCCCATATGCTGGAACAGCTGAAACGGGTATATGTGGAACGTGTCGTCCGTAACGGGTTTGAGGACAACAGCTTGTATAATGATGAGCTGATGAAACTGGATGATCTGGAACTACAGGAATTCGATGACCTGAAAAAGATCATCGGCCAGACCAAAGCCATGCCCAAGACCAACCAGGTGGACATCAACAGTCAAGGCCTAAATAATGAGGAATACGAGGAAAAGGAGAAGCTGGAGAAGAAACCCAAAAAGGAACTTACGGAGGAAGAACGGAAACGGCTGGAAGAACTGAAAAAGAAAACCAAGAACAGAGAAGCTGCCATTTCCATACTCCGAGGCATCTCCATCCGTATGCCACTGTTGATTTATGGTGCGGAACTGAGTGATGAAAATCAGGAAATCACGATTGATAATTTTGCCTCGCTCATTGACCCGCAGTCATGGGAAGAGTTCATGCCCAAGGGAGTGACCAAGCAGAAATTCAACAGCTTCAAAAAATACTATGACCCGGAAATATTCTGTGCCGCTGGAAAACGAATCCGTGCGATGGCACGTGCCGCGGACAAACTGAGTATAGAGGAACGAATCGAACGAATTACGGACATCTTCAGTACGTTCCGTAATCCGGACAAGGAAACGGTACTTACTCCGTGGCGCGTGGTAAACATGCACCTCGGTGACTGTTTGGGAGGCTATAACTTCTATGACACAGAGTATCAGAATGTAATTTCTGAACCACGGTTTATAGACAAAGGAGAAGTTACCGCAGAAGTTTTCTCCCCTGAATCCCGTATTCTGGAGATCAATTCCAAATCCGGACTTTATCCGCTTTATATGGCATACGGCATTTACCGAGCCAGAGTGAAGGCTTCTCTGTTCGCTGTAGAAACGATAGAGGAGCAGCAGACTGTATGGGACAAGGTCATAGCTGAAAACATCTTTGTCATCTGTAAGACTCCAATGGCAAAGAGCATTACCAAACGTACGCTTGCCGGATTCCGTAAAGCGAAAGTGAATACAAGATATTTTGAAGATTTAATCAACCAGATTAAGAACAAGCCGGAAAACTTTATAGCCAAAGTTGCCAAAGGCCATTCTTACTGGAAAGCCATAGATAATGACAATATGAAATTTAATGCTATAGTGGGAAATCCACCATATCAAGAGGTTGTTGATCAGAAAGAAAGTACAAATGGACAAAAGGTAAGCATAAGTATCTTTCAATATTTCCAAACTATCAGTGAAAAGATAGGAAAATATACAGCTTTAATATATCCAGGCTCTCGGTGGATTCATCGTTCAGGAAAAGGACTTGAAAAATTTGGTTTGGCCCAAATGAATGATCCTCATTTAGCTCTACTTGAATTTTTCCCTTGTTCTAAAGATATATTTAAAGATGTTGCTATTGCAGATGGACTTTCCATTGTACTAAAAAACATGGAAAAGAATGAATGTGGATTTACATATAAATATTCTGTAGGTGGTAAAACGATTACTATCCAAGCAAACAATCCAGGAAATGATATGTTTTCTCTCAATCCTCAAGATAATGAAATTATTAAGAGATTGGATAATGCAATCAAATCATTCGGATGTTTACATGATTCTATACTTCCTCGTAATTTATTCTCTATTGAAAGTGATTTTGTTGAGAAGAATCCTTCTCTTGTAAAAGAGTTTAATGATGGTGATTATTATAATCCCCAAACAGAGATTAAACTTTTTACTAATGATAAAGCTGGTAAAAGCGGAAGAGCTCGTTGGTATATTGCTAATAAAAATGTTATAGCATCGGGAAGTGAATATTTGAATAAATGGAAAGTAATTGTTTCTAGTGCTAATGCTGGAGGACAAAAGCGTAGTAACCAGATAGCTATTGTTGATAATCATAGCGCATTTGGACGTTCACGTGTGGCGTTAAAAACATTTGCGACAGAGAAGGAAGCTATAAACTTTTTCAAATATGCCACAAGTGAAATAATCCGTTTTGCATTTTTGCTTACAGACGAATCGCTTACTTCATTAGCTAAGAAAGTCCCAGACTTATTGGATTATTCAGATGAAAATGGAATCATTGATTATAATAGGGACTGTCGTAAAAAGAATAAAACTTTATAAC
>NZ_JANRHM010000026.1:0-35229 GCF_024733785.1 Barnesiella sp. ET7
CTGTTGCTAACGGTTTTAGCTTACAATGTCGGCCACAGCAGATTATTAGGATATGGCAAACGCCCGAAGAGTAACCTTATCAAGAAAATAGAGTCCGGCGACAGGGATATCTACGAGGAGTACATATCGTACCGTTGCTATAAGGGCAAACCTATTCCCAGCATCGAACGCCGCAGAAAAAGAGAGTTTCAATTGCTGTATATACCGTAGCCGTTATTTAAAGAGCCTTCCCTTAAGCAATTGAGAGAAGGCTCTTATTGTATCATCTTAAATCATTTATCACGCTTATGGCAACAATTAAAGTAAAACTACGCCCATCATCAGTCGTAGGGCGTGCAGGAACTATATTTTATCAAGTGACTCATCGTAGAGCGACACAACAGATAACGACCAATATCCGATTGCAGCCTGACGAATGGGATGCAATAGGTGAACAGGTTGTTGTAAGTGTTGCAGACAAGAGCATTATTCAGAATCGTATAGATAGTGATATTGCACTATTGAAACGAATTGTCAAAGACTTGGATAATAGCAAAGTAACCTATTCGGTTGGAGATATTATTAAACGCTACAAGTCCCCGGAATGTCATGTGTCGGTTTTGGACTTTATGAAGAATCAGATTCGCTTGATGCGTAATGCTAATCGCTTGGGTACAGCAAAGAACTATGAGAAAACGATGAAGAACTTCGCCGAGTTTCTTGGCGGGGTCAATCTGCCATTTTCGGCAATGACAGAACAACTTGTTGCTGAATATAATGCCTTCCTTGTGCAGCGAGGGATGGTTAGGAACTCAATTTCATTCTATATGCGTATAATGCGAGCCGTTTACAACAAGGCGGTAAGACAAAAACTTGTTGAGCAATCACACCCATTTACGGAGATCTATACGGGCATTGATCGTACCCGCAAGCGTGCTGTATCGGAATCAGTAATATCACAGTTGTATAAACTCAAGTTGGCAGAAGGAACGCCACTCGCATTTGCAAGGGATATATTCATTTTCAGTTATTGTACCCGTGGAATGGCTTTCGTGGATATTGCTTATTTGAAGAAAGAGAATATTCAAAATGGAGTAATATGTTATGCCCGCCGCAAAACAGGGCAATTATTGAGTGTGCGTATAGAGCCAAGTATCCAGCGGATAATTGACCGATACTCTTCAGCATTGTCTCCTTATGTTTTCCCGATATTGACCTCTTATGACACAAAGGAGGCTTACGAAGAGTATCAAGTGGCAATCAACAATCATAATCGCCTATTGAGACGCCTATCAAAGATGTTACCTGCGGGTTGCAAATTGACATCATACACCTCTCGCCATAGTTGGGCTACTGCTGCGAGAAATCACAATGTACCAATTTCGGTCATCAGCCAAGGTATGGGACATACCTCTGAACAGACAACACAGATTTATCTAACAATGTTGGAAAACTCGGTGATAGATGATGCCAATCAGGGACTTATTAGGTCATTATTTGAGTAGTTCCACAAAAGAACTATAAGTATCTCGTAAGTCTTTGATTTAAGATATTATGCAAATCTGTTTACTGGTATTTTTACAACATTTTTAATCACAGCCCGCTGATTTATAAAAAATTTATAAACAATAAATATTAGTGTTGCTTGTCCTGAAAAAATTATCAAATTATCATAATTCATTGAATATAAATTTATTTGGTACTTTCATTTAATTTCATGGAGAAGAAAGAATAATCGTCCATTTCTGCCATCCATTGAACAATTTTTAGTATTTTTGCAAACGGGTCATAGTTCTTTTGTGGAACTATTCCTAAAAATAAACTCTATTTACTATGAACAAGATAGCGGTAGAGAGCGATGTTCGCAAAGAGAGAAGTTCGTTTGTCAATGGGACAAACGACCGCGAAGCGTACCCAAAACGCTGGGTTGCGGCTCTTGTTCATACTAATTGTGAAAAGAAAGTTGCGACAAAACTAGAGAAACTTGGAATAGAAAATTATGTAGCGATCCAAAAGGAAGAACACCAATGGAGTGACCGCAAGAAAAAGATAGATAGGATTGTAATACCTATGGTTGTTTTTGTTCGTCTCGCTAAAGATGAAGAAGATGAATTTCGTCGATTGCCGTTCATAATGAAATTTATAACTTATCCTGGTGCAGAAGAGTTGGCAACTCCGATTCCAGATGAACAAATCGAGCAGATACAATTTCTACTAAAGCATTCTGAATCTCCTGTTACTTTTAGCGCACACATTGAGATTGGTGATGCGGTAAGGATTGTGAAAGGTCCTCTTAAAGGCTTCATTGGGCATTGTTGTGGTATGAGTAATTCGGAGATTGCTATACATCTTGCCCTATTAGGTTATGCGACTACGCATGTTCCAAAAGATTACATCGAGAAGATTATAATGTAATTAAAATGGCAAATACAAATCAATATTATGTTGCTCTTGATGATCAAGTTTTTGGACCTTATTCATTTGATGAGGTTTCAAACCTTGGTCTGTTGCCAGACACATTGGTAAGTCGTACAGATTCGGAATGGATAAATGCTTCTGAAATGCCAGAATTAAGACATTTGTTCAATTCAACCAATCAACAGGCTCACATTCAAACACGACAACCGCTATATGACAATCAGCAACTAATATATAAGCAAAAAAGAAAAGCCGCATTAATCGGAGTATTGACTTTAGGGTTAGCAGGGCTAGCGATTATAGGAGTTGGAGAAACATGGCGGAGTAACATATTTGCAGGAACGTCTTTTGATCAAGGAGGGATGGGCTTTGTAATGAAAATTATCTCATTTATGATTGTGTCTGTAATCGTAGCTGTCCCATTCTTTATAATTTCATTAATACAACTTATATATTACAGCATAAAGCTATCTTCAACGAACTAATATTATGCCAACATTCATAGCAAGTCGTGTTTCTTCAGATCAGAATGCATTATACCCAGATATGCTAGAAATAGATGATTATAATGTCATTTATTACAAAGGGTACGTACTCGGTTATACGACAATTGTTATCGCAAGGCATAATGTAGCAAGTGTTTCATTAAGTAGCGGATTATTTTTCGCCGATGTTATTGTTTCTAGTAAAGGTGGAGAATGGATTAGAGCAAGAGGATTCAGTAAAAGTAAAGCAAAAGAAATATTAAGAATTTTAGCATAAGGAATTATGAATACGCACTATTTTGTTGAGCTAGATGGACAACAATTCGGTCCATACGAATTGGAGCAAATGAAAACATTTGGGTTAATGCCGAATGTCCAAGTTTACTCTACATTATCAGAAGAATGGGCTCCTGTAGAATCATATCCAGAGTTAGTTGACTTTATTGCACATGATGATAATTCTAATGATGATGTTGACATCTACAATGCAACATATTATCTAAGGTTAGGCGAGGATAATTATGGCCCATATTCATTACCCGAACTCTCCTTTTTAGATATAGAACCAAACTCTTTGTTGAGCATAGACAATATGAATAGTTGGCTACAAGCCAGTGAAATTAAAGGATTGTTATCTGCCATAGATTTATTAGCAGAGGAAGACAATAAGGCTGATACCCCTATTGTTGAAACGCCAAATACTGATGAACTTGAAGAGATAATTGAAGAACAAGAGGCAGAAATTGTACAACTGAAAGACCAATTGTCAAGATTGCAAAATAAGCTTGATGATGCCATCGATGTTGAGCCTGATACTCCAGTGTATGATATGGCTATCGATAGCGTGCCAAAATATGGTGAACTTTGCAATGAGTTATGTGTATTGATTCAGAATACTATTCAAGCAGCAGATGGTCAAAAGATAATATACCAAAAAGTATTCCCTACTATTGAGTTAGAAAAACAATATTACATAGAAGAATACTCAAAATTCATTAATTCGTTAAAGCAGGTACTGGGTATTGTAACCGAAAAGGCACTTCGAATTCAGTCTTCTTTCGAGAATGATATAATGTTATTAGATAATAGTGCTCAAGCGACTCATAGAAAATGTATTAAAGAGTCAAATGAGGAAGAACGTGCTTTAATTGAGACAATAAATCAGCAAATAGAATCTATTAAGAACTCTAAAAATGTAGATATTGCAATAGCTTCCCTTAAAGCAACTTTAAGTACACGTCGTGCTGAGATAATTGCAAAATACAAGAAGATACAAGCTGAAGAATTAGAAAAAATTGCGGTAAAGAAACGCGAAGTAAAGCAAGCCTATGAGAGTTTGCAAAGAGACATATTGGTAGCGATTAAAAATGCTTATAGTAGCGGGCAATCCTATTATGAGGCATATTTCAACCATCTATATGAGACATCAAAGGCAGATATGTCTTTATGGGACAGTATTGATGACAAGGGGACTATGCCATCATCATTAGTAATGGTTGGAAAGAAAGAACATAGGTTTGCAATACTTGGAGAAAATATAACCATAAGCGAAAATTGCTATGTTGAATTATTGAATAACCAAAATCTGATAATTCGACACAATAATAACACAAAGCAAAAAGCTCATCAGGTTGTAAATTCATTGGTGGGTCGCTTAATGGCATCATCATCCCCTGGCAAACTAAATGTTGCCATGATTGATGCAGAAGAAATGGATGGAACTTGTGATGTGTTTAAGTTCCTAAATAGAAATATTTTCCAGATTTTAGCAAGGCCTGAAGATATCCGAAAATACTTGGATGAGAAAGAAAGACACATAGGCAATATAATCCAGAATCTTTTATTGGGCTCTGTTAAGTCATTATATGATTATAACCAAGCTAAGGAGAATAAGGAACCGTATCATGTGATTGTTATAGAGGACTTTCCAATAGGATTCAATAGTGAGTCACTCTCTCTGTTGCAAAAAATATTAAAGAATGGCGTTCGAGCTGGCGTAAATGTTATAATGCTGGTTAATGAAGACAAGATTGATTCTTCGGAAGATACACGTAAGGCATATAATAGTAGCAACATGGGGCAACTTGAGCGTATTTGCTCCGTCTATGATTTGACAAAAAATAATGAACAAATAGACTTTGATTCATTCACGGAAGAACATTTGCGCAAGATAGTGCAGTATGTCAATTCGGGTGTTGAAATCCGTAAAGAAGAAGCGATATTGTTCGCTGATTATATGACCAACCAATCAGAGTGGTGGCAACGAAGAAGTGCTAAGTATATTGAAATTCCATTTGGAATGTCTGAGGACAGACAAATTCAAAAACTAAAAATCACCCAAGAAAGTGGTCAGAATTCAGCTGTCGTAATAGGTATACCAGGTTCTGGAAAGAGCGTATTCCTCCATGCCCTAATTTGTAATGCCGCCATCAACTACTCTCCGGACGAATTAAATATGTATCTTATAGATTTTTCAGGAGTTGAGTTTAATTCGTATGCGCTACATAATTTGCCACATGCTCGTGTAATCGCTCCAGAAGCAGAGCGAGAATTTGGTCTTAGCATCTTAAATGAGCTGGTAGAGGAAGGTGCAAGACGAATGGAACTTTGTAGGAACAATGATGTTAGCAACATTGTAGATTTGAAAGCAAAGAACCCTTCGCTCCACATTCCTAGGCTGTTGGTTATTATTGACGAGTTCCAAAAGATATTTGAAATTGAGAACGATTTGATAAGTCGAGAAGCTAATGCCAAGATTCATACTATTATTCAAGAGTTCCGAAAATTTGGAATAAATTTGGTTTTGGCAACTCAGAAACTCCCATCTTCGTCAATCTTACCTAAAGACCTAATTGCGAATAGAGTTGTCTTCAAGAGCTCTCCCGCTGACTTTTCATCTCTAATCTCATTGCCAATTAATGGTAAGGTTCCTCAGTTGCATACAGGAGAATGTATATACAACTCAGAATCTGGCTCTCCTTATGACAATCATAAGGTACAGGGATTCTTGGTTACAAAACATGATATTGATAAATTGTTAAATCAGATATCAGAATTTTCAGATAACTTACATTATAAGAGGAAACACGATATGGTAGTATTCCGAGGTAATGATTTGCCTGAGTTTAGAAATAGAAGAGTTGCTAGATGCCATCAGACTCCTTCAAACATGCCAGAATCCATCGGAATATATTTGGGAGAGTCAATATCTATTCACGAAACAGATGTTTGTGCAATATTACGCAAAGAATCTGCTAATAACATCTTAATATTGGGTGGAGAATCACATGTTGCACAAAGAATTGCTTATTATGCAACAATCTCAGCATCTACGGCTCATACGGACCAAAGTGCAACATTTGTGACTTTGAACTTTATGCGTCGAGAAGATACATTGAATGAAGAACTGCAAAGTGTATTTGAATCGTTACCATTCAGTTCGCAGATAGTTTCAAAAACAGCAGAAATTGTAGAAACCCTCACTGCTATTAAAGAAGAAATTGATGAACGTCGAAAGGATGAAGAGCGTCCACAAGATCACATATACTTATCAATATATGCGTTCCAATTAGCAAGAATGTTTGATAAAGGTGGACGACGAGGTGATGATGTATCGGAAAGCGGTATGTTGCTTGATTATATTCTAAAGAATGGTCCAGCAGTGGGTGTATTTACTATTATGCAGTGTGACAACTGGGATAACCTTTCACGAATAGGAAACCCTCTATCTAGCTTTACATATCGTGTAGCATTGCAAATGACAGAAAATGACTCTAACAAGATTGTAGGTTCTTCAATTGCCAGCAAACTCTTTGTATTCAACCGTCCAAGTTCTGTGTATAGAGCATATTTCAGAGACAATAATAGGAATATCAATATTAAGTTTAAACCATATAAATAAAAAGAATTATGGCTAGTGTTATAACTAACTCCACTTCATTGAAGAAATTTCGTAACGAGTTATTAGATACAGTAGAAGAATTGAGGGAACAGTTAAGAGCAACAGAAAATGCGATTGACGAGGTTTCTCAAGAATGGAAAGATCCTCAATTCAAAAAGTATCATGACGAGTTCAGTAAAGATAAAGAACAAATAGAACCCTTGTGTAAAAAGATTGAGGAGTATGAAGATGACGTTCTTAGAGGTCTTTATGATATAGTGTATGAATACGAAAATTTGTAATTAATTAAATCGCAATAATTATGGACAATTTTGCACATGTTAGTTCACAATCTCTTATAGATCTTCAATCTAATTTGAGAAAACTATCTGAAAAGTTGAATGAAACATATGAAACATTAAAAAATAACGAGGCTGATTTAGGACAGTCTTGGTTGGACGATAAGTTTTCGGAGTTTGAAGATGACTTCAAATCAAGTAGAGAACTCATAAGTGAGCTTTCGGAGAAGTATCTGCATTGGGCTAATAATTATCTGCCACCATATATTGAGTTGGCTATAAAATATGAAAAAGCTAAATCTGGATTAGGCGGTCGTTGATTTAACATTATTAAAAAATTATGAGTGAACCATCAGCACATATTCGCGATCACCAATCGCTTATAGAACTAAATAATACCTTGGAGTATAGTGCCGACTCTATCCTCAAAATATTAGAGCAGGTAGACGCCTATTTAAAAGGGGTTATTGAAGCATTAAAAAAACAAATGAAGGTGCTTGAGGAGGAACTGCGTGCCGCTGAAGAAGCATTGGCAGAAGCTGAGAATGCTCATAGTTCGTGCGTCGCATCACAACGCTGGGTTGATGAATACGAGGATGAAGATGGTAATACACATGGTGGATACTATACACCGTCTTGCGATAGTGAGGCTTCTGCAGTAGAACGATGTCGAGAAGAACGCGACAGATGCCAAGAAAAATATGAAAAGGCGAAGTGTATATGTGATGATTGTGAGCATGAAATAGATGAATATAAAAAGGAACCAGGCTTCATAATTCCTCCTGGGGGTGAGAAATTAATGGAAGCCTTAGCAAAGGACCATACGGATAAAGCAACTTCTAAGATGCGAGATATCCTTGCAGTAGTTGAGAAGTATCTTCGATATAATATGTCTACGAAGGCTTCATGTTTTTCTACAACTCCTACAGACATAGATGTAGCTAATGGTTCGAGCAAAACATTAAGTCCAGAAGAGAAAAAAGAACGATTTAACAACGCCATTCAAAAAGTAATTGAGCGTCAACAAAACGAAAACTATGGTAGCCGTCAGATTGCTGATGCCAACAGAGTTATAAGATGCCCTCGATGTGGAAGACCACCAATTGCATGTATATGCAATAACACAAGAGAAAGAGAGTACACAAGAGAGAATATCCAAATTATCAGAAATGATTTTTCGCGATGAGTAATATACCGGATTTTGCAATGCAAGTGCAAGAGGTGCAGAGGCAAATCGAAGCACAAAGTGATGTGACAGCACAAGATTGGAAAGATGCTGTGCAGCAGCGATATTATGATAATTATATGAATGCCTATAAGGAGAAGATGGAACTTTACATACATGGCGGTTCTGGGATTTCCGGGAAAGGCATAAATGACTTGTTGGTATTTCTTGATGAACAAATGCAAAAGATGGAGCAACTTACTGGAGTCCCAGCAGATTTGACATTTATGTGTGCTGCGGGTGCATCATATACGGGAAGTGTTAGAGATAACTATGGCGTAAGCATACCCGTTGAGGCATTTAAAGAAGTACAAGAAAGAGATGGTGTCGTGCATAATGAAAAAAGGGAACGCGACTATTGGAGAGAAGAAGGAACTTTCTTTGAACCGGATAATGGTACGCGTCCAGGTCAATACTCAAATGAAGAGATTAAGCAGATAATGGACTATCGAAGTCAGGATGACTATTATAAGGATTTTAACTATTGATGGGTATGGACGAGATGGGCAATACATCTAACAGAGTAAAATTACTCCAATGGTATGAACGTGAACCCCAACTTTTGGAGGTAGAGAAGGAGGCAATGAATCACATGTTTCAAGGATTTACTCTGGATAAATTGGATGATGGCCGCTTGGTATGGGTTGGTTCTCTTAATATTGGCGTCCTCGGCGATAACGAGTGGCACATTATGGCGGTTTATAACAACAATCACCCATCTCCCGTGATGGGTGGAAGCGTTAAAGTTTATGTTGTTGAGCCTGATATGGAGGAACTAATGGAAGAATTAGAATGGTGTCGCAGCCATTTATATAGAGATAGTTGTGGAAGTCTATACCTTTCTTTGTTCTTCGATACAGATATGGGTAACGGAACTTATGTTACATCTGCAGCTTCTCATATAGCAATGGCTGTCAAATGGCTTACGGCATTTGAATTAGTCCTGACAGGAGATTTGTCTAAAGAAGAGTTTAGTACTGAAGGTCTAATATAGTTTGTTAAAATTATGGACGAGATTGGAAAAGATGAAATCCTCAAATTAAAGAGGGAAAAACTTAAAGCAAGGCTGTTAGGGTTGCCAGAGTCTCTTTCCGAAGAGGAAAAAGAGGCTATAAAGAAGTGGGAAATCTCATTAAAAATAAAAGAAGATGAAAAACTTGAAGCGATATCACAATATCGTAGCCAGTATTCATTAGATATTAATGACATAGAACTCCCTTGGAAACCCAAAACGGACTCTCATTACTCGACTCCAACTCAATTCCTAATAGAAGTAAATAAATTTCAAGACTATATAGAGCGGTATTTTTTGCACGAAGAAATATTTGGTGAATTTGGAGAAAAGTTCCCTATTGAATCATATATGCGGATATATGACATGATAAAATTACAACAATCAAAATTTAAGTTTAGATGTGCATATACTCATGATGGATTGGGAGGCTGGCTGAATATATTAGCAGTAAATCAAAGTAAAGCTATAAGTATTTATAACAATATAAAACTTTTCTTTTCTAGTGATAATAAAGAGCCAACTAAGGTAGATTTTAAAGAACGTTGGAGCAGGCGAGAAGAAAGTCTAAGTAGATTAAGAATGTTATTAGACTCATTATCTGCAAAAGATAAGATTTATACCTCATTTAGCGAGCTTGGGTGCTTGCAATATTTACATTTCATAAACTTTAGTGAGGCTTTTGCTTTCGAGTGGCATAGTCTTCCTCGAAGAAAATATGTATTAACATCCATCTCAGAGATACAAAAAATATATGAAAATTTAAAACGACCGATATTAGAAGGGGAAATTCCATATAGATTCAAATTCGATGAAGATAAACTTGAAAATCTCTTGAAAATCTTTAAAAGTGATGAAGATCTTAAACCATCAATAGTTATGTATGACAATAAATGTTCTATTGAATGGATTGAATTTCACACGCATTCAGGAATATTCCAACGAAGATATGAAATAGACAAATCTTTGATGCCTTGTAAAAGTCTAGATGACATTAGTAATTATGCTGTTCCTACTAATGTCAGACTTGTAAGTGATATAGATCATTTGAATTTGAGCCCCTTGTTTCGCTATTAAAAAAAAGAAATGGAAATAGTAGAATATCCTAATGTTATAAAAGACATGCGTCGTGATATAACATACTTATCTGATGATTTATTACACATTGCTAAAAAAATGGAATCGCTAAACGAATCTATTTTGGAATTTGAGATTAATAATATTGATTCTACAATTTTAGTAGAGTCTATGAGAAATTTATCCAAAATGATTCTTGATTACGACAATAATGTACTTAAGAAATGTGAGAGGATAATTACAGAATATGAAAATCTTTAAAACTAATAACTATTAAAAATATAAATTTATGGAGAAGAACTTTTCTATTCCTGCTACTAAGATGGCAGCAGATGATGCAACATTGAAAGCAAAGCGCGAAGAACTCAAGAAGAAATTGCTTGAAGGCAAGAAGGTTACAATTGCTCCTGATGGTAATGTTACCAAGGGAGATGACTCATCATCTATTGTAATTCCGAAAGGAAAGTTGGCAGCAGATGATGATATCTTGAAGAAAAAGCGCGAAGAGCTTAAGAAGAAATTACTTGAAGGTAAGAAGGTGACAATTGCTCCAGATGGTAATGTAACTAAAGGAGATGACTCGTCTTCAATTGTGATTCCCAAAGGCAAATTGGCAGTAGCTCAATGGTATGAAAAGGATCCTGGACTCCTTATGGCTGAAAAGGCTGCAATGAATCACGCATTCCCAGGATTTACTTTGGATAAATTGGATGATGGTCGTTTGGCTTGGGTTGGCTCTCTTAACATTGGTATACTTGGTGATAACGAGTGGCACATTATGGCTGTATATAATAACAACCACCCTCAGCAGGTTATGGGTAGTTCTGTTCGCGTTTATTTGATACAGCCGGACATTGATGAACTCATAAAGGATCTTGGTTGGAGACCTTTGCATTTGCTTATGGATAGCAACAATCAACTTTACTTATGTACAGCAGAAGCTGGCAATATTAAAACAGGTAAAGAAACAACATCTGCGGCATCTGTAATTGCATGGGCAGTTAAGTGGCTTATGTCATTTGAGTTAGTATTGACGGGTGACTTATCTCAAGAGCAGTTCAATACTCACGGAGTTCTTTAATATAGACGGGTATGAGTAACTATTGTCAAACTGTAATATTCTCGGATAAGGCATATAATGCCATTATCGATGAGACCTTCCGTAAAGACCCTATTGAAACAGGAGGCATATTATTGGGCCACGTGTTAGACAATGGACTATGGGTCGTTATGGAAGTGATACCTCCTGGTATAGATTCTGTTCATCAATATGCATACTTTGAATATGATGAAAAGTTTGTGAATTACCTTGCAGAATCTGTTGCCACAAAGTATGAGAACAAATTGGAACTGCTTGGTTTGTGGCACAGACACCCAGGTAGCATGGATACTTTCTCAGGTACTGATGACGGAACAAATCGCATTTTTGCAGGTTTAAGGTCCTGTGGTGCTATTTCAGGATTGGTTAATGTAGATCCAAACTTCAGATTGACTATGCGTCATGTATCCAACCCTTTGCATTACGAAATTGTCGATGTTGAGGTTGGAGATGACTTGATTCCTGAAGATTATTTCAAATTGAGACATTTCCCCGAGAAGGGACTTAATCCTGCCCCGTATTCTGAAAAAAAAAACGATTGGACGAATATCGGGAGTATGTCAGAGCAAAAGTCAAACTCAACCAGCGAGACTTCAATAGCGATTCAACCGAAAAAGACTGATGTAAAACATCTGAAATATACGGTACTTATACTGTTGTCTGCATTCTTCTTGTTGTTTTTTGTAGTTATACAAACAAGTCAAAATATTGTTAGTGAGAGTACTAGTAAGCAGAGTACCCTTTTTGAACTTGTATACAACTCTACCGATTCAAAAGGCGTTTGTGTAAGAGAAGCTACAAAGGCTATAACGGAGATAGACAAAAAAACAGAAAAAGAGATAATTAAAAAGAAAGCAAAGGCAGCTGTGTACATCAAACAGCATACTTCTATTAATGTTGTTAAATATGGTTTTCTTGCAATTAGTGCATTGTTGATAAGCATAATATTCATCCCATTATGTCGTAAGGAGTATGCTTACTGCGGAATAGGAAGTTTTGCGCTAGCTTTTCTTATCCTCACGTTATCACCAATTGCATTGTCTGTAGCATTTTTTGCGTTGGTAGTACTTCTTGGCTTATTGTTGAGTTTGATTAGTATTGGGGCATTGAATCTAATTGAGTTTGTCAAGGCGTATCAGAATATGCCTTGGTATCAGAAACGAAAGGATTTATTCTACGATGAGGATGCTGCAATACGTAAAGCGGAGACAAATGCTGAGCGTAGTTTTGAAGAAGGTAAGCTTGTTTACACAGTCATCACTAATAGGCATATTACCCGTCAAGAACACACCTTGGCCTATCAGATGATCTATTCTACAAATTACATCAATGATGGCTCAATTCGAATATATTTTATCATGCCAGAGTTGGCAGAAATGTTCACCTCTGAGAATGGGCTCAAATCATCATATGTTAAGATTGATGATAATGGGGATATGTATCTTGAATTTGCCAGCGAAGACAAGCGTATGAGTGGTGCTGAAACAATCAAACATCTCTATAAGTGGGTAGATTCCTATAATCGCCACAGAGCAGGAGATGAAGCTGCTAAATCAGAAAAATTATAACAACTATGATTACTTTAGGAAAACGAAAGATTAAGCCTACGGTATATTTCCCACTTGAATTAGAGAAGGACAAGTATGTAGGTAAGATATATGGTTTACATATTGAAAACAGTAACCATTATAATATTGTTACAACGAAAAGCGATAGTAACTACTCTAACCTTATTGAATTAGGTGAAATTGTAGAAAACAAGCCTACTAATAATCCAAACAAAGGACTTATTGGATATTTTGAAAATGATTGCATTCAGTTTATTGATTGCGAGGGCGCTGTATGTAAAAAAGAACCTTATTCGCTCAAATTAGATATTTTCTCGCGTAATGTCGGCATCTTGGAATCAGATATGATGCTGAAAACAGGCGCAATGTTAGTTGGCTGCGGCTCTGTTGGTAGTTTAGTTGCATTAGAACTTGCGAAAGCCGGTGTCGGTAGATTTTTATTAATAGACAACGACATTCTCGGATATCATAATATTTGCCGTCACCAGTGTGGAATTTTGGATGTTGGTAAATATAAAACCGATGCTGTAAAAGAGCGTATTCTGCAAATTAACCCTTCAGCACATGTGGTTACTCAGAATATGACAGTTCAAGAAGTTCCTCTTAATGTATTTGATGAATTCTGTGATGAGAACACAATTGTAATAGGCGGTGCAGACAATAGAGAAGGTGATTTGTATGCAAATAAGATTGCAAAGGAGGTTGGTATGCCTCTTATGTCAATTGGATGCTGGGAGAGAGCGTTTGCTGGCGAGATTTTCTATTGCCTGCCCGATGGAATGCCCGACTATGAGGATTTCATGTATGCGTTAGGTGATACATCCGGACGTGTGAATCAAAACAGAAAATTCTATACCAATGAGGAAGAGTTGGAGAAAGCTACTTTTGAACCAGGCATTTCTGTAGATATAGATTTTGTTACTGTTATTGCAATTAAGTTAGCTCTTGATATCCTAAATAGAAATAATCCAAACTACACAACTCGCTTGTTGGGTCATCTTTCCCAATATACTCTAATTTGCAACACAAACAATCCAAAGATTGGCGGAGATAATGCTGAAATATTCTCGTATCCTTTACAGGTAACAACAAGTATTGAGGTACCTTATGCTCCTAAAGACGAAGAATAATTATTACTCACTCATTACGCTCAACTATTATGGGAGAAACAATTAGACAAAGACATTCAGCATCAACCGCATCATTAGTGATCTTAATGATACTATATGCTGCAATATCGGTGTATCTTATTTACATAAGTAAATATGCAATTTGGGGATTTGCTACTGAGGAAAATGCTCAGAAGTTCTTTTATTTTCAGCACGACATGGTAGACTTGTTCGTTAATGGATTTCTTGCGATGGGAATACTATATGCAATTAATGCAATAGGAACTTTCCTTATCATCAAATGGAAGAAACTGGGTTATTGGATTGTACTTGGAGCGTCTATTTTAGCTCTTCTTATAGATGTCATACTATTATATAATGGTGGTAACACATCTGATGGTATCGCATTTTGCATTGCAAGTATTTTATCTCCAATTATACTTTGGGCGGTTCTCCAATTCAAAAGCGAATCGCAATCTTGCTGGAAACTACTTAAATAACAAACAATTAAAAATACAATTATGGGACAGACAAATTACACTATTAACGAATACGGCGAAATAATTAGAGAGGACTATTTCTTCTCACAAGTAAAAGGAACAACTCCACAGGTGCTACCTACAAATCGTAAAGTGTGGAAGATATGGTTACTATCTTTCCTTACATTAGGCATATATGGAGTAGTTGTTATGTTTGCAATGGCAAAAGAAACTAACATCTCTTGTGCGGAAGATGGCAAGCATACAAGAGGGTTTTGGGGTGCAATATTTCTCTCCATTATCACGCTAGGCATCTACGGTTTCGTTTGGTATTATAAATGGGCAAATCGAGAGTATGAGTATCTAACTAGAAATAGAAACCAAGGCGGAATACTCAGTGGCGGTAGTTTGGTATTTCTAATGTTAATCACATTTATATTAACATTCGCATTACAATACGCCTCAACATTGTATCAATATACACATTCCGGAGATTTAGCACTGATTGTTATGATACTTTATGTTGCTCAAATTATATGGGGAATATTTGTAATGTCTCGCTATGTAAAGCAGCATAACACTGTCAACAAAATATATAATCTTAACACTTTCGGCCAAAAGGCGTAATTATCGATTATGGGATTCTTTAAACGCCTCTTTGGCTGTAAAAAGAAGACGGAAACTACTGAATCAGGAGATGTCTTTTCATCTCCTGACCTACAGTTTTATGTAAATTTCGAAGAAACAGTCTTTGGACCCTTTTCCTTGTCAGAGATTAAGGAATACCCTTTACTTGAGGATACATTGATTACAACCAATACTCTTGGCGGAGAATGGTACGAAGCGAAATATTTTGAATGTTTCGATGAGATGTTTAATCCTCACCTGGGCTTCCGCATTGCAGAAGATGGAACAATAATAAGAGAATAGTACATATCAAGGTATAAGCTATACGGATAGTGATATAAATCAAAAATCATTAACAATTATGGGAATGAATAATAATATTAATGGGAATTACGCAATTGAAGAAGATGGAACAATCAAGCGTCCATATAGTGAGTTGGATACTGCAATGTTAAACATCATACGAGTCGGAGCTAATAAAGATGATATATTAGCGGCATATAAAGCTCGTAAGAAATGTTATCAAATTTGCAAAGAAAGTGCAAAACGACCAGATTATAAAGAGTATGTTGAGACACTACAATTAGACAATTTCCCGAACGAATTGAAGAAAGCGGATTATGGGAAACAATATGTAAATCTTCGTAGATGGCTTATTCTCTGCATTATTGTTGGTGTAAGTTGTTTGGGGTTAGGATTGTGGGTACTATATTACAACTCGATGTATAGCACACATTTTGAAGAAGTTTTGTTAGGCTTGGCTTTTGTCGCAGTAGCTGTTGGGGTGTATTTTGTTGTGTCAAAATTCTTGGTTAAGAAACTTTCCAACATTTCTCAAACTATTAAAAGCATAAAATCTGTATAAAATGGGGACCCTATTGCTACTCGCAATTGTAATTTCATTATTAGCATATTTCGCATATAAGTATTACAACAATCCCGATCCGCGTAAGGAGTTTTTGAAAAGACAAAAACTCCTTATGAAAAATATGGATAAAACTCTTCGCAATGTTGAGAAACATAAACTCGAAGAAGAGAACACGGCATCGTCCTCTACGACCTCATATGTAATAGAAGAAGATGGTACAATATTGAGGCAGGATAATGATACTAAATCAGAATTAGTAGCCCAAAATGATATAAAAAACATTAGCACCTTTTCGACCGTAAGCGAAAAACTCTTGGAGAATAGCAGTCGTCCTCGTATTACTTCTATTCAGACACAAGAAGAGGCCGCGCAGGAAGAGTTTATTCTTAGAAAAAGAATGTTGGCAGGGGAACAAATAGACTTTTCTCAGTGTAATAGTCTCCTTGATACGGTTAATGATGTCGAATTATGGGAGATTATAGTGAAGAATCATTTAAGCCAACCTAATAGGCCACCCGTCGATATTATTAACAATTATTCTTCTGAGCGAGCTGTTGAGTTTATGGAGATGATATATCGTATTGTTAGTTCTTGTGTGGCAACAAATAGTGATTGGTGCCAATTGCCCCCAGAGTTTCTAAAGAATATTATTGTTTTTTCAAAGAATATTGATGCTTTATATTGTATTGCAGATATGCAAGAATCCGATTTAATGGAGTCCGAATATGATGAATGTTTATTTAATGAACTTAAACAGCGTGCATATAATAGATATAATTTCCTAACTACGACAAGAAAGTAAACATTATGGGGATGGATTTCAAGGTTAATGAGTATGGTGAAATTATCAGAGGTGATAATGAATTATTCTCTCTTGAACTGAAATATTTAAAAGGAGTACCTCTAAATATTGAAGTTAGAAAACGCTTGGCAGCAGAATCTCAGAACTTGCAAGTGCTTGAGGCTTGTTTAAAAGAAAGAGCCATCACTGTGAGAAGAATTGTTTGGGATAATCCGCATCTGACGCCTGAAATGCGTATGGAAGCAACTAGACAGAGACTTATTGATAAAAAAACTGTTGTACACCCAAATAATCCAGTTAAGCCAGCAATGGTTAATCTTAAAACAACAAGAAATAACAAAACATTGCCTATACAGAATCTAGAAACAGATACTTCTTGTTCACCGACTCATATCAACAACAATTATGAGGGAAATCAGCTTGACAAATCGCGACCAATAGCATATAAAGTTGCAATAACTATTCTTATAATTTTAATATTATTAGGTCTATCTATGATTGTGGGAGTATTTCTTGAAACTTTTATTTAATTTAGAGTATGGGGGGTAATTATAAAATTAATGAATATGGTGAGGTTATTAGGGATGTTAAAATACCTAATGATTTAGCTGGATATGAAGACGCTTTATTACGCGGAGAAAAACTCAAAGCCAATATTCGAAGGAAAGTTGCTAAAGAGACTCACAATGAAAAGGTTTTATGGATGTGCATTAGAGATACTGCAATAACGGTAGTTACAGCAGCAAAAGAGAATCCCATACTAACCACTGAAATGAAAACCGCAATTTCCAAAGAAGAAAAGGCGTGGGAACAACTCAAACAATATAAGTTCCAGGAGGAAATAAAAAGACTCGAAGAACTTGAAAAGAACAGCAAAGATGATAGTGGGAATAAAGGCTGTTTGTGGTTTATTATTATTGCATGTGCTCTTGGGGCGTTATTCACTTATCTATCAGGTGAAATGTGGTTCCCCTTTTAATTCTCTATAAAATTTTAACATGGGACAAGAATTTAAGATTAACGATTGCGGAGAAATAATCCGTGAGAAACTGCCTAAGAAACGAAATGTTATCTTTAGAGTAATTATAGGAATATTTGGATTGGTATGCATAATCATAGCATTCCCTTTTATAGTAGGAATGATAAGGTATGGAGAGGGCATACCTGGAGATAATCTTGGAGATTATTTTGACAATCGTATTTTGGTTTGGCACAATGGTAAAAGGGGGTATATCGATAGATTAGGTCGTGAGGTAATCCCTATAAAATATGATGCTATAGATTATTTTTCAGGCTACAATCAAATGATAGTATGCGAGAACGATAAATGGGGTTTATTAGATTATGAGGGGAATGTTATAATTCCCATTGTATACGACAAAACTGTTTCATTCTTGCAACAAAATTATTGTGTCGCTATTAAAGATGGCAAAGCTGGTGTTATTGATAAACACAACAATGAAATAGTATCATTTGCTCATGATCCAGAAACACTTTGTTGTTATGAAGAACTGGGTATAATTGTTTGTGATCGACAAGGACGGGTTGGTGCTTTTAACTTTAATAAAAAGATAATAATACCTTTTGTCTATAGCAGAATAGGCTATTTTAATAATATCGGTAAAGCGATTGCTATAAAAAATGGCAAATATGGAATTATCGACAATAAGGGGAATGTCGTTGTAGATTTCCTATATGATGAAATGGGAGACTATGGCGAATGCTATATTGGTGACGATAGATTGATTTCTATGAGAAAGAAAAATCGTTGGGGATTTATTGACGATAACGGTAATGAAATCATTTTACCTCAGTATGAAGAAGTAAGAGACTTTTTCGGAGATTGGGCTCCTGTAAAGAAAAATGGGAAGTGGGGTTTTATTGACGAACAAGGAAAGATCATAATAGATTTAATTTACGATGACCTATATAGTTATGGTGAACATTCGGCCACTGTATCTAAAGCAGGTAAAGAAATAGAAATTAATAGGCCGTAAGTTAAATTGAGCTTATATAACAACAACGACATGCTAACCGTCAGTATCAAGCAGATTCCATTGGCAAGTTTTGCCTTGGCTGTAAATAATGTTGCTATCATTAGTAGCATTACCGTAAGAAATAATACTCCCAATAATTATGAAGGGTTGAAGGTCAGAATCACCTTTGACCCTGAATTTGCTGATACTGTCGTGGAACATATCGTCAGTCTGCCAGCTCACGAGAGTTGGAAGAAACCCGACATTCATCCTTCGATAAACACATCGTATCTTTGCAATCTCACAGAAAAGACCAAGGCAACGACTACAGTTCAGGTCTTATCAAAAGATGGAGAGGTGCTTGCTGAAGCAAAGAAGGATTTGGAGGTGCTTGACTATTGTCAATATTGGGGTAATACATTTATGTCGCAGTATTTGGCAGCGTTTGTCACTCCACGCCATATTGCCCTTGATCCGATTATCAAGCGAGCTTCGGAATTACTTAACAAGTGGACTGGTAGCAGCTCGTTAAGCGCATATACTCACGATGTACCCAATAGACCAAAGATGATTATAGGTGCGTTGTACGAGGCTATCTCGGAGCAGAATATCACCTATTGTTATCCCACAGCCACTCTTGCAAAACATGGACAAAAGATTCGTACTTGCGAGGAGTTGTTGAGTGAAGACAGAGGCAAACGAGGCTGCTGTTTGGATATGGCATTGCTGATGTGTTCGTGTCTTGAAGCAGTAGGTATGCACCCGCTATTGATACTGCAGGATGACCATGCCTTCCCTGGATGCTGGCTTGTAAATGACATGTTTGCAGATAGTGTCAATGATGACCCGTCTGTAATCACAAAGCGCACAGCCGAGGGGATCAATGAGATTCTCCTGGTAGAGACAACCTGTGCAAATGAGGGCAATAAAGTTCCATTTGAACAAGCCATCAGCGTTGCAAATGATAACATCAAGAATATTGAGAAGTTCTCATTTGTTTTAGATATTGCCCGCGCCCGATTGGCAGGTGTTCAGCCTATACCTCAACGAATATATAATGGCCACGAATATGAGGTTATAAACCCAGAGCCAGATGAGCGCAGACACTCTTCCCCAGAGGGCGTAAGCGAAACTTTCACTTTCAAGAAAGATGAGAATGAGTTTAGTCGCTTCGATTTGTGGGAGCGCAGACTGCTTGATCTGAGTACACGCAACAATCTGCTTAACATACGATTTTCCAAGAATACGCTCCGCTTTATGGTTTCATCTCTTACGGAGATGGTGCAACTGCTCTACAAAAATAGAGAGATACTTATCGTTGACCGCCCTGATGATTGGGAGACTGCTGCTGATAGCAAAGATCTGGGCGAACGAATCAATCTCAATGACTCCATAATGGATTTGTTGCGTAAGGAATTGGAGAAGGACACATTGAGGTCGTACCAAGACCCAAAAGCTCTTACCAAAACCCTGACAAGTCTATATCGTTCGGCTCGCCTCTCTATTGAGGAGAGCGGAGCTAATACACTATATATCGCTCTTGGTTTCTTAAAGTGGTTTGAGCCTGGAAAGAGTTTCCCACACTTTGCCCCTATTGTCCTTTATCCGATACGATTGGAGCGTAAATCGGCGAACAAGGGCTACTATATGGTCAGCCGTGGCGAGGACCCGCTGCTCAATGAGACGCTTTTTGAGTTCTTGAAGCAGAATTACAGCATCGAGATTCCCGATGTTACAGCCGCTATTCAGAACGAAAAAGGGCTTGACATCAAGTATATCCTTGCCGCAGTTCGCAAGGCTGTTATGGAGCAAGATAAGTGGGATGTTATTGAGGAGTCTATTATCAGCATTTTCGACTTCAATCGCTTTGTGATTTGGAACGACATCCGCACCAATCGTGAGTCGATGTCCCAGCACCCGCTTATTGATAGTCTTGTATCAGGCAAGTTGAATGAGAATATGACCGAGGAGGCGGATACCGTTGAAGAGTTGCCGTCAGAGGATATAGCCCTGCCTATTAGTGCCGACTCATCGCAGTTAGCAGCAATCAACGAGGCTGCATCGGGCAAGAGTTTTGTCTTGCACGGCCCTCCGGGAACAGGAAAGTCGCAGACAATTACCAATATCATCTCCAACGCCCTCTTCCATGGGAAACGAGTACTGTTCGTTGCCGAGAAGATGGCCGCATTGGAGGTTGTACAGAAACGCCTTGCTGCCATCGGTCTTGACCCATTCTGTTTGGAGTTGCACTCCAATAAGACCAAAAAGAGTTTGGTTATGGACCAGCTTCGCAAGACTACAGAGGTTGTGCAGCAGATGGGTGATGACGCTTTTGCAAAAGAGGCTTCACATCTTGATGAACTCAAACGAGAGCTAAATGCACACGTTGAGCGACTCCACAAGGTTTATCCTTGCGGATTGTCTATCTATGACTGTTTTGCGCAATATTCAGCAATAGATGTTCCCGAAAATAGCACAATTAAAATCTCGGATGAATACATTGACGCCCTAACGCCGGAGTTATTGCGTGACCACACTGAACTGCTTGAGAATTTCCAATCGGCAGCAAGCGTAGTCTATGAATACAACAACTCATTGCGCGAGATTGGCATGTTGGTCTATTCGCCCGATATCAGGGAGCAGATTCAGAGCCTTGTCGGTGAGATTTCCGGCAAGGTAAATAACCTGCATACTCTTGCCAGGTCTGTTGCGTCATTGATAGAATACAATGCCGACAAATTGTCAAAGGAACAGTATGAGGCACTGGTGCTTGTTTCAGAGTTTATTCTCGGGGAGGAGTTGCCTTCAACTCTCATTTCTTCGCTGGATGATAATTTGCTGAAGACCTTAAAAGAACTTGCAGAATTACAGGGTAAACTCGAGGCTCAACAGTCAGAACTGTTTGCCCAGTATAATGAGCATATCCTTGATGTGAACTACACGGCATTGCGCCAGCGTTGGATGGAGGCAGAGCAAAAGTGGTTCTTGGCAAAATTTCTTGACCGCCGCGCGGTTGTGAATACACTCTCCTCATACGCAAAGAGCGGAAGGCGTGTAAGCGATAACGATGTTATAGTGTTGTGCGACAAAATCAGTACAATACACAAACTGCAGGGCGAGGTCAATGACATTATCGATTATCTCGGCAGCACCTACAACATCAAGCGAGAACTGAAGAACCTGAACGCATCAACACTCCTATTGTACTACGAGAGACTAGGAAAGTTGCAATCGGCGTTGGGTGCATTGCAGTTGAAAGACCGCAATATGTCGGCTCATATAGCAAAAACTCTTGCAGGTGGATGTAGTCAATTCCGAGAGCAAAATAGCAAACTGCTGAACGACTATATTGCTACATATAAGGATTTCTCTGCAAATGTTTCCGCGCTTGAAGAGTTGGCAGTTACATCACTGAAACAGGATGACGAGGATTGGCTTGATGGCATTGCTCAAACTCTCACACGATGGAGCAAAGACCTTGTTAATTTGCGCAGCAAGGTGGCGTATAATGTCGTCCGTAAGCAGGTGTGTGATAATGGGCTTTCGGTGGTTGTTGAGTCATTTGAGAGTGGTCTATTTGCTCACAGCAATATTGTCAATGTTTATCGAAAGAGTCTATACAAGCAGTGTGCAAACCACTACATCTCGCTAGACAAGGAGTTGAGTTTCTTTCAATCCATACTATTTGAGGATAA
This sequence comes from Barnesiella sp. ET7, assembly GCF_024733785.1. Lineage (NCBI taxonomy): Bacteria > Pseudomonadati > Bacteroidota > Bacteroidia > Bacteroidales > Barnesiellaceae > Barnesiella > Barnesiella sp. ET7. The sequence goes on from NZ_JANRHM010000026.1 coordinate 22,599, forward strand.
GATTAAGCGATTCCGCAAACTTTGCAAGGAGTTTGAGGAGTTGACCCGCCGGGAATTGGTTGTAAGATTGTCTGCGATGTTACCTGCGCTTCGCAAGGAAGCCTCACAGAGTTCCGATGTAGGATTCTTGCAAAAGTGTATTAGAAATGGCTGTCGTGGAGTCTCTATCCGTAAACTCTTTGAGACAATTCCTGACCTTATATCGAGAATGTGCCCTGCAATGCTGATGAGTCCTCTTTCGGTGTCGCAATATCTCGGAACTAATTGGCCTCAGTTTGACTTGGTTATCTTCGATGAGGCTTCGCAAATGCCTACTTGCGAGGCTGTAGCTGCTATATCACGAGGGAAAAGTGCTGTGATTGTGGGCGACGAGCATCAGTTACCACCGACAAGTTTCTTTATGGCGGATAATTTCAGCGAGCAACACTCCGAAAGCGAGGATTTGGAGAGTATTCTCGAAGATTGTTTGGCTCTCTTTATGCCGCAGAAATACCTATTATGGCACTATCGTAGCAAGCACGAGAGTTTGATTACATTCAGCAATCGCCACTTCTATAAGAACTCACTGATGACCTTCCCATCAAATGACGATATGGCAACAAAGGTCTCGTTTGAGTATGTAAAGGGTGTCTATGAGCGTGGTGCCGGTCGCAACAATAAGGAGGAGGCAAAGGCCGTCGTAAAGGAGATTCAGAAACGACTATCCGACCCACAAACAGCATCGCAAAGCATTGGCGTTGTAACCTTCAATGTCAACCAACAATCGCTTATCGAGGATATGCTCAACGATATGTTGCGTAAGAACTCCGACTTGGAGGTTATCGCAGCACAAATGCACGAACCAATTTTCATCAAAAACCTGGAGAATGTGCAGGGTGACGAACGCGATGTAATTCTCTTCTCGGTTGGCTATGGCCGTGATAAGTTTGGCAAGGTGGCTATGAACTTCGGTCCGCTCAACCGTGATGGCGGAGAGCGCCGACTGAATGTTGCAGTATCGCGTGCAAGATACGAAATGAAGGTATTCTCATCGCTCAAAGCCGAAGATATTGACCTCTATCGTTCAAATGCAAAGGGTGTGCAGTATCTCAAATCGTTCCTTGAATATGCCGAGCGAGGTAAGGTTGCACTGATGCATATGGAATATGGAGTAAAGAAAAAGGCGAAGGATGCCTTTGTAGAGTCCGTTGCAAAGGCGCTGCAAGAAAAAGGCTATGCCGTAAATACAAATATCGGCTCTTCGGAGTATCGTGTTGATATTGGAATTATTGATCCGGAAAGCCCTGACCGCTACTTGTTGGGCTTGCTCTGCGATGGCTATAACTATGTAGCCTCTCACACTGCCCACGACCGTGATGTAACTACTCCTGCGGTACTCTCGCTACTCGGTTGGCACATATATAACATCTGGTCGGTTGAATGGTGGGACACTCCAGAGCATGTGCTTAATGGCATTATCCGAGAGATTGAGCGAGTAAAAACAAGAGAGAGAGCAGAGGATGATACGGATGACATCGTTGATGATATTGAAGATTCGGAGCAAGCGGAAGTTGTTGACAAGAATGAGATTATTGTGCCCAACTCTAACGCGAAGGAGTATATTACAAGCAATTTATCAATTCGCATTGCCGATTCTGCAATGTTCTCGCAAGGCTACTATACCGACTCTGTCGTAGAGGATATACGCACAATCTTGGATGCGGAGGCTCCCATTAGTCGCCGACTGCTAATTAAGCGACTAATCAATAACTATGGCATCAGCCGTAACGGTGTTCGCATCAACACCTACCTGACCGAAGTCTTTGAAGATATGGGACTGGTTACAAGTGGCACAGAGGATATTTTCTACTGGAAAGACAAGGAGCAACTTGAAAACTATTCGGGTTACCGTTTGGCATCAGAGCGCGAGGCATTGGATATAGCTCCCGAAGAGGTTGCACAAGCAATCCAGCAAGTGCTGAAAGAGCAATTTGCTATTGACGAGGATGGACTTATCAGCGAAACCGCCCGTTTATTCGGCTACGCCAGTGTGAGGGATAATGTAAATGTCTCAATGAAACGAGGAATAGAGTATGCGCTTAATAAAGGCATCATAAACTTGGAAGAGAGTCGATATAAATATGAATCAGACACCAACAAAAAATACAATTAGTTAATAAATTTAGTGTTCTAATTATGTATGATATTTTTATTTCATATGCTAAAGAAGATAAAGAGGTAATAGCACTTCCTTTAGCAGAGACATTGAGTAAACGGGGTTATAAAGTTTGGTATGATGAATTTGCGCTTTCTGTTGGAGACTCATTAACTGCTAGTATTGATAAAGGTATCGGTAGTGCAAAGTATGGCATAGTTATATTATCAAAATCATTCTTTCAAAAAAATTGGACTAATTTTGAGTATGTTGCACTAACTTATAAAAATGTGCAAAATCCAGGGAAACTTTTACCAATATGGTATAATGTTACATGTGAAGATGTTCAAAAGTTTAGTACTTCATTAGCAAATATCCATGCGATTATATATAATGGGCAATCGATTAAAGAGATTGTAAAACAATTAGAATATAAAATAGGCGAATATAGATATCAAGTCGACAAAAGTGGACAAATAATTCGATCACAATATAAAACTCGGGTGCCCCAATATAATATTGAATGTAACTACCAGACTATTAAAAGTATAAATACTGATGAACTTATAGATAATAATCGTTGTGTTACTACGCAAGATGTTACTATATATCCGTATACTACTGATATTAATGATTTCAAGTTCAACTTTTGGCAACATACTAAAGGTCAAATAAGACTAATATCTCATATGGTGTATAATTGTCTGACTGGAGAATTGATAAATTGCGAAAGTGAAATCATCAAGAATGACGGAACACACTTTATTTCATCTGTAAAGTTTAAATTACAAGAATGTGCACCAATAAGAGTAGTATGTAAAATTGAAACAACAGAACTGCATACTAGCCTATTTGTTAATGGTTATAGTGATATGGGGTTCACTCATAAAAAAGCTATAGAACTATTTTCTTATTATTTTGTTATGCCAAACTTAGATTTGTATAAGGATATTATTGTTTATGTAAATGATAAAGAACATCCATTTGTTTTAAGAGATGGAAAACTAGAGTTTGAATATACTGAACGAAAAATTAAGCCTGGTACAGAAACCAAGTTTAATTTTAGAAAATTGTCAATTAAATAATCAAAGGCATTTTAATAGATAACAAAGAAATGACTAAATGATAAAGTGTTGCAATGATAACTTTTGGAACTTGATGGACGTGCTAATAATCCAATCCAAAATTATTATAGACCGACCTAAAGGCTCTGCACACCCTCTCTATCCCCAAATTGTCTATGAATTAGATTATGGTTATCTTGACGGGACTAAGTCTTCAGACAATGAGGGAATAGATGTGTGGCTTGGAACAGATGCTGAACAAAAACTTGATGCGATAGTATGTACCGTTGATTTAGTTAAGAGAGATTCAGAAATCAAACTCTTGATAGGATGTACTCCCGCAGAGAAGTCATACATTAAATCATTCTATAATAAGTGGCCACAGATGGGTGGAATTTTGATTGAACGCAAATAATTTCAATTATGTTGGTGATAAGAATTATTGTATTAATAATAGCTCTTATAGCTATGGTAGTTTATGGCACTATTAGTATAGCAAAACATCTTACAAATAAAAGAAGGCCTATTAAATACGCAGAAGGTACGGCATCGGTTGATTTCTATAATGACTTAGAATCTCCGGATATTGACAGACGAAGAGTAGGAAGTCACTTTTGGATTGCATGTTGTAGAATGTGCTTAACGCTATATAAAAACAATTGGGGCTCGGAGATTGATTATAAATTCCGAGAGGATGGCTTTATTGAAACTATTCACTCCATACCAGAAGATGAAATGCCCAAATTGATGAAGTTGTGCAACAATGCCAAAAGCGAAAAAGCAATCGTTCGTTATCTGTACGACAGGTTCTCGCAAGATGGATATGCTTCATATAATAATATGCTCGTATGGCTAAAGGAGAACAACATAGAGTACTCTACTTATTGGAATGTATAAGAACGTAGCAGGGAGAAATGGAAATAACATTGGTTAGAGCAAATATACAAGATGCAGAGAATCTATGGAAGATGCAGATTGTCGCCTTCCAAGACTTGTATGCAAAGTATCAAGACTCAGAAACAAGTCCTGCAACAGAGACGCTTGAAAAAACTATATTGAGGTTAGAGCAACCATACACTTACTTTTATTACATCAAGATTGATGATACAATTGTTGGGGCAATACGCGTCATTGATCATAAAGAAGAAGGAAAGTATAAATTTCTCTCTCCAATATTCATCATGAAAGAATTTCGAGGACGGGGATATGCTCAACAAGCGATGCAGTTGGCCGAAGAGATTCACGGAAGTTCTGGATGGGAACTTGATACTATTTTACAAGAGAAAGGCAATTGCCACCTCTATGAGAAATTAGGATATAAACAGACAGGAGAAACTAAGATCGTTAACGAAAGAATGACTTTGGTCTTTTACCATAAAGAATAACGATTGCATGAAACTATACATTGACATAGATGGTGTTTTATTAAAACTTCGTGACCCACATCCCGCAGACTATGCAGAAGAGTTTATATCGTACATAGTCGAACATTTTGACTGCTATTGGCTGACAACGCATTGCAAGGGAGATACTACTCCTACTATAGAATATTTATCAGAGTATTTTACTGATATAGTTATAGAAAAGTTGAAATTCATTAAACCTACGATGTGGTGTGCATTAAAAACAGATGCAATAGATTTCAGTTCCGAATTCATTTGGTTTGATGATTACATTATGAATGCTGAATTATCTGTCTTAAAAGAAAATGACTGTGCTGATTCTGTTTACAAAGTAGACTTAGAACGAGAAAATCTACTGGATGTTTTGGAAACAATAAAATCAAGATAACATAAATCAAACTACTATAGTCGGTTGCCCAGATTTTTTATCAAGGACAACCGACTTTCCCTTTATGCTGTCTGTACCTGCTTCGCTTGCCACGCTTGATGAGCAACGATAACCTCTTGACGCTCCTTTTCAAGTAGGGCTTCGGTTTCGGGAGTGTAGCCGAGGAACTCAATGCAGCCGCTATTGTATCCTGTGAGTTTGCAACGGATACCTGCTTTCTCCAATTTATCCATTCGTTTTTGGGCGGTCTTGGCACTTGAGTATGATAGTGGCCAGAAGTATTTATCGCCACTATGTCCGTAGGAATCTTCACCTAGTACCATCTTGCCTTGTAATCGCTGGCTGTTGTGGAAACTGAAGTATGCACCGCCCAATGCCTGGCGTATTGCCTTGTGTGCAGCACCTTCGGGGTGCTTGAACACATCGGGTTTCTTGCCCTTGCAATCTAATTTTGGCAGTTCTACCTTGTATGGCTTCTTGTAGGTGCCTATACCTAATGTAAGATAGAAGTTAGTACAGAAGTAGTCGGTCATCGGATCGCTGTCATCGAAGTTGTACGACATCACAAAGTCGCAGACATTCTTCATTACTTCTTTGGCTCTGTCGGTGAGGGTGTCGTCATTGTCAATATGGTAGTGGTTAACATCGTGGTGGAACACCACGCCTTTATCCTTCTTGAACGCCTCGAAGTCGGCTTTGACAAGGTAGATATGGATAGAGTTATAGTGGTGCCTTGATACCGAGAACTTATACTTGGGATAGGTCTCCTTTATCCAGTTACGCACCAGCTCCACAATCTCAGGGGTGTGCTGTCCTTGATAGTTGCGACCTTTCCAACGATACTCGTTATATACGAAGTCGGTATACTCCTTTGCCGATGCTCCTGCGTAGTCGTTCTCATAACCTGAAGCATTTGCCGATACAGTAGTGTCGTTCTTCCAAATCTCGTGGAGTCGTTCAAACTCCACATTGATCTGCTGCATCACTTCTGTGCTACCGCCTTTGTCTGGGTGATTCTCCAAAGCCAATCTGCGGTACTCCTTCTTGAGTTCCGCCAATGAATGTATATTCTTAAAGTAAGCCATAGTAGTAGATGTTAGTAGGTTAATACCATTGTGAAATACTCCATACACTCGGACTCAATGCCGAGGCCACTGCAAGAGAGTTCAATGTCGCTCTCTTGCAGGTCGTTTACCTCTTGCAGTTCTCTGAGGTGGAGTATCTCATCATTCAGATACTCCTTTGCGGTAGCTTCATCGCAGTTACACGAGCCACATATTCTTTCGATGATTTCATTCTCAGCCATAGTAGTAAGCATTAAGATTGTGATTTGAAATAGAGTTCTCGTTGAATATCGTAGTCTTGACTATTCCACCAATCGTTACAGGCATCTACAAAGGATTGTGAGCCGTCTTCCGAAGAGTAGTCAGTCTCGTGCAATCCTGTTATGCTCTCCATCGTAATGAAGTCGAGGTCTTTCCACCAGTCTTCCATACGCTGCTTGTAGTCGCTCAATGTGCAGAAATTCTGACTCTGTTCACAGTCTGCACACCATTTACAGTCCGTATCGTCATCATCTACATCACTTAGATACTCATTGGTATTGGCATTTACCCAAACCTGAATCTCAATTTTTCTTGAACCGCAAGCATCACAAACATATACATCGTCATCGTGTGGCTCCTCTCTTGTTGCCTTGCCGTCATAGAGTGTCACAGCACGATTAACAAGCAGTTTGCGGTTGTTGTCCGAGAGTTCGGCATAGAAGCGTTCTGCCGCTCCGAGTATTGATTTACTTGCAAGGGAGTTCCACTTCTCCCAAAAGTGCTTATAAGCACCTCCGAAAGTAATCTTGCACTCTTCCTCTCCCCAAGCATTCCACATATAGTAGTGGAAACTAGATACTGCATTTACAGGGTCTAATTTCATAGTCGTAATCATTAAGCGTTATTATCTCTGTTCTCTTCCAACTGTTGCCATATGGCATCGTATATCTCATATAGCCAGTCGATATTCTTTGCTCCGAGTTCAAAGGGTGTGGAACAAGTCACCTCATTGTTGCCAATCTTGTCGTGAGCAATTACCGTCATGCTATTGTCCGTTACTTTTACTCCCATTACTTTGCACTCGTATGGGTCTCCGTCCCAATTGAACCATATCACCCATACAGGATCATACTGTTCTTCGGGAAAGGTTATCTCTGTCAGCCCGTGCGAGTAGAGCAACTGCCGTATGGCATCTATGATGTCCTTACGGAGCGTCTCTATTCTGTCGGAGAAGTCCATCTTCAGACGCTTTATTTCGTTTTCTTTCTCTGTGTAGGACAGAATCTGCATATCGGGGTGAACATCGAACTCCCAATCCACCTCGTCATCATTGAGTGTGGTGTGGATGTTTCCACCCAATACCAGCCCGCAATCCCTTGTTACCATTGTGCGTGCTTCATTGCGGTCATCTGCCGCTACAGTGTAAGTACCCTCGAAGAGATATCTTACCTTTACTTCAATCTTTTTCATACATTGATATTTTTATGGTTAATACTGATTTAGTTTGCCGGAACGATGCTTACCTGCTTACCAAAGAAGGAGTCGCAGACACCATAGACATGCTTGATGGAGCAATCATACTCGGAGCGTTCATTGTCAAGTCGCAGGCGGAAGCCATAGCCGTCCTTGCGTGCCTTATCCAGTCGGATTCTGACATCGCTCTTGAGTTCCATTTCTATCAGACTGCCACCGCCATACATCGAGCTGAACAGCCCGCAGGTGTTACCTTTGGGGATAATGACCTCTTTTATTTTGAAGTCGGCATCGTAGAGGTCTCTGAGGTTTACAAGACCGATATAGGTAAGCAGGTTGGCTCCACAGCAGGAGTTCTCCAACTCCTGGCAGAAATCCTCGTAGGATACCTGCTCCTTGCCGTCACGATACTTTCTGTTGGGGAATCTGCCATATACCGTATAGCCTTTCTCCGTCAATGCCTTCTTCACCTTTGCAGGGTTGAGGCGGAGTGTATCAACCATATCTCCGAAGTAACTCTCCTTGTATCGGAAGCCACCTTGTGACTCTAACCAGCAGGAGTTGATGCAGTCGTAGTTGGATAGCATCTCCACACGCACAGGAATATCTCTGGTGTTCTTGATAAGGTCGTTTACCGTTGTGGAGTCATCACGCTCACGTATCTCGTCCCTTATCTCATCATCGTGTTCCTCGAAGAAGGCTTCTACTTCGTCCTCCTCAAAGTCGTGGAAGTCGACGCAGTGGCTCTTCAGTCCCTTGATTATCTCCTGTGTTGCCTGCTCTTCGGCATCCTCATACCATTCCTCGACCTTTGACCAAAGATCCTCGCAACCTTGTTTTTCAAGACACTGTTGCAAGAGGCCTCGGCTTTCGTTGAGGCTTTCCCGATAGTCCACCCATACGAGGGTGTAGTTCTCATCCATTATGCTTTCTATGAACTCCATTGTGAGTGTTTTCTTTGCTTCGTTCATTTGTCATTACCTGTGTACGGCAGGATTCGGTTTCCCGTACATATGTCTATAAATGCGAAGAGCGACCTTGTGGCCGCCCTTCGGTTACTCATTACCATTGAATATCTCTTCGTATCTCTCTTTCTCCATCTCCGTCTCTGCATTGAAACTGAAATGTGCCGAATATCGGTATCCAGTTCGTGGATTGCCACCGAACTTTTGGATAGCCATATCTATCTCCCAGTCCACTTCACCTATGCCGAGCGATATGTGGTCATAGTGCAGCAGGTGGTGAGCCAGTCGCAGTGCAGAGTCGCTCTTTCTCTCTTGCCTCAGATGGCCGAAGGCTCGTATCGCTATCTCTCTGTTGGATACCTTGATTGTCGTTTCCATATCCTTTGATGATTAGTTGAATACTCTCTCATCATTCTCTTTATCTCTTGCTGCAAGCATACAGAACGGCATATCCAATATGCGATGCGAGAAGCACATATCGGAGTTGTAGTCCGTGCGTTGCCACAGTGTGAACCTCTCATCGGCAAACGACCATCGGAAATATCCCGACAGTGAGCCGAACTGAGGGTTTACATTCCTTGCTATGAGATACCTGTTCACATCCATAATATGCTTTGCTATGAGTATGATGTTGAGTATCTCCACAAATGCCAACTGCGAGTATGGGTCAATCGGCGTTACCGGTCCTTTGAAACTTATTTCCATATATCCTTTATTTTAGTTGTAGTTATCATCGAATATCTCATACTGAAGAGGAAGCATATCGCAGAAGTTACCCGATATGCCTGTATATACTAAAGCATCATCAGCGATGTCGGCAAGTTCCTCTTCTGTTTCCTGTATGGTGTTACCGTATACATCTTGATAGTGCGACACCATCATATGCGGATCATCGGTTGTTATGTCATATCCGAAGTGTTCGCTCCAAGTGACGAAATACTCCCTTTCGTTCTCGTCGAGCCTTTCCATGGCATCGCGTATCTCGAAGAAGTTGGGACATATCCACTCACGGCTTATCAGCCTGTCGGGTATGTTCTCCCACTTGGTATATCTATATTCCGGTTCCTCTTCTTCGGGAAAGAGGTCGGAGCAGGCACAGAGAAATTCTCCCATGTCGCTGTAGTCGGACATCTGCACCCAGTAGTCCTTGTACTCTTTCCCGTCCAGAATGTGCTGTGTGGTTACGGCAACCTCGGCATTGCTTAAATCCATATTATCCATAGACTTTCTGTTTAACTTGTTACTCGCTGGCTTCCCCAGCTGATATGTATCTTACCCTCGCTGTCCGTAGAGCGTATCAGCAGACTGTCTATTACGGACATTGTGATATCGAACTCCTCGAAGATTTCCGACTGCTCTTTCACTTCTCCCGTCTTGATGAACTCGTTGAGACGCTCTTTGGTGAGTACCAATGCCATCAGGTTCTGCTCAACGGAGTCCTCGTAGGTGACATAATGCACATCCTTCATCTCCTTGGAGTCAAGGCGTATGAAGCGGAAGTAGAACTGCTCCATCTTGGGTATGTTCCATTGCAGTGACTCCAGTATCACATCGTTGCAGGTGGGTATGTTTACCGAACTGCTCAGGCTCTGCTGCGTGCATATCAGTATGCCGTTGATGGTAGAGTCGAACTCCGTCACGATGCTTTGACGCTTCTTGAATGCCACATCTCCCTTCACGACATATATCGGTCTGTCGGGAAAGCGTTCACGGATATAACTCTCATAGAGGTCAAAGGCGGCAAGTGTGGTACAGCCGATGGCTACCTTGCCCGGTATCTTCCGTATCAATGTTTCTATGTATCGTGTCTTGCTCGGATAGTCATCGCCGTAGTATCCCGATATGAGGTGTGGAACCGAGCAAGCCTTGATAAGCAGCTTGATCTGCCGCATAAGCCTCAGTCCTGCATCCTTCTTTGTATCACCCGTGCTATTGTAGTATAGTTCGCATATACGGCAGAACTCCTCAATGATGACACGATATACCTCGTGTTCACCCTTTGAAGGGCTTACGGTATGAGTCCGTATCTTGTATTTCTCGCCTGCAAAGTCGCGGAACTTACGGGTGATGATGGTCTTGCCTATGAGGTCGAAGAGTTCTTCCTTGTTATAGACATCCTGATTCTGCTTCTCTATGCCGAATACCGTTGCCTTGCCCGGACAGTGGCAGGCACGGAACAGCACATGACCTCTGAACGCTGGGAACGGCTCTCCGCAATGGAGGTTTCTTTCACACTCTATCTCCTTATCTCGGTTCTCGTGGTAGATACTGCTGCACCAACAAGTCATATTGACCGAGTTGTTATAGAGCAACTCAAACTGGCTGTATAGCTCTGCGATATTGTTACGGGTGGTTGTTCCCGTATCGAGAATCTTGTACTTGAGTCTGCGGAAGACTGTCAGGATATGCCTTGTACGCTGTGATGACGGATTGGTAATCTCATCCGACTCATCGAACACGAGGCATAATTTCCTTGAGGACAGTTTCACAAACCGCATAAGGTCGCGTTTGAGCTTGCCTACCATAGAGGTGGATAGCAGCAGGAAGATACCTCTCGGCACATCTTCAAGATCCTTGTATGTGCGTATCACTCTGTATCGCTCCTTGTTGATGGCGAGGAACGGAGTCCAGGTCATATTGGTGGCAATGGCAGGGGCAAGTATCACAACATTGCGTACCTTGCCATATTTGAGCAGGTATTTGGCTCTGTGATATACAGCGGCAGTCTTGCCGGAGCCTTGTTGCCAGTTGAGCAGAGCGTATCGCTTCTGAAGCACAAGGTTCAGGTCGTGCTTCTGCAATCGGGTAAACTCGCATACCTCGCCATCCTTGTTTACGAAGGTGGCATTATCGAGATATTCGGCAAGAGTATCGTCCGTTTCCATATCCGAAAATGGCTGGTTCTGTATATCGTAGAGCCTACGCTTACGGCGGATAATACGCCCCGCAATGCGTATCTGTCGCATATTCTCTTCGGTTGCTATCTCAGGCATAGGCAGCGCTGTGCTATCCAATATGAGGTCATTGATGCTTGCCGCCTTGTGTTCCACCTTATCAAGCAGTCGTGGTGCATACTGCTTGAGCTTGAAGCCGTAGGAGGTCTTTACCAATGCCACCTCCTTGCGTGGTACGACATTCTGTGAGGTGATATACTTGCGTATGGTGGCAAGTACCTTGGCAGTAGTGAGCTTCTTGCGTTCCCACTCCTTCATCTGCTCGTTGGTGGCATTCTCAGGAGGCTTCTGGTTACGAAACTTGGTAACAAGAGCTACAGCCTTGTCGATATGCTTGTTGAGCCTTGCGTGAGCCTTCAACTCGTACATATACTTGGCGAGCTTGTACTCGAACTGTTCCAACTCCTCCTTGTCTATGCGGTTGGTCTCACGCATAAGGTCAAGACGCAGGCGGTGCTTCATCTCACGGGCTTTCTTCACACGCTCCTTGAGTTCTGCCATAGAGACAAACTCCTCGGCATTGTAGGGATTCATCTCTATATGCTGTGAACGACGCAGGAAGACCATTATCTTAGTGTTGAAGTTATCTACACCTACCGATGTGAAGGCGTGAGGTGACAGTCTTGTCTGTCCGATGAAGGAGAAGTCCTCGTTTACTCTTCCTGCACGGCTCTTCTCCCAGAACTCATTCTGCATAAAGGAGGCTGGAACGATGATCATCAGGAAGCCTGCGGGATTGAGCAGATGATAGGCTTTGTCAATGTAGTACTCCTGTGATAGTCGGAAGTCGAACTTCAGATTGAAGGGAGGATTACCGATGATGGCATCAAAGCGTTGCTCGGAGTGGTACTGCTGTATGTCGCACTTCTCGATATGTGCATCGGGATAGAGATACCTTGCCACTGCCACAGCCTTGCTGTCTATGTCAAAGCCGTAGGCGTTGTGTTGGTTGGGCAGATGGTTGAAGAAGTTGCCCATACCGCAACACATATCGAGAATCATATCTGATGATGTGGGAGAGAGTACATCTACCATATCCCGACATACCTCGTGCGGTGTAAAGAACTGTCCCATCTCGAACTCCTTCTTTGCCTCGGCATACTCGTGGTAGCTGGCGAAGTCCGACTGCTTGAGGTTATGCAGTCCTCCGATACCCGTATAGCAGTTGTATATACTCTCCGCAGGAATCATATCCTTACCGGAG